>JBFWRL010000003.1:0-119206 GCA_050248915.1 Candidatus Sericytochromatia bacterium
GGATCGTCCGTCACTTGGGATTCAGCCATAATTTCATCGGTTAAATCGGCGTGCTTTTGGATATCCTGATGAATCTCGATAAACTGTTCAAAGAGCTGACTCAGCGAGAGGATGCGTTGCAGGGCTTTATCGATGGCACCCAACTGCTGCCTTAAATCAGAGACTTCCATTTCTTGATCGAGAATCTGAAGCCGGTGATTAAATTCGTGTGTTTTCTCTTGAAAGTGTTTCAGCTTGGTTTGTACTACTTCAAGTTGTTTGGGATTGGGGGAGGGGGTCAATCCCAAGACTTCATCGGTCATCATCTGTTTCAGAAACAGCATAATAGCGGCTTCTGTGCTGTCGTACAAATCATCAAAGTCCATTTCAGCTGCGGGTTTGTCGAATTGCGGTATGTTTGGCTCAAGCGCTTGTGGGGCGGTTTTGGGCTGTGCAACACCGCTCTGCGCCTGTTGTAAGAGTTCTTTTCCCAGTTCCGACCCCGGCTCCAGCTCCAGGCCCGCTTTCAGATAGGGCAGGGCTTGCAGGGGCTGGGTGATTAGCAAAAACAGAAAGCCCATGCCAAAATAATTGGCTGGATTTTTGTAATTGGCTTGAATCCCTTTGGCAAAACAATCGGTGGCCTGTTTGAGTTTGGCTTTGTTGACAGGCGGCAAGAAAGCCTCGCGAATCAACTGCCGGCCCTGGATGTACAGTTCCGCTGACTGCTGGTGACGCAATTGGTCAGATTTTTGCAGTCCTTGTCTGGCTTGGGTCAGTGTAGCAAAGTCGAACAACTGGGGTTTCCTTTCTCTGTTGAGCATTTGGGTTTAAATACTGGGGACAAGTTACCTGGGTTGCTAATCAGCTCTTGGTGCGCTTGGCAGCGGCGTCTGCCTGGGCGTGGATAACAGACGGGTGGAGAGCAGTTATCCATGCAGATATCTTGCGACCGAAGGGAGACAAGATGATCTGCCAAGTTGGCCAAGTTATCCAAGACTCTCGATTTCTTCAATTGACAAGCCTGTGTATTTAGAAATTACATTCGCAGACATACCATCGGCTTGCATTTCTCGAGCAGTCTGCCTTTTGCCTTCTATAAGTCCTTCTTCTCGGCCTTCCGCCTTGCCTTCAGCACGACCTTGAGCCTTACCTTCCATTCGAGCAGTGTCCACAACATTGATCATGTCTCTGTAGTGCTTCAGACTTTCTTCGTTGGTTGATAGTGAAACTTGGCCCCAATTAGATGGTTTTAACTCAAGGACTACTTCAAGGAGGTCGTCCAAAATTAAACTTACATCGATTCGTCCTCCAGAAAGGATTTGAATCCATAATTGATTTTTTTCAGATTGTACTTCTTCCCATAGCCTTTGCAAAAAATTATCAACCTGTGCTTGAGCAGCAGAAACTGGAATTTGTTTCTGGCCAAGCCATTCATATAAGCCATGAAAAGTTTGATCTTCAACTAATTCAGTCAAGCGAGGAAGTGTGGAAGGGGTCACATGCCCGCGCTTGAAGTCAGTAATGTAGTGTAGTAACGAAGTCTTAAGGTCCATCCTTAAATTAGACACAAGTTGATATGTCAAGGCTATTATATGATGTTTAGAAGACTCAACGACATAAGCTGGGATTCCACTTTCAATAAGGTAAACATAAAGATTTTGGTGAGCTAATGACCGATCCCGAGGTTTCGGATCCATTTCAAATACAGTAAGTGCGCGCCTTGATTGTGTAATGGCTCCTTCAATATCGCCACTTTTGTGTAGCAGATGTGCAAGACCACTATAAACCTCTCCACTTTGACTACCATCGAAAACGCTAAGACAGAAATCAAACTCTATTTTGGCTTCATCAAGGCGGTCGAGAGTTGTAAGTATTTGTGCTCGAATTAATCTACTCCAAGCAATGTCAATTTGTGTTCGACCTATTTCTGTCTTAAATGCCAGTATTTTATCAGCTATCATTAAGGAAAGCTCCCAATTTTGGAAAGTCATATAGGCTTCTCTTACTATATCCAATGATTTAATGTATTCACCAGCAAGAATTTCTTGCTTAGGCTTCATCATTACATTTTCATCATTTAGAGATTCTTTACACAATGCCTCCAAAAATGTTGTTATATTTTCTAATTCTGGAAGTGTTTGATGAGACAATCCTTGTCTAATATCAGTATGTAAAGATTCTAACCTTTGAGAGATTGCATAGAAAGCTGGTTCTCCTATATCATTGATGACTCCCTCAATCTCAACAAATTGTTTCTGATTAGCATATTTGAAAGCTTCTTCGCTCTCAGCTATTCTTTGCCTCGATCCTTCAAAATCGCCAGAAAGCTTTAGGTTAATTGCCCAATTTTGTAAAACAGTTGCTAATTCCCCCCAAATCCAAGTCGCCTTTTCTCCTAGCTTTTCTGCTTCACTTCTGACCTCAAAATTAACTTGTTCAAAGTATGAGAAACTTTCATCATAGTAACCAAGACGTCCTAAGGCAATTGCAAGGAGCTTTAATGTAGGCCAACGAGTGCCCATCTGGGGAAGAGATTCGACAGCTTTCTCAAGATATGGCAATATCTCAGTAAGTTGCAAAGGATCGGCTTGGGTAATGAAAAGTGTAAATGTGTTTAGATGCGCAAAGGCGCCAGCCTGAATGAAGTATATTAAAGCATACTTTGCAAGATTCATAGCTTCTTGCATATCTACGTGAAGGTTAGATATAAACCCAAACTCCAACCACTCAGCGTATGTTAAGTAGAGGCTCTTTTCATTTAAACTGCCTAAATCTTGTGGATGAGTCTCCATCCATTTGAAAATACGTTCACGAACTAATTCATGACACTGATAAAATGAATCCTCTCCTTGAACCATTTCAGCCTGAGAGATTAGGCTGATAGAGCATAGTTGTTGAAGAGACTCAGTGGGATCAGGCATAAGTGGGATTGGTGTTTTTAAGTCATCGATCATTTGTTGAGTTACAGACGAAATTACTTTAAGCTTTTCTTTCACATCCTCTGATAATTCTTCACCATCACTATCCTGCATCTCTTTGATTTTACGAAGATTTGCTTGTTTGGGAGTATCTTGACCACTACAAATAGTCTGTAAAAAACCCAAGTTAACGGGTTTAAAAGCAATTGCAATCATCCACAACACACAACGGGCTTCAGATGTAGACTCTTCTATTAATAGATCAAGAGAAGTGGAGAGGGCATCTTGCAAATAGGCCAGCACCTTTGTATCATTTGCTTCAACCGAGAATAAAGAGGGCAAATGGTTATAATCTTTGCCGTTTTCTAAAGCCTCGATTGCTTGAATAAGTTGGTGTCGGAGTACAGGCCCACCCCCTGCAAGTTGGGCCAATTGGTTCATTAGAAGTGGATGAAACCTGCTAGCATTCAGCAATCGTATTGCAAGTTTTCTTTCTTCCTCTTCAGCACTATACATCATCACTTTCAAAGTTTTTTGTTCCCGCAAGTAAAGAGCCGCTTCACCAGTTGACAGAGGGCCGAGTGATATTCGGTAACAGTTTGACCCTCTGAGTGCAAATAGGGGCATTCGGGAAGTGATCAAAATTCTGGATGGTGTACCCATCAGTTTCTGGCAAAGAATTGTAAGACAGAGATCCCATGCAGGGTCTTGACACAACCACAGAGGAATAATGGAACTATGATCTGGTTGTGGCTTGAGGTTGGCTTCAAAATTATCCAAAACCAGCAAAATAGGCTCATCCTGCATCGCACGAATGAGATTGTAGATAAGGCGCTCCAATCGTTCCTTACCAGTAAACTCTGTGCTAGGGCGACGGTAGATTGCATCAGCAGGCCGCACCTTTATATGCTCATGGTAACGACCAAGCTCAAGATTAAGTTTTGTATGGATATCCTGGAGCATATTGTCTAGTCCAATGGGATTGGGCTTTGATTGATAGAGCAAGATCTGTTCAAAGCGATCTTCCCAAAGATCAAGAATTTCAGCCGTGAGAGCAGTTTTCCCCATTCCTCCTAGTCCGGTAATGAGGGCAATAGGTTTCACTTTTTCTCCGGTACGAGAGCCAATAAACTCTGCTCCTAGTCCAGATAACTCCCAAGTGCGGCCTACAAAATGCTCATGTTCTGACATAGTCAATTCAGCTATCTGGTGGAGTCTTCTATTGTGCATATTGATAACTGGAGCATGGCCTTGGTACAAAATAATTCCAGGGTCATCAATCCCGTAGAGCACAGGTGTTGCAGGGTCACAGACATGGTAACGAATTGCGTCAGCGTTCTTACGCAGCGATTGGCGAGCCATTGACAGGGCTGCAGATACATTTTTGAGCTTGGAATGTGCCAATAAAGCACTATAGAATGCGACTCCCAAGTCACGGGCATACTCATCTCCAACAGCAAACCGCATCGCAACAACAGATGGTACACCTCCCTGAATCAACGCATGTGCCGTACCTGTGTATCCAGATTGTACCTCGAGAGAAATATCCTTATAATCTACAATTGGACTGTGTTTCGTACCCAACTCTTGTCCTTGAGAAACCGTAAGAAAATCGTTCCAATCTTTTACGTTCAGAATATTACCAGAATGACAAGCACTCAGAAAGAAAAGTCGGGGGATAAATCCCCCAGAATTAATAAAGCATTCAAGCAATTCCTGACCGGATAAATAATCTTTTCCTCCTCCTGATTTGGCAAGCTCAAGCAAATTTGTGTGACCGTGTCCACTCCAGTGAACGATATGATACCCACCTTGTTCTTGGATCTGAGACTCTAGACGTTCACGGGTTACACCATGAGTCAGAAAATGAGCTATAACTCGGCGTTTGGGATAGATTTCTCTTTCAAAAAGATTTATTAAAGCTCTCCGCTCACTGCGTGAAGCGAGTGGATGAGAACCTTGCGCTTCTGCAAAAACAAACAGAATACGCAGTGGTTCATCTTCACTCATTTCTAACGGCTCTGTGGCAGAACCATTCATTTCATGTATAACTCGAACAAGAAGATTTTTCTCACCGAGCGTTGGTTTGTTTGCTTCTGGTCTTGCTATTTCCCATGGAATACGGGAAATAGCAGCCGCCAAGATATTTTGTTCTTCGGATGCGCTGGGCAATTGGACACAAAGAGTACGTTGCGAGTGCGAGGAGGCTAGAAAGCCAAAAATTTCCTTGCCAAGTACTTCATCCGCGATACACATCCCAATTTCCGCAAGACTTTCGGCTTCTTTACCACTTTCAACATAGTGCTTTATATAGTCTCGGAGATTGAAGAGACCATGCAATCGGGAGGCAGTAATTTGCTTGAAATTTGTATGCTTGTAAGCAATCTGGACCCCATGAGAATTCATCAGTTGAAGATCGGCCGTCATCTTCAAGGCGTCAGCTGAAATAATTAAATCAAAGTTGGATTGCATGGTTTTTGTCCTATATGGGTTCAATTCCACAGCATAGATGGATTAAATGTCGACTTGTCAATCATACTTTAGGTCACTCTGATATTCTGACATTGATAGTAAGTCAAAAAAGGAAAGTAATTGTTTTCAATTCCAAGGAAAAGATTCTCTGACAGAGAGTTGCAACGATGCCCATTCACTAAGGTCATTTAATTTACTACAAACAGCATCATATTTTTAGAGAAATAACCCGATCTATTGTGGTCTTGAAAAAATATTGCTCCCCAAGCCTGTGAATTATTATCCCAAGAAACTAGATTGTATGTCATTGGTTTACCCCCTTTACCAGATGAAGTACCACAACCTATCGCTCTAATTCTTGCATTCCTATTTTGTTGAGTACTAACATTTTTTTCAACATATCTTTGCCAATGCTTATGCCCATGAAGAATAGCTTTTATACCAAATTCCGCACACCATTTAACAAAATTATCACCGTTTTCCATCTTTAGAAAAAATTGTTCATTTGCCATACTGAAAACAGCCTTCCACCCCGTTTGAATCTCTTGCTCCCGTCCACTTTGGTAGGGCAGTGGATGATGATGAATTACAGCAATTCGAAAATAGTCACGTATTTCTGGTTTTTTTAAACACTCTCTTTCAAAAAGTATTGCCATTTTTGTGAGTTGACTTTGAGATATTTTTCCGCCGGCAAATAGTTGGACTTCAATACATGAATCAAAACAGAAAAATAGACATTTCATCTTATGGTCTTTTACTATGCTCGGATAGTTTGAGTCAGTTCCAAAGTCGTTTTTCTTTATGGTAGGAATAATACCTAGAATTTTATGGTCATGATTTCCAAGAACCACAATCGGATTTTTTACGGTTATATGTTTCAGCTTCAACTTAAAGTCTTTGTATTCTTCAAAATCTGTAGAAAAAGGATTGTCACATAAGACACCAGAGAGTACTACTATCGTGAAATCAATTTTAATTTTATTGATATGTAAAAGGAGATAGTCTTTGTTTGCTCTTGCATTATTTGAACCAAAATGCAAGTCACTTAAATGTAGTAAACTGCTTTTCTGTCTTAATTTATTGGACTCATATTCCTGAATTAATCTCGGGATCTCAAAGTAATTATTAAATGACGCGTTGATTAGAGTAGAAGTGAATTCTTCTGCCTCATTTGATGGCACAATTGTAGATGTTCCGTCAGATGACCAAAAAATAATTCCAGGATATAGTTCTGGATGTTTGGATATTAGTGAAATTTGTGGAAATGGATCTAATACAGAAAGTGAGCCAGTATGTATATCATCAGGAATAAGGAAAAGTCCAAGTTCACCAGAATCTCTTGCTACCTTTCTAAAAAAATCTGATAGATTTTTATCTTTACGACTACCAACTACTAATCCGTAATAAGCAAATGAACCAAAAATGAATTTCAATTCAAATAATGCTCGTTTTAATGTCTCATAATTAAGAAAGCCATCATCTTCAATATCAGCATCTGATCTGTGTAAAAATTCTATTGATTTTTCTGATGCCCTTCTCAATATTTCAGGAAATTTATCAGTGTGAGAAATAATTCTTGAATCATGTGATTGGTTTAGTGAATATAAAAATCCAAGCACATTTTCTCTGCTAAATCGGGGGTAATTTTTTTTCGACTCCATATTCGGAAATTCTCGTTGCCGATGGTGTCTAAACAAAATCTTATGGTGAAATAATCTTTCAGGAAATTCCATAAAATACCGATCATAAAAATCAAATAACATATGCTCATATCTATATAATTCTTCTCGATCAAAAGAATGCCAATCAATGGGTGCGGTAAGATAAGAAACGATGTTTACATGTTCCAGATTAAAAGTGTATCCCATTGAATTCTCCTTGTAATTATACCTTGTGATAGTCAAGATGATGTTTTTGGTTGGCCGTGCTCCTGACGGGGACTGCTCTTCAAGTAAATCTCAAAATTTGACAAGCACTCCAGCTTTTGCACCGTCAGGTGTCCGGCTAACAACCCACTTGCACTTGCAGAGCGAAGTGGCGTCAAGTGCAAGTGGGTTGTTGGCCACATAAAGCTTACTTTCTGTGGTTTATCTTCTTTTTTTCGAGTTGCTTCTTTTATTTTTAGGCTTCTTATTGTTACCTTGCTTGGTTCGAACTCTATCAGCAACAACAACCTCCGTTTCAGATGCTTCTTCTTTAATTAATTTGTAAATTAAGATCTTTTCAATGACTGTGGCCATTTTATCCAATTCAGCATCGTTTAGCTCTACATCTTTTCTGCCGTGGATTAGGCTATTTCTATTGTCTCTTGACGATTTGATCAATTCGAATTCCCAACTTGAAAACGACAAGCCAATATCTTCAAGAAGGAATTTGAATTTTTTCATGAGAGGTGAGAAATTAATATTGTTAATTGCATTGGTTAGGATGTTTATCTGGTCCTTTGAAAGATCCTTATGCAGCTTAACCATTCTCCGTAACTTCTTCTTTTCCTGATCGGAGAAAGCCAATTTATCTGGAATACCAGAAATCAGGAATTCAAATGCCGTCCAGAGATCTAATAATTTATCTTTTTTGTTCGTCGTTTGTATGGCTCTTCTTAACCAATGAAGCGCTTGAATTTGATTTTCTTCTTCTTGAGTTAAGATCTCTTTGGAAATAAATTTTTCAAATAATTTGTTTAATCTATTTAAATAAATTTGAGGATCATGCTTTATGGACAATTTATTATCAATAACTGAATTTATTTTTATTATCAAATGACCCTGCTGCGGGCTCGCTAGATCTCTACAATATACCCACTCAGATAGCAATACTCTGGAATAGTGCTGGTAGTGATTATAGGTGAATTGTTGTCCTTTCCCAATAGGTAGGTGAGGGAAAGCAATGTCAGATCTTAAACATAGGATATCAACTGCTGTAGATATCTTTTTGTAACCAATTTTTACAGCAGAGTAATAGTTATTCGCCTTGACGACTACCTTTGCTCTGGGAAAATTACCATTCCAATCTTCATGGCCTCTTACAAGATCACTTTTGCGGATAAATGCATCATCTAAAGAATCGAGCTTTTGATAAAAACTAACAGTCCCTATTTTCATTTCTTCATTGATTATTAAATTATGTATAGGGGATATTACTGAAAATTCTCTTAAATTAGTATTGTGTGCAATTCCAACGGGTGTGAATTGAAGATTTAGTGAGTAGTCCACATTTGCATGATCAACTGTAATCTGAAATTGGTCGGCGGGAGGAATTTGATAAAACTCCATTGCAACCTTGCCAATTTCCATTTTTAGCATTTCATCTCTTAATGCAAGGATCGCCAAACCTCCTGACTGTGAAAACTCATAAATAAACCCTTTAAAAATTAACTGGTCGTTATCTAAGTTTACTATTTTAACCTGGTCTTTGAAGTCCGTTAAATTAAAGTTTGAATTTGATTGATGGTCTACCCTTAAATGCACTAAACAATGTGTGTAGCCTCGTGCCTGCGGCATTTTTCTCATAAGTTCCATAATTGTCAAACCAGATACAAATTCGTAGCCAGATAAAACTAATTTGAAATTACCTTTAACTGGACCATTGATATTTGCACTCATGTCTTTGTCTTCAACTAAATTATCGTCAGACTCAAAATATATAAGTTGGTAGTTGTTGTGAGCATCTTTTACTTTTTTAAACCGTGAACAGAAGAACATGAACTCATCGTCGCCCTCAACTTTTAACTCCTTGCCGTCTTTCAATAAAGACATAGTTGCAAAAGCTTTTCCATCCTTATAGCTCATCTGTATCTTTTTTACTTCATATCCCACACCAATTAATTCAAAGACTTTTGAAATCTTTTTATTTTCTTGCATACAAATTTTCTCCTAAGACTAGCCTTTGAAAAAATTCATTATTAAAAATTTGATCATACGAGGTGTACTGCAAGAAACTGCTCTATTTCACTGATCATTCGCTCGACATCTTCAACAGTAAAGTCTTCTGGTTTTCCATGAGCAGCACTGTTACGAATATGCGCTAATGCTGTAATTCGCTTTTGCTGAAGTTGATTATATATTCCCGCCTTAACTAAATCAGCATTCATTTTATCCATTTTTGAATGCAAAATATTTGCTTTATCGCACAATTGTCTTAAAGCTGTTTCCAGAACAATTCCAGAAACAACAGCAGCAGGGATTTTGTAGTGATTGCCCAACAGTTCTCTTGCTTGATCTAATTCACTATCGAAAATTTCTGCTTGTATTAGTGCTTTCAGCCCAACAAGATAACCGCCTTGAAAATCATTTCTGGCTGCAGCAAATATGGGCTTTATTCTTTTAAATACATCAATATATTCTTCATGGTTCTCCTGCTTTTCTGCATAAAGGAAGTCTTTTAGATGCTGCGAGTTCTCACCGCAGGTAGCAGAAATTAAGTGCTTGGCCTTAACCTTCCACTCTCTAGCTTTATCTTCATCAATGTCGATATATGCGCCAAAATCCGTAGAAACATGTCTCTGGCTCTGCAAAATTTGCTGAGCCTCTTTAAGTAACTCATCATATCTTAAAGAAAATTTTTGGTTCATTTCTCGTCCTCTAATCCTAGATATCTGTAAAAAGCTCCATAACTAACATCATAGGATGTTGATCTGATGAATTGATTCAATGATGTCATTTCAAAGAGAAAAATGTTGTCATTTAGTCGAATGGAAATTACATACATTCTTTCAGGAGAGTATTTGAATTCCTTATTGAACTCATGATGCATAGAAGAAAATGAGTCTAGCAAGATGTCATGGACAAACAAAAACTGCAGATATTTAACCTCGGAAATTCCCTCACTATTATAAATCCCAATAGCTTTTTCAAGTGCAATAAATGCAGAGATCGAAGAAGACAAAAAGCTTTGAGATCCTTTGTAAATCTCAAATTTTTTGGGGATGGACTTTGCGAAGTGCAGCCAAGAGGCCAACATATTTTTATCAGTAATAGCTTTTGATTTATACAGAACATCATTTATGTGACGCCTATTTCCCAGTATTTTAATGCCTGATAAATTAGACATGTCAACTAATAAGCCTGGACCATTAGCACCTTTACCAACTACAGTATCAGCAAAACTTAACGTCCCTTGGCCAAAGATGCTTGATTTGATCTTTGAGCTAAATTTTTCAATAAGAGCTTTTGAACCATTCTCCCACTCTGACTCGGGGATAAGTTGATTAATCGAAAAAGCTCTCACACTATCCTTGATCTTTTTTAAACCACGAGCTCTTTCTGCCAGTTGTTGGCGATATAGCTTTTTTCGCCTTGGATCTGTTCTAATAATCTGCCTTAACTCCCGTTGGTGTGAATCATCTAATTCAAACCAACATGAACTCATTTCTTCAATTATTTCATCCTCTTGATCTTCTGATAAAGCGCGTGTAAGCCTTCCTTCAAGAAGCTCATTTAGGAGAGTAAGATAACGATTGTAATGAGGATTCATTCCCAATGAATTTCCCACGAGTATGCAGTTTGATAAATCTCTTCTTGATATGTTGTTGCAGCCATAACATCTGAAGGCTCCACAAAACCATGGATGTTTGGTTTACTCGGATCTCTTCTAAAGCTTATATTTGAAACCAGTTCTGATTCTGATAATCTAAAAACAGGGTTTTTACTAATACCATCTTTTGAATAGGGAATAAATTCAGGTGGTAGAGAAGACGGGTCATCAGGAGTGACTGATAATCCGCCCGTCATTGGATGCACCATGCCATCCTTGTCAATTTGAATATCTTTTCTAGCGCCACTAAGCCTTACCCCAAGTTTACTGGCACTCTCACCACAAATAGGTTTACCAAATTCGTCTTTTTTCATTGTCCGGAATAGTTCTGTCATTACTTAGTATCCTGTCCTATTCTGATGGCTCTTATAACAGAGAGAGCTCTATTAACTATATCTTGCGTCAGCCAAGATGATGGTCCAAGTTGGCCATGCGACCGACGGGCATATCTCTTCAAGCGAATAGTTCATTTCGGCCTCGCTATCAGGTATTGGGTGCCCGTCGGGCATCTGCGCCAACTAATACTTATCCTGATCAGGATAATTCCAAATCTGACCCCTTCCCCAAAACCGCCTTCCCTTCATTTTTTCCCCGTACTTCCGACTATCATGCAAAAGCACAAAATAGCCTGTCAGGATAACACGCATATTTGAATGTTAGCCTGACAGCAGATTCCGCCAAAAAATCACAATCGCCCGATCTGGATAAGTACACCCCAACGAAATCTCCCCCATCATACAAAAAATATGCTCAGATTTCAAGCCGCGCAGATCAAGGCTCAGAATCGGTTGAATGAGCTTCACAATCTTCACAAACTTCATAATTCCTTCACAAACTTCACAATCTTCACAATCTTTATAATTCCTTCACAATCTTCACAATTCTGGCAAGGCCAGACTGAAAAATAGCAAAGTCAGTCAAGTTGAATTCACAAAAGGTGAAAATAGGAAGGCTGCGGGTCTGGGGCCTGCTCAGTTCTGACGGGGTGAAAGTGGCACAAACAGGCGTCTCAACTCAGCCGGACTGCCTTTAAACACGTTAAGATCCACCCGCCCCTGAATGCCGGGCACCTTGCCCCGGTTGCTGAATTGCCAAAATTGCCAGGGCCGACCGTTAAACAACGCAGGCTCGCGCACAATGTCCCGCACCCAGAGGGAATAGTTTGCCAATTGGCCTTGGTTGAGGTGGGTTTTGGCAAAGGTGTCGGTCACGTACAAAATGGGGTGTTGGCCCGTGTGTTTTTCGATCGCGTTCAAAAAGATCTGCACCTCGGGGATCAGCTCTGCAGAAACCGGGCGCTTGCTGCAATTGCCGCCAAACTCCAGGTCCACCACCGGGGGCAGGGTGTCGGGCGCGATCGGCACGGTCTTTACAAAGTTCTGGGCCTGCTCCGCGCCAGAGCGGCAAAAAGTGTAAAAATGATACGCTCCCCGCAACAAACCTGTTGGGCGGCTCTGTTCCCAATTGCGTGCAAAGCTCGGATCGACAAAATCGCCCCCCTCCGTCGCTTTGATATACACAAAGCTCCAGGGGCCTTGGGCCACCTCGTGCCAATTGATCTCGCCCTGGTGGCCCGAAATATCCAGGCCCTGAACCGGGTAGCGCTCAAAGGGTGGCATATTGAGCCAGAGATCGCCGCGCCAGAGCAAAAAGGCGGCCAGCAGTCCTGTTAAGAGCAAGCTGCCCAGCAAGACCAGCAGGTATTTAAAGCTATTTATTAGGTGCATGTTTCCCCGTCAGCCTTTCTGAGATGATCTCCGAATGCCTTATTTTCCCATATCCCGCTTGCAGGGGCAAAAATAGTCTCTTGCCCTTTGGTGACGGCTGAACCTGCCTGAAAACCGCTGTTTGTGGTAAAGTGAGGAATATTCTAAGTATTTCGAGATCAGCCCGATGCCCAGACGCCACAAGTATACTCCCCAGCCCTTTCCCGTTCGTGTAACCCCCGAGACCCTGGCCGCCAAAGCGGGCATTGCCAGCGGGGATATTCTCTTGCGCATCAACGACGAAGAAGTCGGGGATTTTCTCGACTTTTTTCAGCAGACCTCCGACGAAGAGCTGCTCTTTGAACTGCAGCGCAGCGATGGCTCTGTCTACGAAGCCGAGATTCTGCGCAGCTATGGCGAACCCCTGGGGCTCACCCCCAGCCCCGAGCCGCTCAAAGACATTGTCGAATGTGAAAACCGCTGTGTCTTTTGTTTTATTCACCAACAGCCCAAAGGCCTGCGCCGCTCGCTCTTTATCCGCGATGACGATTTTCGCTATTCGTTTACCCACGGCAATTTTATTACCCTCACCAACCTCTCGGGCGCCGATTGGAACCGCATTTACAACGAGCAGCTCAGCCCGCTGAATGTCTCTGTGCATTCGATGTCGCCCGCCGTGCGCAAGCGCATGATTGTGCACAAACGGGCGGGCCGCATTCGTCAGCAGCTCGAATCCCTCTTCGCCCACGATATCTCGGTGCACACCCAGATTGTGCTCTGCCCCGGTTACAACGATGGCAAAGATCTCGACAAAAGCCTCGAAAAACTGCTGGCCTATTATCCCCATGTGCTGAGTATTGCGATTGTGCCCCTGGGCATGACAGATTACCGCGTGCATTTGCCCCAATTGCCGCCGGTCGGCCCCGAAAAGGCCCTGGAGATCATGGCCCAGGTCAAACCCTGGCAAGAAAAAGCCCTCAAAGAACACGGCACCCCTGTGGTGCGCCTCGGCGATGAATTTTACTGGCTCACAGGCCAAGACTACCCACCCTTTGAACATTATGGCAGCTTTGAACAAATGGAAGACGGCGTGGGCGGGGCAAGAAGGTTTATCGACACCTTTCATTTGCAGGCCGACAAACTGCCTGCCAAACTCAACAAAAAGCGCCGCATCACGATTCTCACGGGCCAGATTGGCGCGGATATTATTGCGCCCTTGCTCAAAGAAGCCGAGCAAAAGGTCAAAAATCTGGCCTTTAATTTGATTCGCTGCAAAAGTGAATTTTGGGGGCCGGGCATCACCGTCTCGGGCCTCTTGATGGCCCAAGACTTGCTCAAAGCCGCCGCGCAAGCAGATCTGGGCGATGAAATCTGGATTCCCGAAGTCATGGTGCGCAACGATCAGCAGCGCTTTCTCGACGATATGACCCTGGTGGAGTTTGAGCGTTTGATTGGCAAACCCGTTTTTGCCATTCCCGAAAAGGCCGAAGAGCTGATTCGGGCCATTCGCCTGCTCAACCGCCGCACTGCCAACGCGAACCAGGCCCCGGCTGCCTCCCGTGCCGATTAAGCTGCTCTCTCTGGCAGGTTTTTACTTTGCCTGTTTGCGCGCCTATTTTCGGCCGGGTTATCGCTGGAATCTGGCCACACCCTGGAGCTTTTTCAGCCGCGCGGCGATCTATTTTTGCAATTGGTGTTATTTTTTCTTTCTCAACAGCGCTGAATATCTTTTCAATCTCAACCGGGGGCCGCTGTTGTCCTGGGAACACGATTTGGCCAAGCGCTATCTCTCCCCCAGCCAGTTTTGGATCGCGCTCACCGAAGGGGTGAAAATCACCGGGCCGGAGACGCTTTACCGGCTGACCTATGGGGAGACCTCCTGGTTTGGCATCGCCAGCTCGCTCAAAGCCGTCGACGCCCAGCCGAATGATGTCTTTTACGATTTGGGCTGTGGCACGGGCCGCAATGTCTTTTTTGCCCACGGGGTCTATGGCATGAAAGCGGTCGGCATCGATTTAATTGCGCCTTTTGTCAAACATGCCCAGGAAGTGGCAGCCCAACACCACTTGGACAAAGTCGAATTTCGCCACCAAAATATCTTTGATGTCGATGTGAAGCCCGCCAGCATTGTCTATGTCACGGCCAATTGCCTCGATCAGGAGTGGCTGGGGCGGCTGATCCATTTGCTGAGTGATCTGCGCCACGGCGCCTGGGTGATCAGCACCGCCCGTCCGATTCCCAGCCCCGATCTCAAATTGCTCTTTACCCAAAAGCAGTTTTTCTCCTGGGGCCTCGACACCGTTTATATGCACCGCCGCCTTGCGCCGGGAGAGTTGGCTGAGGCCAATCATGAGGCCAAAAATGAGGTCGGTGCATGAGCCAGACTCACCCCGAATTCCCACTCTTTGGCGAAGCCCCGCCGGGTTTGCCGATACAACAGCGGCCAGGGGCCTATGCCTTGATTCTCGACGAAGCCTCGCGGCTGGCGGTGATGCAATTGCCCGAGGGCTGGTATTTGCCCGGTGGTGGGCTCGAAGCGGGTGAGAGTCTCAAAAACTGCCTGCTGCGCGAAGTGCGCGAAGAGACTGGGCAAAAAGTGACGATTCTCTGGCAGCTGGGCAAATCTGGACAATACTTGGCCAATGCCCACCGGGTGCTGTTTAAAATTGGCCATTTTTTTGTCTGCGAAATGCAGAGCAGCCCCTTTGAGCCGGATGCAAAAATTGAGGCCGATCACGAATTGCACTGGCTGCCGCTGCAGACCGCTCTCACCCAGCTCAAACACGCCTACCAGAGCTGGGCTGTGCAAGAGCTGAGCCGCTTTTTGTCTGAATAAGCTGGCCCGATTACAAGATCGTATCTGCGATCATTTGGCGTTTGCTTTCATCGCGGGGCAGCTCACCCAGGTCTTGGGCGCAGTTTTCTAAAAAACCGCTTTTGATTTTTCCGCTGCCCGCTTGGCCGGGTGTGACACTTTTGATCGCTTTGTCAGCTTCAGGGTTGGGAGCCAAATATACCGAGCCCCGTGAAAAACCCAAGGCCTTCAGGCTGTCTGGTTTTTCTGGCATCGCCAAAACGACTTGGCCGGTTTTTTCGGGTTTGCTGGGGTCTTTGCCCGACCAAATGCTGCCATCGGGGTCGATGCGCACAAATTGATGTCCGGCGGGCAGGGCCACAGCAGGGTCGAGGCGATAGCCATATTCGTTGGACCATTGCCCGTTGGGATGGGTGTACATTTTGGCCCGGCGCGAAAAATAGCGGTAACCGCTCAAGGGGTCCAAAAAGGTAAACAGGCCAGGGCCTTCAATCGCCCAGTCCAGGGGCTGATCGGTTTTGGCCTGTTTGTCCACTGAGGCGTTTTGGCAGCCAGGGGCAGGGATCGCAGAGACAGCCGAGGCCGTGTTTTCGAGGGCATGGTTGACGATAAAACCATAGAAATTTTGTTTGGGTTGGCCCATGACCGCTTTGCCCGATTCAAGGGTTTCGAGAAAATAGCCACTGCCTGGGCGGAGTTCTTTCAGGGCCTCGGGTTTGGGAAAACGGTTCAAGCTAATTTGCCCCAATGTGGTCCACTCGTTTTTTGAATAGGCCCCTTTGGCCCAGATATTGCCCCCTTCGCTGATAAAATACTGCTCTGTTTCTTTGGGCAGGGCGATCAAAGGATCCAAAACATAGCCCTCTGCGGTAGATATTTGGTTGTCTTTGTTTAATGTAAACTGCCCCTTGCGGGTGTAATAGTAGGTGCCCGTGCTGATATCTAAAACATAAAAATACCCCTGTCCATCAACGGCCCAGTCCAAAGCGCTCTCAGTGGCTTTGAACGGGTGTTGTTTAAAATCCGGGTTCTCCCAATTGTCAAATTGGGTATTGGCAGTATTCACCAAAACGGTGCAGGCCATTTGCAGCGCGGCCAAAGAGCTGAAAAGCATTAGTCGCAAGGTCTGGCGTGAGCGGTTGGGACTGCGGGAAGAGGATGAAGACATCGTGGATATACCCGTTTTTGCTGTAAATTCTCCCGCTGCAGGCGTACAGCTAGAGTGATTTCTATATTCCCCAATCTCAGGGCAGATAATCCAAACCCCCATAAATTTTCTTTGATTTGATTTTTGTTGCTGTTTTCATTAGGCTATCTAAACGTGCTGTTTTTCAAAGGAGTTGTATATGTTAACGTCTGGGTTGAAGTCTGGGTTAAAATCTGGGCTCATTTTTGCCCTCTTTGCGCTGTCGGGCCTGCTATCTGGAACGCGCCCGGCCAATGCTGCCACAGAGGTCCACCGCCTGGACACAGGCATTGCCAATGTCTATTTGCTCAAGGGGCCCAAGTCATTTTTGATCGACAGCAGTTCCGTCGGCCATGAGGCCGAAATTGAAGCTTGGCTCAAGGCCCACCAGACCCCCGTTGAGAGCCTGGAGGCGATTATCCTGACCCACGGCCATGGCGATCATGCGGGCGGAGCGCTCAAATTGGGCAAAACACGCGGCGTGCCGGTCTGGGTCGGAGCAGGGGATCAAGGCATGTTGAATCGGGGCCGCAGCCGCGATTTAATTCCGACCAGCTTTTGGGCCGGGGTCTTGCGATTGTTTGTCGACATTCCTTACACACCGTTTCAAGCCGATCGCCTGATTTCAGAACCGGTTGATCTCAGCCCCTTTGGCATTCAGGGCCGGGTCTTGCCCCTGCCCGGCCATACCGCTGGCTCGCTGGTGGTGGTGCTGAACGAGCAAAAAATTGCCCTCGTCGGGGATTTATTCAGGGGCGGGGTGTTTCAGAACCAAACACCGCGTGTGCATTTTTTTCACGAAGAGCGGCCCCAAACAATGTGGCAAATTTGGCAATTGCTCGAAAAAGAAGGCATTCAAGCCTTTTATCCGGGCCATTTTGGCCCACTCCAGGCCCCAGACGTCAAAGGGGTCTTTTTTCCCAGCGGCCATTTTAACTGGGGCCTCAAACCCCAAAATTGGGCAGATCAACAGCCGCCCATTGAAACGGCCTTGTAAAGTTCTGTGAACAGCGCTTGACCTGTTGTGCTTGAATCGGCGAAAATAGGTTAAGAATAAATTAAATTTATACAATATTGTTTTGACAATTTTTGCAAATTTAATCAGTGAATAATCAGATTGTTAAGGTATTGGTGATGGATAACCCCATGAATGAATCGACCCAGAGCCGCTATGGCAGTGCTTTGCAACGTTTATTGCCCGGCAGTGCGCCCACCCGGATTTTTCCCCCTGCGCCTGTGATTGGCAAAGATGAAATTGAAAGCCTGGGAGAGTGGGGCTTTGAAGACTCGGGATTTACAATCAATGAAAATGGCCACGCCACTTTTACCGGCGGACGTTACACCCTCAGTGGCTTAGAACTGCCCTCGCTGGTGCCCTGGATTGGTGAAATGATGAAAGTCGAGATCAGCCGCGAAGACATCCACCGTTCTCCGGGCAGCCGCGAATTTCCTGCGGCCCGCCAACATGATGGTTTTTCAGAGGCCCTCTCGCAGTTTTTAAAGCCAGAACAGATCACGGCAGAGGGGGCCATTCGCCTGCGTCATGGCCATGGCCACACCCAAGAAGAAATGTACCAGGTCAATTATGGCATGTTGCCCCGCATCCCAGATTTGGTGGTCTTTCCCAATGAAGAGGAACAGATCTCGTCCCTGGTGGCTGCCGCACTCAAACACAATGTGGTTCTCATACCCTATGGGGGTGGTACCAGCGTAACAGAGGCTCTGGTCTGCCCCAGCAACGAAGAGCGGATGATTGTCTCGGTCGACATGAAAGGCATGAACCGCATTCTCTGGATTGACCCGGTGAATCGCATGGCCTGCATTCAGGCCGGGGCCGTCGGCCGCCACTTGGTCAAACAATTGGAGAGTTATGGCTTTACCATGGGCCATGAGCCCGACAGCATCGAATTTTCGACCCTCGGCGGCTGGATTGCGACCAATGCCAGCGGCATGAAAAAGAACAAATACGGCAATATTGAAGACATCGTGCTCGACGTTCACGTGGTTACCACGACAGGTGAACTTCGCCGCTCGGGCGTGGCCCCACGGGAATCTGTCGGCACGGACCCCCGCCAGTGGATCTTTGGCTCCGAAGGCAATTTGGGCATTATTACCTCAGCGGTGGTCAAACTCTTTGAATTGCCCGAAGCCCGCCGCTACGGCTCGATCCTCTTTCCCAGTTTCGAAGAAGGCACGGCCTTTATGTACGAACTGGCCAAAGCGGGCAAGCCCCCTGCCAGCGTGCGTTTGGTTGACAATGTGCAGTTTCAATTTTCAATGGCACTCAAACCCGCCAGCACAGGCATGCGTGTACTCAAGAAAAAGCTCGAAAAGATGATTGTGACCCAGCTCAAAGGCTTTGATCCGCTCAAAATGGTGGCCTGTACCCTGGTCTTCGAAGGCCGGGCCGATGAAGTGGCCGAGCAAGAGCGGCGCGTTTACAAAATTGCCAACTTACATGGCGGCATGAAAGCCGGGGCCGAAAACGGCCACAAAGGCTACGAATTGACCTTTGGCATCGCCTATTTGCGCGACTGGATTATGAAACACTATCTCTTGGGTGAGTCGTTTGAGACCTCTGTGCCCTGGAGCCAATTGCTGGAGCTTTGTGAAAAGGTCAAGGCCCGCATCAACAAAGAGCACCAGGCCTTAAAATTGCCGGGCAAACCCTTTGTCACGGCCCGTGTGACCCAGATCTACGATACCGGTGCCTGTGTCTATTTTTACCTGGGTGTCTCTTACAAAGGGGTTGAAAATCCCACCCAGACCTTTAAAGTGATTGAAGATGCGGCCCGCGAAGAAATCCTCAGCTGCGGCGGATCCCTCTCCCATCACCACGGCATTGGCAAATTGCGTCAGCATTTTTTGCCCGAAATCATGAGTGACACCCTGCTCAAGTGGAATGCCCTGGTCAAAGAGGCGGTCGATCCCCAAAACGTGTTTGGGGTAGGCAATCTCTACCCTGTGGCAGAATTGGCAAGCAAAACCGGGGGCAATGTATGAGCGCAGACGGTAACCGGGTTCTGCTGACAGGGGCAACAGGCTTTGTCGGCAAGGTCGTGCTCGAAGAGCTCTCACGCCGGGCTGAAACTTTACAGATTGAACAGATCTATGTCTTGATTCGGGCAAAAAAAAGCCAGGCCGCAGAGGTGCGCTTTCGAGAAGAAGTCGTCGCCTCTGAATGTTTCAGTGCCCTGCCTGCAAACTGGGAGAGCCGGGTCAAGGTGCTTTCGGGCGACCTGACCGACTGGAAGCTCGATCCCGCCACGCAACAGGAGTTGCAAACTGAGTTGACCCATGTGATTCACTGTGCCGCCTCGGTGGCCTTTGATTTGCCTGTCAAAGAAGCTGCAGAGGCCAATATTGTCAGCGCTTTAAATCTCTTAGAGGTGGTGCGCAGCTGTCGCCACTTGAAGCGTTTTGTCGATGTTTCGACCGCTTATGTCTCGCCCCATTCGGGCAATGACCTCACCCCGATTCCCGAAGCGCTGGTGCCTTTGCCCGAATCGGCCGAAGGGCTGTTTAAAGGCATTATGGACGGCTCGCTCGAAGAAAAGGCCCTCTTGCAAAAATTGGGTTACCCCAATACCTATACCCTCACCAAATGCCTGAGTGAACACCTTTTAAGTGAGCGCAAAGGGGAGATTCCCCTGGCGATTGTCAGGCCCAGTATTATTTCTGCAAGTTGGCAATACCCCCGGCCCGGCTGGATCGACAGTTATGCCGCATTTGCGGGTTTTGTTGGCCTGATTGGTGCGGGCATGCTCAAATGTGTCGTGGCCCAAGAAGAAACGGTTTTGGATATTGTGCCCTGTGATGTGGTCTCCCACCGCATTGTAGAAACGGCCTTTCAGCAAACGGGCACACCGGCGCTGGTGCAACACGTGGTCTCGGGCGTGGACCAAGGCTGCCGAATCGATACCTGCTTGGCGGGCATCGAAAATTATTTCCGCCGCCACCCCGTGCAGGGCTGGCCGGGACTCAAGGCAATCAGCAACGGCGGTTCCATTGCATTTCAAGATTGGCTGCAACACAAATTGCCGACGATGTTTGCGGGCGCTTGGTTTGGTTTGCAGGGCAAGACCCGGCAAAAGCGCCAAATTCAAAAGGTCGTCGAAAAAATTCAGTATCTCAATGACGCGTTTCCTTATTTTACCCACAATACCTTTCGCTTTGAATCCGCCACCCCGATGGCCTTGCAAGGCTTTGATTCTCGTCTGTATATAGAACGGGTCTGCAAAGGGGTTCACACCCATTTGATGCGCGCCAATCCTGCAGAAACCCTGCTGGGGGGGGCCGAGCACCGCCACCCCAAAGGCGATCTGGCCTGGGCAAGGCAACAGCCACGTGGCAACTGGGCCATTCGCACAGCTGCGTATGTGGTGCGCAAGGGCTTGCGCCGCAGCAATGATCGCATTTCGTTTGATCGGGAGGGCTTTGAAAGAGCCCTCAGTCAGGTACCGGCAGACAGCTTGCTGATTTTGGTGCCCAGCCACCGCAGTTATATGGATTTTGTGCTCTGTTCATATTTGGTTTTTGCCCATCCCGAATTGAATATTGCCATTCCACGCATTGCCGCTGCCAGTGACTTTGGTAAATTGCCGCTCTTGGGCTGGTTTTTGCAAAAGACCCACGCCTTTTATATTCGCCGGGGCACAGGCAAAGCAGATCCTGAATTGACCCAGCGGATTGAAACCTTGGTGGCGCAAAATGAGACCTTGGAATTTTTTGTCGAAGGCACCCGCAGCCGCTCACGGCAATTTTTGGCCCCCAAACGGGGAATCTTACGGGCTTTGCAGCAAACGGGCGTAAATTGCACCCTCTTGCCCATTGCCATTAGTTACGACTTGGTGCCCGAAGCCCGGCCTTTTTTGCAAGAATTGCAGGGGGGCCCCAAAGAGCGCATGAAAATGCGCACCTTTCTCAGATGGACCGGGCGTCTGATGGCCCAAAAAATTCGCTTGGGGCAGATCCATTTAAGCTGTGGCACCCCGCTTGAACTCAATCCCGAAACAGATATTCACGCCTTGAGCCGCTCGATTGTGGGCGAATTGCAGGCCAAAACGGCGGTTTCGACCTTACATTTACAGGCCTTTTTGCAACACCACCCGGTTGAAGGGCTCGATTTAGAATGGCTGCAAAAGGCCATCCTGGACCGGGGAGGACAGGTGATCAGCAGCCCCCTGCAAGATGTGCAACATGTTGACTGGCTGACTGAGCGCACCATGCGCTATCACTGGAAACACTATTTTTACGCAGATTTGCTGGCACTTTTGCCCGGTCATCCCGTTTTTGATCGGCATATCCACGAAAATGCCTACCGCCCCGAGTGGAAAACGCCTGCACCCGGCAATCCCCGCGAAGATCTCCCGCTCTTGCGGCTCTTAAAAGCCCTGTTTGAGCCCATGACCCGCGACTATACCCAAATTATGGACCTGGCCCGCCAACAAGGGCACTTGCCCCTGCAGGCAGAAACCTTGGTGGCTTCGGTGCCTGAGATTTTCTTGCCAGTGGCAGAAGAGGTGCTCAGAGAGTTGCGCGAACGGGCCCTGATGGTGCCCGATGAAGCCACCCAACGCCTGGTGCCCGGTGAAAAATGGGAAGAAATCCGGGCCTTTTCTCTGGCCTGTGGTTGGCACGAAGCCCTGAATTGTGTGAAAACAGCGTCATGAAACAGGGCCAGACATCGCGATACCTGATCACGGGCGCCACGGGCTTTCTCGGACGCCATGTGATAGAACAATTGGCGGCCTCAGAGGCTGGATTTATCCCCCTGGTCCGCGACCCCTTGAGTTGGGAACAGCGCGAATGGGGAAAAGACCTGCAAGCCGAAGAGGTGGTCTGTGGGGGCCTCGATGATCTTGAACGTTGGCAAGACAGCCTGCCCAGCTTGGCAGGTATTTTTCATCTGGCAGCCCTGGTGCGCCACAGCCGCAGCGATAGCGAAGTGCTGTATGCGGCCAATGTACAAGGCACGTTAAACATGGTCAAATTGGCCGCGCGCAAAAAATGCCGCTTGGTTTTTGTCTCGACTTCGGGCACAGTGGGGGTCTTTAACAGCAAACAGGAATGGGCCGATGAACATTCCCCCTATTGTGAGCCCATGATCAGCGACTGGCCCTATTACGACTCCAAATTGCAGGCCGAGCGCGAAGCGCGCAAACTGGCCCAAGAATTGGGGGTGGAATTGGTCATTATTCGTCCACCAGTCTTGCTGGGCCCAGGGGATCATCGCTTTCGCTCCACCGGGCACATTATTCGCTATATGCGCAAACGCCTGCCTTTTTTAATTCGCGGGGGCATGCATTTTATCGACATCAGAGACGCGGCTGCAGCCTTGATTCGCGCCATGATACATGAAAGCCCCCAGCCGGTCTACCATCTCAGTGGGGTGGCTTGCAGCATCGACAGTTTTTTTCGCATGGTCGAAAAGGCCTCAGGAATTGGTCCTGTGCCCCCCCAATTGCCGCACCCCTTGGCGTTGACCATTGCCCGCACAGCCAGTGGCCTGAGCAAAATACTCCCAGGCAACCATGAAAGCCCCCTGCCCGACCCTGTGGTGGTCGAAATGGCTGGCAAATACTGGGATGTGCGCTCGCGTTATGCGGCCAAAGATCTGGGTTTCCAGAACCGCCACGGCCAAGATACCATCGACGACACGGTCAAGTGGCTCAAGAACCACCACCCGCAACTGCGTTGAATAGGCCCGATTTGAACCGTTACCGGTTCTTTACACTCTTTTGGCCATCTGCCATTCGTCGAGGTATTCCCCATTGACCTTGAGAGCCATGGGCTCGTTGCCAAACTGTTCAAAACCCAGCCGCTGATAAAGCCGAATGGCAGACGAATTGTAAGCCCCTACTCCCAATTTGACGATGGCCACGCCTTGGCTTTGGCCCCAGTCCAGACAGGCTTGAATCAACAGAGGTGCCAGCCCCTGCCCCTGATATTCAGGTTGGACATAGACGCCCACCAAGAGCGCATTGTGGCGCTCTTTGCGCGATTCGCCCCGCACCAGTCCAGCCATGCCAACCAAGACTCCCTCGGCTGTTTCGGCCACATACAGGCATTGATCTTGTCCAGCCAAGCTGGATGTTATCCGCTTTTGCCAAAAGCTGTCGGGCAGGTCTTTTTGCTCAGCATAATCTGAGCTAAAGGCCTCAGGAAAGCGCAAGAGCCCGTCTAAACGCAGGGCACGATAGGCGGCGAGATCGCTGAGTTGAATCGGTCGGATCACAGGTCGGGGTTCAGTCATCATTCCTCGGGAGGGGGGTATTTCTTACAAATATACCTTTTTGTCTGCCTGCTTGGGGGGCTTGAAACAGGTTCATCAGTTTAACAAATCCGGGGCAATTGTTCTCCACTGAGCAAATCCAACAAGCGAGAAGTGCCATAGGCATTTTTGAGCAAAACCTGGGGGGGGCCCGCTTGCACGCTGCCTATTTGGGCCGCGGCCCAACCCAATGGGTGATCTCTCATGAGATTCAGCGCCGCCTCGGCCTGGGCCTGGGGCAAAAACAACAGCAATTTGCCTTCGTTGGCAACATAGAGTGGATCAAAGCCCAAAATTTCACAGGCACTTGCCACGGCGGGGGCCACAGGGATGTTTTCGGCCTGGAGCGCGATTTGAACCTCGGCTTGGTTGGCGATTTCGTTGAGCACACTGGCCACCCCGCCCCGGGTGGGATCGCGCAGGCAGTGGAGCTCGAGCCCGGCTGAGAGCAGGTCTTGCACCAAAGTGTGTAAAGGGGCACAATCGCTGGCAACAGGCCCTTCGAAGGCCAGGCCTTCGCGTTCGGCCATCACCGCCATGCCATGGGACGCAATGTCCCCATTGATCAAAATGGCGTCTCCGACTTGTACAGAGGCGGGGGTGATTTCCAGGGGGGTCTGTATCAGCCCAATTCCGGCGGTGTGAATAAACAGTCCATCACCTTTGCCCTTTTCGACCACTTTGGTGTCTCCCGTGACCAATTGAACCCCACACAACTTGGCCGCACGCGACATACTGGCGAGAACCCGCTTTAAGATACCCATTTCCAGGCCCTCTTCGAGGATCAGGCCGACACTCAAATAGAGGGGCAGTGCCCCGCACATGGCCAAATCGTTGACGGTGCCGTAAACGGCCAATTGCCCAATATCTCCCCCAGCAAAAAACAGCGGCTGCACCACATAAGAATCACAGCTGAAAGCCAGCCGCTGTCCTAACACAGGCAACACGGCCCCATCGTGAGCGGGAGCCAAGAGGGGATTGGCAAAAGCCGGAAAGATCTGGTTCTGGAGTAAATTTTGCATCAGGCGGCCGCCGCCCCCGTGGGCCAATAGCACCCGTTCGCTGGCGTCCAGAGGCAAAGGGCAGTTCAGATCAAACGAAAATTCACTCACAGGGCATGTCTCCTGAATTGGTAATAGGCGGCGCAGGCCCCTTCACTGGACACCATCGTGGCCCCCAGGGGCTGCTCGGGGTGACATTTTTTGCCAAAAGCCGGGCAATCGGGCGGCTTTTTAAGTCCTTGCAAAATGGCACCGCTGATACATTCTGCCGGTTCTGGGACCATGAGGGTTTCCAGCCCAAAGCGCAGGCTGGCATCATAGCCCCGATACGCGGGGCTCAGACCCAGGCCGCTGGCGGGCAGCTCTCCCATGCCCCGCCACTGCCGGGGCACAACTTCAAAAACCTCGGCCATCATGGCCATGGCCGTGGGATTGCCGGTATTTTTGACCACGCGGGCATAGGCATTGAGGACCGCGTGTTGGCCTCTTTCGAGCTGTTCTAGGCAGAGCAAGATGCCCTGCAAGATATCGATGGGTTCAAAGCCTGTGACGACAATTGGCACCTGGTATTTCTCTGCCAAAGGGCCATAAGCTTGGAGCCCCATCACTGTGCAGACATGGCCCGCAGCCAAAAATCCCTGTACCCGGCAGCCCTCAGATTGCAAAAGGGCCTCCAATGCCGGGGGCACCAGCACATGGGAGACCAGCAGCGAAAAATTGGCCAGCCCTTCTCGGGCCGCCTGATACACCGCCATGGCATTGGCGGGAGCGGTGGTTTCAAAGCCCACGGCAAAAAAGACCACCTGTCGGGCTGGGTTTTGGCGAGCCAGGGTTAAGGCATCCAAAGGCGAATAGACCATGCGGATATCTGCGCCCAGGGCTTTGAGACTGCGCAGATCCTGTTTGCTGCCCGGCACCCGCAACATGTCCCCAAAGGTGCAGAAGATCACCTCAGGCATGGCAGCAATTCGGTGGGCCTGATCGAGCATTTCAAGCGGGGTTACACAAACGGGGCAGCCCGGACCGTGTAAGAGTTCCACCCCTGGGGGCAAGAGCTGGTCGAGCCCGTATTTGACAATGGCATGGGTTTGCCCGCCACAGACCTCCATCAGGGTCCAGGGCCGGGTCACGCTTGCAGCAATTTGGCGAACCAGGGTTTTGACCCCAGCGGGATCGCGGTATTCGTCGAGGTATTTCATGTTTCCAGCTCGCTTTCTATCTCCATCACCCGTTGCAAATCCGCCAGGACTTGCTCAGCGACTTCGGCATCCAGCTTTGAAAGCGCAAAACCCACGTGGACCAACACATAATCCCCGAGCTGGGCTTCGGGGACATAGGCCAAACTGACCTGTTTGAGAATACCCCCAAAACTCACTTTGGCCGGGCGCAAAAGGTCATCGGGGTCGAGGATTTCGATAATTTCACCGGGCAAAGCTAAACACATGGGCTCTCCTTTTTTTCGGCGCGCAGCAGCGCATAGAGTTGGCCCAAGGCCAGACCGCCGTCATTGGGGGGCAGGGCTTGGGGCCAATAGACCTGAAAACCGGCTTTTTCTAAGCCGGATCGGCAGAGTTGATGCAACAGGGCGTTTTGAAAACAGCCCCCCGTTAGCACCACCTGTTTGATCTTCACAGCCACCGCTTTTTCCACCAAGCCCGCCGCCAGGATCTGATGAAAGCGCAGGGCAATCGCTGCCTGTGACAAACCTGCAGAGCGCAGTGTCAGCAGATGTCGCAGCAAGTCTCCGCTGGGAAAATGCAGCAAGTCTCCCTGTTTTTCAAGTTTCATGCCCCACTCCGTCAAAGGGGGGGGGGCTGCTGTGGTATCTGGCAGGGCTTTCTCGGCCAAAAATTCCAGGGCCATGGCGGCCTGGGCCTCATAACTGCTGACATGGCAGAGGTCCAAAAGCGAAGCCAGGGCATCAAACAGGCGACCCACACTGGAGGTCAAAACACAGTTCAGGTTCTTCTCCAGGGCCTGACGCAAGAGTGTTTTTTCTGTTTGGCTGAGGGCAGTCAAAGGAGGCAGTTCTTGCTCCCAGAGGGTTTCTTCCAGACTGTGCCAAAGCCAGCCCAGGGCCTGATAGGCTGGTTTGCGCAGGGCTTTTTCGCCCCCGGCAAAGGGCCAAGGGGCAAACGTGGCCCGGCGCAGATAGCCGCTGGGAGTGATTTCTAAGGCCTCGCCCCCCCAGAGCAAACCGTCGTCCCCCAGGCCCAGGCCATCCCAGGCAAAACCCAACACCGGGCCCTGCAATTGGTGCTCAGCCATGCAGGCCAGAATATGGGCGTAGTGGTGTTGCACAGGCAGCACGGGCACACCAAAATCTGTCGCGAGGGTGCTGGAGACATAGTCGGGATGTAAATCCCGGGCCACAGCCTGGGGCCTGAGCGTATACATTTTTTGGCTGCAATGTAGATAATCCCTCAAGAGGGCCGCGCTCAAAGGGCTGTCCAAATCCCCCAAATGGGGGCTGAGAATGGCCTGGGCCCTTTGGGCCTGGGCAAAAGCCACGGTGTTTTTGAGATGCGCCCCCAGCGCCAGATAATCTGCTTGGGGACTGATCGGCAATGGCAGGGGCAGTGGCGCAAAGCCCCGCGCCCGGCGCAACAAAACGGGGCTTTCGCCAAAAAAGCGCAACACAGAATCATCGGCGGGCCTGAGAATCGGGCGGTTGTGAAACAAAAAGGCATCAGCAATGCCCCCCAGCCGAACTAGAGCGTCTTGATCTTGCCAGGCCAGGGGCTCTTGGGAGAGATTGCCACTGGTGGCCACCAAAGGGGCCGCTAAGGCCCTGAGCAGCAGATGATGCAAAGGTGTGGTGGGTAACATGATTCCCAGCAGGGGATTGTCTGGGCCCGCCACGCCAGGAGCAAGCGGGTCAGGAGCAAGCGGGTCAGGGCTGCTGTGGCGGCGCAGCAACACAATCGGGGCCATGGGGGAAGACAACATGGCTGCCTCCGCCTCAGAAACAACGCAGGTTTGCCGGATCAGGTCTAGGTTTGCCATCATCACGGCCAGGGGTTTGTCTGGCCGGTTTTTGCGCAAGCGCAATTGGGCCACGGCACGCGCGTTGCGGGCATCACAGAGCAGTTGGTAGCCTCCCAATCCTTTTAAAGCCAGAATGTGGCCCTGTTGCAGGCATTCTATGGCGGCCTGCAGAGCGGCTCGGCCCCTGAGTGCTGAGGGTTCAGGCAAAACAGCCCCCGATTTCAGAAATGCCAATTCCGGTCCACAATCGGGGCAGGCGTTGGGCTGGGCGTGAAAGCGCCGATCACCGGGATTGCAGTATTCAGCTTGGCAGGCCTCACACATCTTAAAGCCTTTCATGCTGGTCAGGGGGCGGTCATAAGGCAGGCCCGCAATAATCGAATAACGGGGGCCACAATGGGTGCAATTGGTAAAAGGATAGCCCTCCCGCCGATTGCCTGGCGCAAAGATCTCCTCCCGACAGGCCTCACAGGTGGCCAGATCAGGCAGAATCACCGCCTGACTGCTGCCTGTTTGAGAGCTGGGGCGAATTTCAAAGGGCCCCAGCCCCAACGCCGGCAGGGCCTCAGACTCAAACAGGCTGTAAGTCACCAGCGCCGGTTTTTCCTGCCTGAGGCCTCTTAACAGGTTTTCGAGGGCCTGGTCAGGTCCTTCTGCCACAATTTCCACCCCTTGCGGAGAATTGAGAACATAACCCGCCAGGCCCAGACGTTGGGCCAGATTGTAGACAAAGGGCCGAAAGCCTACCCCTTGGACACTTCCCTGGACGCAGATCCGGAGCGCGCTTGTTTGCATTCTTCTTCAGCCTTGCAGATATTGATAATGCCTTTTAAGAGCGCATCGGGATTAAACGAAATGCTGTTGATCCCTGCTCTGACCAAAAAGGCGGCAAAGTCCGGGTGGTCACTGGGGGCTTGCCCACATAAGCCAATTTTAGTCCCTTTTTGATTCGCTGTGGCAATGGCCTGAGAAATCATTTTGGTCACCGCTGGATTCAATTCCGAAAAAGAATCCATCATGATTTCTGAATCGCGGTCCACGCCCAGGGTGAGCTGGGTCAGGTCATTGGAACCAATCGAAAAACCATCAAAGATCTCTGCAAATTCCTCTGCCAGTATCACATTGCTGGGTATTTCACACATCACATAAACTTCCAAGCCGTTTACACCGCGCTTCAGGCCACAGGCCTCCATGGTCAAGAGCACCCGGCGGCCCTCTTCCAGGGTGCGGCAGAAGGGAATCATCAGCTTGACATTGGTCAAGCCCATTTCTTCTCGGACCCGTTTCATGGCCTCACACTCCAAGGCAAACCCGGCCCGGTAGCGGGGATGATAATAGCGCGAGGCACCGCGAAAGCCAATCATCGGGTTTTCTTCGTGGGGCTCAAACTCCCTACCACCAATTAAATTGGCGTATTCATTGGATTTAAAATCGCTCATGCGCACAATCACATCGTGGGGATAAAAGGCGGCGGCAATCGTGGCCACGGCCTCTGAAAGTTTTTCGACAAAATAGGCACTTTTATTGGGGTAATCGGCAGTCAATCGCTCAATGTGTGCCTTGACCTCGGCATCAGCCAGATTGGGGTAATTGACCAGTGCCATGGGGTGAATCTGGATGCTGTTGTTAATCACAAATTCCAGACGCATCAGCCCCACGCCGCGATTGGGCAAAAAAGCCAATTTAAAGGCCTGTTCGGGGTCTGCCAGAATCAACATCACATCTGTGTGTTCAGGCAATTGCACCCCGGCGGTGTCGATTACCTGTTCTTCCCAATCCAATTGGCCTTCGTAGACCTGTCCAATTGTGCCATCAATGCAGGAGACGGTCACCGTCTGACCATCTCGAATTTTTTGGGTGGCGTTGCCCGTGCCCACCACGGCCACGGCCCCCGTTTCGCGAGCTACAATCGCCGCATGACTGGTCCGCCCGCCTTTGTCGGTCACAATCGCTGCGACCTTTTTCAGAATGGGATCCCAGTCGGGGTTGGTGATTTCGGTAACCAGCACGTCCCCTGCCTGAATTTTGTCGATTTCATCGGGGGATTTGAGCACCCGCGCGCGACCTGCCGCAATCCGGTCGCCAATATTTTTGCCGGTGACCAAGACGGGGCTTTTGCTTTTAAGGGTATAACTGTGATAGCGATAGGCCTGCCGGTGTCCGCTGTGAACGGTTTCGGGCCTGGCCTGCACAATAAACAATTCACCCGTCAGGCCATCTTTGGCCCATTCAATGTCCATCGGTTTTTGGTAATGATCTTCAATTTTTTGGCACCACTGGGCCAATTGAATGACTTCTTCGCTGCTGAGCACCCATTTGTTTTGTAAATGGACTGGGGTCGTGAGATTGACGATGGTATGGCTGACACCAATGCTGTGGCGGTGGGCATGGGGAGCGTCTTCGGCATAGACCAAGGTCAGGCCCTTGGACCCCAATTTTTTGCTGATCAGGGGGAATTTGCCCTGTTTGAGGGTGGGTTTAAAGACATAAAATTCATCGGGATTGACATTTCCCTGCACGACATTTTCCCCGAGCCCCCAAGAGCCGGTGATCAGAATAATATTTTCAAAACCCGTTTCTGGGTCCAGGGTAAAACAGACCCCTGCAGAAGCCTTGTCTGAGCGCACCATTTTTTGCACCCCCAGTGAGAGGGCCACCTTCATATGCTCAAAACCATTGTCTTCGCGGTATTTGATCGCCCGGTCGGTAAAAAGTGAGGCATAGCAGTTTAAACAGGCCTCAAATAGCTCCTGCTCATTGCGGATATTCAAATACGATTCCTGCTGGCCCGCAAAACTGGCTTCGGGCAGATCTTCGGCTGTGGCCGAGGAGCGCACCGCCACTTCGAGTGAGCCACCACCTTCAGTGATTTTGAGCTGGGCATAGGCCTCGCGGATGGCGACTTTAAGATCCTCAGGCAGATCCGCATGTAGCAACAAGGAGCGGGCCAACGTGCCCACGGCATGTAAATTGCTAAATTCAACGCGATCCAAACTTGCCAATACACTTTGCAGTTTGTCTTCGAGCTGATTCTGCTTTAAAAAATGCCAATAGGCGGCAGACGTAGTGGCAAACCCATCGGGCACACGAATGCCCTCGCTGCCCAAATGTTGATACATCTCACCCAGTGAGGCATTTTTGCCCCCGACTTCTTCAATATCTCCAATCCCAATTTCAGAAAACGTTTTAATCAATCCAACCATGGTTTTTTCTCCTGAATTTAAACTTCGTCTTCGACTTCAATCTCGAGCAACAAAATCGACTGGGCGTCCGGCGCATGGGGATTACTGTCTTCGGTAATTTCGAGATGGGCCCCTTCTGAAATGGTGCCGCGCACAGCGTGTTCGAAGTGCTCGCGAAAATGGGAGCCTGAAATATGTGCCAAGGCCCCGATTTTGACAGAGACTTTGACAACCTTACTGGCATTTTCCCGACGGGCCGTGTCTTCGATTTTTCTGAGCAAATTCGCCAAAAGTGAAAATTCATGCATCTCTTTGATCTCCTTGAGCGATCTGTGATTGAATCTGTCGCAATAATTCTGGCCAGGCAGCTTGCACGGCTGGAGAAAAACCCTGGCCTGCGCCAAAATCTGCTCCTTCAATGCCCAAAAGGGTCAATTGCCGGGGCAATTCACCCAAAGCCCGGGCCATTTCAATGGCCTCGGCCACACTAAAGGCGTGGGTTGAATAGTGAAAAAAACGGCTGGGAATGGGCCCCTGCATGGCGTCGAGTACATGTAAGGTACCCGCGGGCGCGCCGGAGCAGACCGCATCGACCAAGAGTACCTGATCATACCCCTGCCAAGCGGCCATTAAGGTACTGCCTTCGCCACTTTGGGCAGAGAAGATAACCCCTTCGGGGGCCGTCGGCTTCAAAGCCGCCAAGACCGCAGGTCCCAGGCCATCATCCCTGCGAAAGGGATTGCCCACACCGATCAACAAAAGGGGTTTTAACATGTTTTAAACTCCCGAATCAGGGTTTGCAGCGATTCTCGCGCATCGCCAAAGAGCATTCGGCTGTTGCTGAGAAAAAAGAGCGGGTTGTCGATTCCCGCAAAGCCCTGTCCCATCGAACGCTTGAGAATGATCACGGTGCGGGCTTGGTCGGCGTTGAGAATCGGCATGCCCGCGATCGGGCTCTGGGGGTCGGTGCGGGCGTCGGGGTTGACGATATCATTGGCGCCAATCACCAGACAGACATCCACGCGCTCCAGCTTGGCATTGGCCTCTTCGAGTTCCAACAATTGTTCGTAAGGCACATTGGCCTCCGCCAATAAGACGTTCATGTGGCCGGGCATGCGGCCTGCAACGGGATGCACGGCATAAGAGACCTCACAGCCGCGCTTGTGCAGCAGTTCAGCCAATTCATGAACCGTATGTTGCGCCTGGGCCACAGCCATGCCGTAACCGGGAATAAACATCACACTTTCGGCACTTTCGAGCAGGTAAAAGGCCTCTTCAGCACTCACAGACTTTGCCTTCAGGGCGGGGCCTTTGGCTCTGGCTGCTATGACAGCGCCGCCAAATTGGCCAAAGAGCACCTGGCTCAGGCTGCGGTTCATGGATTTACACATGATCTCGGTCAGAATCAAACCGCTGGCACCCACCAAACAACCCGTCACAATGAGGACCTTGTTTAGCAAAACAAATCCCACGGCACAGGCGGCCAGACCCGAAAGGGCATTGAGCAGCGAGATCACCACGGGCATATCTCCCCCACCAATGGGCATCACCCCCATCACTCCCAGCAGCAGAGCCAGTGCCACCCCCAGCAATAAAAGGGCCACAGGCGGGCTCGGGAGGGCAAGATAGACCAGACCCAGGCCCAGGCTCAAGAGCAATAGCAGCAAATTGAGGGGGCGCTGCCCTGCAAAGCGCAGGGGTTTGCCACTGATTTTTTCTGAGAGTTTGCCCCAGGCAATCACGCTACCACTAAAGGTCAGGCCTCCAATCAGGATAGAAAGATAGGTGGCACTGCCTGAGAGCAGGGTCAAAGAGGGGCGAATCAGGGTTTCTGCCAGGGCCACCAGCACCGAAGCCAGACCGCCAAAACCATTAAACAGGGCCACCATTTCGGGCATCCCTGTCATGGGTACCCGCAGGGCCAAAACAATGCCAATTGCGCTGCCAATCAACAATCCTACCAAGACCCAGTGAAAACTCAGCCCCACCCCAAAGAGCGTGGCAATCACCGCCACCAACATTCCGGCTGACGAGAGCAAGTTGCCCAATCGGGCACTGCTTTGCCGGCCCAAAAATTTGATCCCAAAGACAAAGGCCAGGGCAGCCAGAATATACAAAAATTCGCGGGTCTGGCTCAGGCTTTCGGGACTGAGAAGGGTGTGATTCATGGCTGGGGTCCTTGGGGTTCTTGATGAGCCCCTGGTTTTTTTTCAAACATTTTTAACATGCGGTCGGTCACGAGATAACCCCCCACCACATTGATGGTGGCAAAGATCAGCGCAAAGGTTCCCAGCACATTGCTCCAAAGCGACTCCCCTGCTCCCGTGGCCAAAATGGCCCCTACCACGGTGATCCCAGAAATGGCGTTGGAGCCCGACATCAAGGGGGTATGTAATTTCGAGGGCACGCGGGCGATCAGCTCAAAGCCCAGAAAAGCAGATAACATCAGGATCATCAGCAGATCCATTAAGCGAGCCTCCCTTGCCAATATTGCTTAATTGTGGCCTGACAGACCTCACCCTGACAGGTGACCAGAGCGGCATTGACCAGGGCATTGGAACGGTCCAGAATGAGGTCTTTTTTCTCGGCATCCCAGAGTTCTTTGAGCAAATAATAGAGGTTGGCGGAATACATTTGGCTGGCATCGCGGGGCACACGGCCCGGCAGATTGCGAAATCCAACCAGCGTCACCCCTTGTCGAACAATCACCTGATTGGCCTGAATGCCAGCCACATTGCCGCCACTGTCTACAGCTCCATCGACCACAACCGAGCCTGGTTTGAGGGCATCGAGCAGGGAATCTGTTAGGATCAACGGGGCTTTTTTGCCAAATACCTGCGCGGTGGTAATCACCACATCCATGTGACCGAGTACCTCTGCCAAGCCTTGCTGTTGTTGTTGAAGCTGGCCCTCGCTGATTTGAGTGAGATAGCCTTCGGCATTGGCCTGGGAAGGGACAAGATTTAATTTGAGCGCGCGGGCCCCCAGGGATTGAATCTGTTCTGTCGCTTCGGGCCGCAAATCACAGGCCTCCACCCGAGCACCCAGTCGGCGGGCAGTGGCTATGGCCTGTAATCCCGCCACACCGGCCCCAATCACCAAGACCCTGGCCGCTTGCAAGGTGCCTGCGGGGGTCGACATCATAGGAAAAACCCTGGGCAAATACTGTGCCGCCAGCAAAACAGCCACATAACCCGCCAAACTGGCCTGGGATGTCAGGGCGTCCATCGCTTGACACCGGGTGATGCGGGGAATCAACTCCATGCTCAAGGCTGAAATGTGTTTTTTCAGGCAGATCTGGAGCAATTCTTGGCTCTGAAATGGAGCCAAGTAGCTGATATGCAAAGCCCGGGGAGAGACCTGTGATAGCTCTTCTGGGCAAGGCACATTCAAACGCAGGAGAATATCTGCTTCGGCCAAAAGCGCAGATTTGCAGGCCCGCACCTCGGCCCCAGCGCTTGTGTAATCGCTATCGGGAATCGCCAGCGGAGCGGCCAGCCCGGCTTCAACCTGCACCTTGAGGCCCAGAGCAGCGAGTTTTTTGACCTCAGCTGGCAGCAGCGGAACCCGCCGTTCAATCGCCTGGTTTTCACTGGGAACCCCAACGATCATTGACGGGCCACCTCCAATTTGAGGAAGTGAGTAGAGCAAGAAATACAGGGATCATAATTGCGAATGGCCTGTTCGCAGAGGTATTGCAATTCTTGATCGGGCTTGTCCAGATAAAGTGGCAGTAAATGGCGCAAATCGGCTTCAATCGTCTTTTGGTTTTGGGAGGTGGGGGGCACAATTTTGGCGTTGAGAATGTTCCCCTGCACGTCGATGGTGTAGCGGTGATAACAAATCCCCCGTGGGGCTTCGGTGCAACCATGGCCCACACCGGCCTTGAGCGGCGCACTGAGATATGCCGCTTCGGGCTTTTGGTAGGCCTGAATCAGGCGCAGGGATTCTTCTAGGGCAAAGATCGTCTCCAAGCTGCGCACCAGAATACTTTTAAAGGGATTGTGACAGCTACCGGCAATGCCCACCCGCTCAGCAGCGGCCTTCACGCCAGGGCTGAGCTGGTCAAAATTCAGGTTATACCTGGCCATGGGTCCGACAAAATAAGCACCATGGCCTGTGCGCACAGAATGCAGGGCGGTGGAACGCATGACATGTTCTTCTTCAAAATGGGCCTCATATTCAGCCACAGGGATATCCAAGCCCCGATTGGATACCAGCCGACCTTCGTGAATGGCGTATTCCATGGGGTGTTTGAGGGCCACGTATTCGTATTCGCGCTCAAAGTCCGGAAAGTCAAAGCCCGCCACCCATTCCAGCGTGGTATAAGCGGCGTCCAGGGCCCATTCCAGTTCGGGCACCAAGGCAAGCAGCTCCCTTTTTTCTGGCAAGCGGTAAAAGCCCCCCACCTTTAAATTGATCGGGTGAATTTCCCGCCCGCCCAAAAGGGTCATGAGGGTATTGCCAATTTTTTTGAGGCGCAGACCACGTTTGACGGCTTCTGGGGCCACTTTGGCCAGGGCCACAGCGTCGGGAAAACCGAGAAAATCTGGGGCGTGTAACATGTAAATATGCAAAACATGGCTTTCTATCCATTCGCCGCAGTAGATCAAGCGGCGCAATTGGCGCAGGGGTTCACTGACCTGCAGGCCCAGAATGGCCTCCATGGCCTGTACCGCCCCCATTTGATAGGCAATCGGACAAATGCCACAAATCCGCGAAGTAATATCTGGGGCCTCGCGGTAATCGCGGCCCCTTAAAAAGGCCTCAAAAAAACGCGGAGGCTCAAAGATCTTTAACTCCACCGCCTCCAGTTCTGTGCCGTTTAATTGAATATACAGGGCCCCTTCCCCTTCAACGCGGGCCAGATAGTCCACCGAGATTACCCGGCGTTTGCTTTCACTCATGAGACAGACTCTCCTTTCGAAAGGCGGGGGCATCGCTGTTAAAGCCCCGGTATAAACGGAGCAATTCTCCTTCGCTGACCCCCAAGTGTTTCAACTGCTGGCTCAGTGAGGCCGGATGGGGAGAATCCGAAGGCCCAAAACAGCCATAACAGCCCCGGTGAAACGCCGGGCAAATCGCACCACACCCGGCCTGGGTGACGGGGCCCAAACAGGGGGTGCCGTGGGCGACCATAACACAGATCGTACCTCTGAGTTTACATTCATGGCAGACACTTTCTGTCGGCAAATGCGGGCGCCGCCGGTTGAGAAAGGCATTGACCAACTCCAGCAATTGGTTTTTGTTAATGGGGCAGCCCCGCAGTTCAAAATCCACTTTGACGTGTTCGGCAATGGCCGTTGAATGGCTGAGGGTTTGAATGTATTCGGGCCGGGCGTAGACCACCCGCAGAAACTCTTCGACATCCTGAAAATTGCGCAGGGCTTGAATCCCCCCGGCGGTGGCACAGGCCCCAATGCTGATCAGTACCTGAGATTGGGCGCGAATGGCCTGAATGCGCTCAAGATCGTGGGGGGTGGTAATCGATCCTTCTACCAGGGAGAGATCGTAAGGCCCCGCCACCACAGCCCGGCTGGCCTCTGGAAAATGGGCGATTTCTAAGGCATCAGCCACTTGTAGCAATTCGTCTTCACAATCCAGCAAACTCAGCTGACAGCCATCACAGGAGGCAAATTTCCAGACGGCGAGTTTGGGTTTCATGTTTAGACCTCCTTCGTTTCCAACAGTCGCTGCACCCGATCGAGGCGAAAGACAGGGCCGTCTTTGCAGATAAAATGGGGGCCGTATTGGCAATGGCCACAAAAACCCACGGCACATTGCATATTGCGCTCCAGGGAGAGATAAATCTGCTCAGACTTTAGCCCTTTGTGCAGAAGTTCTTGGGCACTGAAACGCATCATGATCTCGGGGCCACAAACCAGGGCCAGGGTGTGGGAGGGGTCCAATTCCAAGCGTTGGATCAAGGTGGTCACCACACCGACCGGGCCATTCCATGTTTGCCCGGCCTGGTCGAGGGTGATCTGTATTTCGAGCTCACCGGCTGCCTGCCAAGCCAGGAGTTCCTGCGTAAAGAGCAATTCTGACTCCTGCCGTGCCCCACAGAGCAAAATGACCCGGCGATAGCGTTCTCGCTGGGCCAAAACGGCATAAATGACTGGGCGTACGGGGGCCAAACCCAGGCCCCCAGCCACAATCAGCAGATCTTTTCCAGCGGCTTTGTGTAAGGGCCAGGCTGATCCATAGGGGCCCCGCCAACCCAGTTCCTGTCCGGGTTTTAAATCTGCCAGCGCGGCAGTGACGGAGCCCACTTTGCGAATGGTGTGAACCCCCTCTGTTTGCTTTTGGGGTGAGCCCGACAGGGAAATAGGCACTTCTCCCACCCCAAAAACGTAGAGCATATTAAACTGGCCGGGTCTAAAGGCAAAGTCTGCCGCTTCTGCTGTCGGGCTGCTTAGGCTGAGCGTAAAGGTCTGGGTATTTTCCCAGTTCAATGCCTGGACCTGACAGACTTTTGGCAAAAGCGGCATGTTCATGGCTGGGCGCCGTAGAGGTCCAATAATTGTAAACGGGTGGCCTGCAGCCGCTCAACCATGATCCGGCCAAAACGCTGTTGCATTTGATAGCCCATCTCATGATCCTCTTCACATTGGTCCAAAAAGGCTTTAGCGTCAAAGACCAGAATTTGACAATCTTCCAAAGTATGTGCGTCAAAATGCCATTTATACGGGGGGTATAACCAGGACCAACCGAGCAAATCCCCTTCATGTAAGGTCTGAATCCGCACCGTTCCCCGCTGGGAAGAAAACATTTCAATTGCCACTGAGCCCGATTGGATCAAATAAAAGGCCTCAGCTGGCCCACCCAACTTAAAAATAGGGGTGTCGGGGTCAAAATGCTGCACCTGAGCACAGCGTATCAGGGCCTGCAGGTATTTGGCTGGCAAATCTTTAAAATGCCGTTGTTTGCGTATTGCGTCTTCTTTAATTTCCATCCACTTCACCCTCTTTTTTTGCTTGAATATCGTTTAAATGCTGGATTTCTGCGGTGAGATCAATGCCCACCGGACACCAAGTGATACAACGGCCACAGCCGACGCAGCCGGCACTGTCAAATTGCTCATACCAACTGGAGAGCTTGTGGCTCAGCCACTGGCGATACCGGGAACCCGTACTCTGTCGAATGGCCCGACCAGCGGTATAGGTAAAATTCAAAGAAAAACAGGAATCCCACTCCCGCCAGCGTTCGCTGCTGCTGCCGGTGAGATCGGTGACCTCCTGTACCCCTGAGCAGAAGCAGGTCGGGCAAACCAAAGTACAATTGCCGCAACTCAAACAGCGCTCTCCCAGCTCTTGCCAGTAAGGGCTGTCGTACTGCTGTTGCAAAACCTGGCGGGCCCGCTCTGGATCCAGGTTGCGTCCCATTTTCTGGCAAGCCTGTGACCACAGATCAGATTCATGTTGGAGCTGTTCCGCCGCAGCAGGTACAGTGGTCAGTGACTGCAGCAAAGCCTCTCCCCAGGCTGTACCCGCCCGCGCCAGATAGACGGGCTCCTGAGATTCGAGGATCTCTGTCAGAGCCAGATCATAGCCAGGGCCAGCGGCAGGCCCTGTTTGCATCGAGGCACAAAAGCAGGTTTGACCGGGCTCGGTGCAATTGACAGCCAGAATAAAGACCTGTTCCCTGCGCTGGCGGTAAAAAGGATCACTGTAGGGGCCATCCAGAAAGACCCGGTCTTGAATCTGAATCGCGCTGAGTTCACAGCCCCGCACGCCAATGAGGGCATATTTGGGAATCACTTCTTCTGGGGCTTGAATCTTCAGGCCTTTTGCTGTTTTTTCGGCTTTCATCAACAATTGCCGAGGTGGATAGAGGTATTTTTTCCAAGATTGGGGGCCCACGGTATAGCCAAACAGGGCCAAGTCTGTGCGCATACGCAGGCGATAAGTGCCCGGCTCCTGACTGTCTCCAAAGCCCTGGGGCAAGTCAGCCAAAGTTGCCAGCTGATCATAGACAATGGCTTGGTCCCGAACCACGGGTCCCACAGTCAGATAACCGGCCGCCTGCAAGGAGTGCAGCAATTGCGCAAGATCTGAACGCTGAAGAAGACGGACTTCTGCAAGCATGTTTTCGAATTCCCCCATTTCCCAGATCTTTTGGCCCATATTGCAGGCTCGCTCAAAATCTGCTGTTATAAGCATGAAATAATTTACATCTATTATCTTTGATGGACCTCTTGTTTGAAATTGATCTTGATCAGGAAACAGTTTAAATGGGGCAGATAAAATGAAGACAGAGCAAGATTCATGAAAACACCTGTCCATTCTTCGCCCCATCTGCAGACCCCTTTTGGCCACTTTGTCGGCCACACATTGGGCTATCCGGGCAATATCTGTGCAGAGTTGGTCATTTATACAGGGTTGACAGGTTATCTCGAAACCCTGAGTGATCCCTCATACCAGGGCCAGTTGGTGGTCTTTACCTCTGCCATGGTGGGCAATTATTGGCCCGAACAGAGCCAGATGCAATCAAGCACAATTCAGGTGGCAGGGCTGATTCTGCGCAATTATTCTCCCCCCCCTCTGCACCCTGGCCAATCGACCCTGGCCAGCCTGCTGATGGCGGCGCAGATCCCAGCCCTGACAGGGGTGGATACGCGTAGCCTGGCGTTGGCATGGGCCCAAGCCAAAGTGCCCGGCCTGGCCCAGATCATCAGTCAACCGGGAGCAGAGATGGCTCCAGCCGAAGCCCCCCATCCTCGGGCGGTAAGTGTATCTGCCCCGATTTTTCACAGGGGCGGAGAAAAAACGGTGGTGCTGGTCGATTGTGGCAGCAAGTTGTGTTTGTTGCATTGGCTACGGGAAGCGGGTTTGAGTGTGTGGCAGGTGCCCTGGGATTTTGATTGGACAGCGCTGCCCCATCATGGGGTGCTGCTTTCAAATGGACCGGGGGACCCCCGCCAATGCCAAGCCACCGTGGATATCCTCAAAAGAGGACTCCGGCCCACCCTTCCCGTTCTGGGCATCTGCCTGGGGGCCCAATTATTGGCCCTGGCAGCCGGGGCACAGACGTATCGACTGCCTTACGGCCACCGGGGGGCCAATCACCCCTGTTTGGATCTGACGACGGGCCGATCGTCTATCACGGCCATGAATCATGGTTATGCCATTCAAGCCAACAGCCTGCCCCCAGATTGGCGCGTGAGCTTCAGACATCTTCATGATGGCAGCCGTGCCGGGCTGATGCACCGCCACTTTCCTTGGCGGGGCGTGCAATTTCACCCAGAAGGGCACCCCGGCCCCCAAGACAGTGGATATATCTTAAAAAACTTTCTGGAAGAGGTCTTCAATGCCTGAAGCCATACCGATTCTGGTCTTGGGATCTGGGCCCATTCAGATTGGCCAGGCTGGGGAATTTGACTATGCCGGCGCACAGGCTCTCAAAGCCCTCAAAGATCGCGGTTTTCGTACCCTATTACTCAATCCCAATTTGGCCAGTGCCCAGACCCTGCCCTGTTTTGCCGATCGGGTCTTTGTCCTGCCGCTGACGCTGGCGTCGCTCGAAACCATTGTCGCAGCAGAAAGGCCCATCGGCCTGTTGGCGGGATTTGGCGGCCAGAGTGCCCTGAATTTGGCCTTGACCCTGGAACAGTCTGATCTGGACTTACCCGTATTGGGAACCTCTCTGACCACGGTTCGCCGCTGTGAAGACCGGCAGGCATTTTTGCAATTGTGTCAATCACTGGCTTTGCCCACCCCCTTTGCCCATTTGCTGCCTGCGGGTTCATGTTGGGAAGATTTACTTGGGTTGAACTTTCCCCTGCTGCACCGCCGCAGTTTTGCACTGGGGGGGCAGGGAGCCCGCTTCTATCCAGATCTGGCTACTTTTTGGGCCGATTGGGAGCCACATTTGCTGAAATCCCCCTGTTTGCTCGAAGAAGATCTCTCTCATTGGCAGGAAATTGAATTTGAGGTCATGCGGGATGCCATGGGCAACAGTTTGGTGGTCTGTGCCCTTGAAAATATTGATCCGATGGGTATCCACACAGGAGACAGCTATGTGGTGGCCCCACCGATGACCCTCAGCAATGACCAGTATTTTGCCTTGCGGGCAGCAGCCCTCGGCTTGGTCAAGGCCTTGGAACTGATTGGGGAGTGCAATGTCCAGTTTGCCTGGCAGCCTGAGACTGGGGCATTTCGCGTAATCGAACTCAATCCCCGCCTCAGCCGCAGTTCAGCGCTGGCAAGCAAAGCCACAGGCTACCCGATAGCCTATGTTGCGGCCCGTTTGGCGTTAGGATAATTATTGCCCGAAATCGTCAATCCCCTGACGGGTCTGACCAGCTGTTTTTTTGAACCCGCCTTGGACTATGTGGTGGTCAAAGCCCCCCGCTGGCAATTTGAAAACTTTCCAGGGGCTTCTCGCCGATTGGGCCCAGAAATGAAATCGATCGGCGAAAGCATGGGCATCGCTGAGGACTTTTCAACCGCCTTTGCCAAAGCTTGGGCCATGACCCAAGGCTCACAGCTCAGTTATCCGGCCAATTGGCCCATGAATCGTCTGCGTGAGGAGCTGGCCCAGCCCAGCGATCAGCGCATGAGGGCTCTCTTTGCAGCCTTTCAACAGGGTCTAAAACTGGAAGAAATCCAGGCCCTGACGGGGATTTCGAGCTGGTTCTTATGTCAATTTGAAGCCATGAGTCACCAATTTTACCCGACGTTTAAATGGCCCCACTTTTGCAGTTGGGGCCTGAGGCAGATCGATAGCCTGGCCGGGGAGTTTCCCGCCTGTAGCCCTTATTTGTATTTGTCCCCCTTTGCTGAATTTCACTTTGGTGCTGGCCCCTGGGTGCTGGTGTTGGGCTCGGGGCCCTATGGCATTGGCAGTTCGGTCGAATTTGATTTTTGCTGTGTTAGCGGGGTTCAAGCCCTGCAAGCAGCGGGTTACCGTGTGGCCATGTTAAATGCCAATCCCGAAACCCTAAGCAGCGATTATGATCTGGCAGATGCCCTGATTTTTGAGCCCTTGTTACCAGAGAGTATCAATGCGGTCGTGGCGGCGCTTCGGCCCGTGGGCATACTGGCATCGTTGGGGGGGCAGGTGCCTCAGAATCTGCTCGCTGTATTGCCGCAACATTGGCCCTTTTGGGGCACCCCTCTGGGCCAGATTCGCAGAGCAGAAAACCGTCTCAGTTTTGCCTTGGCCTTGGATCAGCTCTCTCTGCCGCAGCCTCCCTGGTCTCGGGCGGATAACTTGGCTTCGGCTCTGGCGTTTGGAGAAAAAGTGGGCTATCCCCTGATTTTTCGGTCAGCCTGTGTGCTCGGCGGGAGCGGCATGGCTGTAATCGCTGATCCCGAGGCCTTAAAATCCCACTTTGAGTCACGATTGATCGATTTAAATGGGGCCCTGTTGAACCGTTTTTTGCCTGAAGCGCGCGAGTTTGAAATCGATGGCATTGCGCGCTCTGGCCAATTGGAGTATTACCTCTTTTCTGAAAATGTTGAAAATGCGGGCATTCATTCGGGGGATTCTCACCATCTTTTTCCTGCCCTGCAGTTGTCTGAGACAGAGCGCTCTCAGGCCCTTGATCTGGCCACTCGCTTGGTCCATGCGTTTGAAATCAGCGGACTGTTTAATCTCCAGTTTTTAAGTTTAGAGGGGCAGGTTTTGGTCCTTGAAGCCAATCTGCGGGCCTCTCGGAATCTGCCCTTTTTAAGCCATGTTTGCGGACAAAATCTGATTGCGTTGGCAATCACACGATTGCTGTCGCCAACGCCACTTTTGAGTGCCCCGATCGAAATCTCAGCCCAACAGGTGGGCATTCGTGCCCCGAGTTTTTCGTGGCATTCCATGGTGGGCCATGAGCCGGTTTTGGGGGTGGTCATGAAAGCCACGGGTGAATTCTGCGCCCTGGCAGAAAGTCAGCAGCTGGCTTGGGATGGCATTTACAGCCATTCTGGTAGAAGTCACACAGCTGTGTTAGAATGAGCCCAAATTCCCCCTGTGCGCAACCAAAGTATTGCCCTTGCGCCACGCCTGCAAAGGAAAAAGCCAAACGTGGAAAGTGATCTCCCACCCGCTGACGACTGGATTGAATTGACCCAATTGGAAGACCTGCTTCCCGCTCAATTGGAAGATGCAACTTCCCCCCTTTTGCCGCCAGCACCCGAACGTTACGCCTTTATGGGATCCGTTGGCAAAGGGGCCATGGGAGAAGTCTTATTGGCCCAAGACGTCCATTTGCGCCGCAAGGTGGCCTATAAAAAAATTCTGCCCCATATGGCTGTCAGTCAGCAGGTCTTGAGCCGTTTTTTTGCTGAAGCGCAAATAACGGCCCAGCTCGACCACCCGGCCATCATCCCTGTCTACAACCTCGAAGTCAGCCCCGACGGCCAAATTGCCTATTCCATGAAACTGATTCAAGGCAAAACCCTCAAAGAACTGATCAGCGAAGCGCGAGAGCTATACCAAGCAGGACAAATGCCCACGGTAAACAATCAGGCCCAGCTCAGCCAAGACACCCTGCTTCGGCATTTTCTCAAGGTTTGTGATGCCCTCAATTTTGCGCATATCAAAGGGGTGATTCACCGCGATCTCAAGCCTGCAAATATCATGGTTGGCCCCTATCACGAAGTTTATGTCATGGATTGGGGCATCGCCAGGATTATGGGCGGGGCAGAAGCACGCCTTGATGATGAAGTGGTGCGTTTGATTCATCCCGATGCCGATGCCCCGCCGATGGAGCGCACACAAATGGGGCAAATCATGGGCACACCGCGCTATCTTTCACCAGAGCAGGCAGCAGGCAAAAACGATTTGCTCGATGGACGCAGTGATCTTTTTACCCTTGGTCTGATTCTGTTTGAATTGGTCGCATTGAAGCCGGCCTTTACGGCCAAAAGCCAGATCGAATTGCTCAAAAAGATTCTCAAAGCCGAAAAAGAGCCACTGGAGCATGTTCAGAAAGGTCTCAAAATTGCGCCAGAATTGGTGGCAATTATTCACAAAGCCACCGCCCGGCGCAAAGATGATCGCTATGCTGATGTGGCCCAAATGGCCGAAGATCTGCGCCGCTATTTGCGCGGTGAAGCTGTGCTTGCACGCCCCGATTCGCATCTGCAAAAATTCAGACGCTATCTCGCACAGCACCGACAAGGTGCCCTGCTCGGGATGGCACTGTTGATCTTTCTCTCTTTGAGTGGGGCAGCAGGTTTAATCGCTTTGCGCAGCCAAGCCATGCTGGCTGCTCGGGCCCAAGAGCAACGCCTGGCCGTATTTCTCGAAAGCGTGGCCGAGCGCAGCCGTCTACTCGATCGCCAGTTTTATCTGGCTGAAATGGCGCTCGAAAGCATGGCCGCTCTGGTCACCGAGGCCCTGTATCAAGGAGAGCTCAGCCCCGAACGGTTCTTTCTGGATCGCGATTACAGCCAAGATCCGCCTGAAGATTATGTTTTGGCTCCCCGTTATGGCAAAGCAATCAGCACAGCCTGGCCTGTGTTTAAATTGGCCCCGGGTAGCGATTTTAAAACCTTACAGCCCCAGATACGCAAACTGAACCGCTTGCGCAGAGATCTGGGCCGACTGTTTGTGCGCGGCCAATTGGGCAATCAGCCCGTGCCACCCCCTTTGCAATTGCGCCAAAAAATCAACCAAGGGGAAGGCACCTTGTTGCGGTGGGTCTTTGCGGGGCTCAAACAGGGCCTGATGTTTGCCTATCCCGGCAAAGGCGGGTACCCAGAAGATTATGACCCGCGTAAACGCCCGTGGTACAGGCAGAGTTTAAACAGCCGGGGATTGCACTGGCAAAAGCCTTATCTCGATGTTCAGGGACAAGGTCTGATGTTGACCTGTACCCGGGCCCTGTATGATTATCAGGGGCAGTTTTTGGGGGTGGCGGGAGCTGAAATGGCCCTCAAAGACATCCTGAAATTATTGCCTTTGCCCGATGCCCGCGCCCGCAAGGTCTATTTGCTCAACCAAGCCATGCAGATTGTCGCCCAGCAAACCCAGGGTCAACCTGCGCAGGCCATGGTAGCCTCAGCCCAGGATTTTCCCTGGACCCAAGCGCTGCCTGCGATGCGAGCACGCAACAGTGGATTTGTCGATCTGGGCCAAACCCGTTTGGTCTTTTACCGGCTGGATATTCTCGGCTGGACGTATGTGGTCGAAGCCGACCAATCCCTGAAGGAGCCCACATGAGCGCTCAAGAGCCTTCACCCCCCGATGAAATGGAAGAATTATTGCAGACGATTACTGCCGATTATCAATTGAGTTCGGAGCAGCTCAGCACCCCTGGCCGCCAGCATTACGCCCTATTGGAACATTTAGCCGCAGGTGAAATGGGTCACATTGATCTGGTCAAAGAGAGTACCTTGCAGCGCAAAGTGGCGATGAAAAGGGTGCGTCAACACGAAAAACCCGACCGGATTCGGCGTTTTTTATTGGAGGCGCAGATCACGGCCCAGCTCGATCACCCCAATATTGTGCCTGTTTACAGCCTTGAAAATACCCAGGCAGGACTGGCATATACCATGAAAAGGGTTCAAGGACAGACCTTTCGCGAATTAATTGATGCCGCCCAAACCGCACCAGATTACCCCACTTTAATGAGTTTGCCCCAACGTCTGGAGATCTTTTTGGCTGTCTGTAATGCCTTGGAGTATGCCCACAGCCAAGGGGTGGTTCACCGTGAATTGGAGCCCAATAATTTAATGTTGGGGCATTTTAACGAAGTATATGTAATGGACTGGGGCCTGGCACGGGTTTTGCCCAACTCACCGCTGGAGGTGTGTATTCCCCCTGAATTGCTTCCAGAGGCCGAAAGTGATAACCCCCTCCAAGGCAATTTGGGTTATTATTCACCAGAACAGGCCGCGGGAGAATGGAATCAATTGGATTTGGCCAGTGATCTCTATGTGCTTGGCCTAATTCTCTATGAGTGGGTCTGTCTGCAACCGGCCCGCAGGGGCGCGTCTTATGTGGCCTTGCTGGAGCAGGCCAAAAAAGGGGAGATCCCTCCCCCGACATTGCCTGGTCCGCAAAAGCTTCCCAGTGAACTCAAGGCGATTTTACACAAAGCCACAGCCCGGCATCCTAAGCAGCGCTATGCCAGTGCAGCCGACCTGGCCGACGATCTGCGCCGCTATCTCAAAGGTGAAAGTGTCTCCGCCCAAAAAGATACCCTGCTTCAGAGCGCCAGTCGCCTCTTGGTTCGGCACCAGTGGTTGGCGCTCAGTTCGGTTCTGAGCATGGTGTTGATCTGTGCATTGCTCGGGCTCTGGAGTCTCTGGAGCCAACAGCGCGAATTGGCCCGTTTGCGCGCCCGTGAACAGGCCCTCAATCACTATTTGGGGGCCGTTTATGCCCAAAGCCGTTTGATGAATCGCCAATTTCTCAAAGCCGAAATGCAGCTTGAAGCCCTGTCTGCGGTGGCGGTCTCCCATTTGACCCAGCAGAACCCCAAACGGGATCGCTATTTTTTGCATCAAAACTTTCATCCCCCGACCAGCGTCAAGTCCAAACAATACCACAGCCAGGTCAGCGTCGATTGGCCCCTTTCGGTGAAAACCTGGTCTGTGCCTGAAGCAGCCTTGGCCAAACAATTGGGCGAACTTTCCCCTTTGCGCCATTTTCAAAAGCGAATCCTGCTCGAAAGCAAAACCACCGAAACGCTCAGCCCTGCGCAACAAGAGAACCTAATAGCCCAAATTGGCACCCCCGTGACCTATGCCACTTTGGTGCTCAAACAAGGAGCGGGGGCCTGGTTGCCAGGGGGAGATTTTGAAAGTACGACTTATGACCCGGTCATTCGCCCTTTTTATAAATTTGGGGCCCACCAACACGCCCGGCGTTGGGGCAATCCGTATATTGACGTCAGTGGGGCTGGATTGCTCTTAATTGCTGCCACAGGTCTCTTTGATCACTTGAACCAGTTTTTGGGCACTGCCAGCTTGGACGTTAAATTTGACACCATCATTCAGACCATGTTGGCACTGCCACCTGCTTTGCGCACCTTAAAAGCGGGCTATTTATTGGACGAACAGGGCCGGATTGCCATTCGCTCGAACCAAAAAGGCCAGCAATTTTCAGCCACCATTCATCCCGATCTCAAATTGCCCCCTTATCCTTACCCCACTGTGGTCAAAGCAATTCAAGCCCAAAAATCGGGCCATCAGATTTTGCCTGGCCCGCAGCCGCTTTTGGTGGTCTATTACCGCATCCCCGCTTTGGGTTGGTATTATTTGGTCGAAAGCGATTTGGAAAAGGCCTTGTCAGCGGCAGACAGCATCGCTCACGCCCAGAAAGCGCAATGACCCCTGTGAAACAAGTGAATAAAATTGATTTAAATAATTTTTTGCTTATTACAATCGTTTCAGATCTTTAAGTTGCTAAAATAGGGCTACTCAATGTGAGGGAGATTTGGTGAGAGAGATAGCGACACATAACACGCCCTATTTTTTTCCAAACACCAGACCAACAATATAAACACCAGGATAAAATAGTGAATAAAAAACCATTTTCAAGTCATTTTCGCTATCATTTTGACAATTTAATGTCCAAAGGGACAGCAGCTATGATTGGTTTGCTATTTGCATTCACAGCTGCTGTTTTATTCGTGATAGCTACTGCGCTTATCAACTCTCCAGTCGTTCCAATTGAAAACAATCAACCGATGGGACTGGGCAAAGCCCTTTATATCATTTTGTTGCGCACCCTCGATCCGGGCACCATGGCAGGAGACGTAGGGCCCTGGCCATTTTTGTTTACCATGTTGGGCGTCACGCTCTTTGGTCTCTTTGTCGTCAGTATCTTAATTGGTTTGATCACCAGTGGGATTGAGAGCAAATTGGACGAATTGCGCAAAGGTCGCTCAAGTGTGATTGAAAGCAATCACACAGTGATTTTAGGTTGGTCTTCTCAGGTGTTCACCATTATCTCAGAATTGATGGTCGCCAATGAAAATGTTAAAAAGCCGGTGATTGCCATTTTGGCAGAAAAAGACAAAGTGGAAATGGAAGACGAAATCCGTGACCGTTTGGGGGGAACAGGCAATACCCGCGTGATCTGCCGCAGCGGCAACCCGATTGAAATGGGCGATTTACAGATCGTCAATCCCCAAGAGGCCCGCTCAATTGTGATTTTGGCCCCCGAAGAGACCCAAGACCCCGATGCCCACGTGATTAAAACCATTCTGGCGCTAACCAACCACCCCGAGCGCAAACCCGAACCCTACCACATTGTCGCCGAAATTCATGCCCCGCAAAACCTGGATGTGGCCAAAATGGTGGGGGGCGACGAGGTTGAACTGGTTTTGGGCGAAGATCTCATTGCCCGCATCTCTGTCCAGACTTGCCGCCAATCAGGTCTATCGGTGGTCTATACCGAATTATTGGATTTTGATGGCGACGAAATTTACTTTCAAGCTGAACCCGGTTTGGTCGGCAAAACCTTTGCAGAAGCTATCATGTCTTACGAAGAGTCGGCTCTGATGGGCCTGCGCAAAGCCAATGGCGAGATTGTGATCAATCCCCCGATTGAAAGCCTGATCGCCGCCGGAGATAAGGTCATTGCCATTGCCCGCGACGATGATGCGGTGGTTTTGTCCAAGCACAGTGATCAGCAGATCGATGAAAAAGCCATCCAATTGCGCACGCCTGAGGCCAAGGTCCCCGAAAAAACCCTGATTCTGGGCTGGAATCAGCGGGGCTTTATCATGATGTCGGAACTCGACCAATATGTTAGCCCACAATCAGAATTGATCATTGTGGCCGATGTGGAAGCCTCTGTTGAATTGGCGATTCGGGCCAGTGGCGAAAAAATGTTTAACCAAAGCCTGAGTTTTACCCAGGCAGATACCACCGATCGCCAAGTCCTGGAAAGCTTGGATTTGCAGAGCTTTGCGCATATTATCACGCTGAGTTATTCCGACACCCTAGAGATTCAAGCCGCAGACGCCAAAACCCTGGTGACCCTGCTGCACCTCAGAGATATCTCCGAAAAAAGCCAGGTCAGCTTTTCGATTGTGAGTGAGATGTTGGATTCGCGCAACCGCGAGTTGGCAGCAGTAACCCAGGCCGACGATTTTATTGTCAGCGATAAATTGATCAGTTTGATGCTCTCTCAGCTCTCAGAAAACAAAGAGCTGGGCCGGGTCTTTGACGATCTCTTTCAATCCGAGGGCTCCGAAATCTATCTCAAACCGATCGATGAATATATCCGCCTGGATCAGCCCGTCAATTTTTATACCCTGCTCAAAGCGGCCAGTATGCGCGGCGAGTTGGCCATTGGTTATCGCCTACAGGCCCATGCCCAAGATCGGGAAAAGGGCTTTGGGGTTAAGGTCAATCCGAAAAAATCTGAGCGGATTCAATTTGGCCCCATGGACAAATTGATCGTGCTCGCAGAGGATTAATCTCGGGCCAAAGCGGCAAAATAATCCCTGAGTTTTTGGCTGCCCACGGCTGGAGCGATGCAATCGGTGCTGCTAACCTGGGCTGCAAAGCGCATCAGATCTCCCATACGCGGATCAATGAAGCCCGCCAAGGAAGCCATTCCGGTCATGACCGCCAGGGGCAAAGGGAGGAATTTGGGCGTTTTGCCCAGGGCAGCAAAAGCCAATTCAAAGATCTGTTTGCGGCTGAACACCTCTGGCCCACCGAGTCCAACTTCTGCGGGTCCCTGCTCTAAATAACCCAGCAAGGCGCTGGCCAAGTCGGCCTCGTGGATCGGATTGGAGCGGCAATGCCCCCCACCGGGAAGCGGAGCAAGGCCTTTGCGCGCCAGCTCAAAGAACTCAGCCATGGCCGAGAAAAAGCCCGTTGGCCGCATCACGGTCAGAGGAATCCCGCTTTGTTTGAGCAAAGCAACCACAGCTTCGTGAGCGGCAACATAGCCATTGTCGAGGTAGGCACTTTCGGTCCAGAGTGAGACATAGACCAAGCGTTTCACGCCCGCCTGTTGGGCTTCGTTGAGCAAGTGCCGATGTGCAACCAGATCCACTTCTTTGTAATTGCGGCGTTCTTGGGCCTTCATGCCCACACTGGCCCCCAAACAGGAGACCAAGACATCAATATCTTCACAGACGCCCTTAAGACTCTCAGCCTGGGTGGCATCAGCCAAAAAGACCTGATCACCTTCTGTTTTAGGGCGACTGCGGGACAAGGTTCTGATCCAATGTCGGCTTTCTTGAGGGAGGGAGTGGGCCTGGGTCAATACTGCCTGACCGAGTTGTCCTGATGCGCCAGCCAAGAGTAAACGTGCCATTTTATCCGGCTTCCTTTAATACAATTTCAGGTCTCTGAACACATTGTCGCGGTTGCCTGCGCTGAGGTAGTCCCCTGTTTGGCGTTTGGCCAGTTTGGGATCTGTTGGCGGCCCAAACGATGCTGTGTAGGCATACAGCGCAGGGAAGTTTTCAGCTGTCATGCGGGGGGACTGTTTAAAGGGATTGAGGGCCATCCAGTGGGAGCTGTAATCGTCTTGCAGGGCCGTGAATTTTTGAAGCTCTGCAGGAGACATCTCCACAGCCTGCACATGCTGGTTATTAAAGGCGTAGACACGCTCCCCGATTTTGGCCAGATTAAAGACATGACCGGGTTGGTGAATTGGCAAAGACAGATTTCCAGGAGCGAGGGTATCCAGCAGAATTTGAGAGAGTTTGGTAAAGCCCTCACAATCAATCAGGGCCCGGCCATCGGGCAGGCGGTCCAATGGCGGTGGGTTGCCAAAGAAGACCTTTTCAGACAACCCCACCCGTTCAGATATATGGGCCAGGGCCGACCAAGAGGTGCCTTTGCCAGGATGTTCATAATGGGCACTCAGGTAGAGACCCACAAAATTGACTTGGTCTTCTGGGGTTTTGAGCTGGGCTTTGATCGCTTTGATGGCGTTTAAGTCGTGGGGGTTGGTGGGTTCAAAGCCATATTTACTGCGCAATTCCTGGCGGGCAAACTCCGCTTTGCGGGCCCCTTCACTCAAGTCCAAGTCTTTGAGGGTGTTTTTGCTAGGCTCTAAAATCCGCAGATTTTGGCCCTGAACCTCCACATTCCAGCCCCCGCGTTCGATTAAATCGGGATCTGAAAGGTTTTTTTCGATCTGCTTGAGATTGGCTTGAAAGGCCTCCAGATCTGCTTTGGGCAAATTTGCGGGTTCAAATTTGCGGGACATATAGGGCTGGTTTTTTTCGAATTCAAACCGGGTATTGCCAAAGCTACTGAGCGATTCGGGGCGACTGAGCTGGGTCAAAAGTTGAACCAGGCGTTGGGCATGGGGGGGATTGCCGGCCTGTTTGAGGGTTTGCAAGAGGGTTTTGACCCCTTGGGGAGATGCTTTGGCTAGGTCCAAGGCCGAGAAATTGGCGGCGTTGCCATCAGCGGCCATCCAGGTTTTGAGGGTCTTTTGGACAGCAGCCGGCAATTGAGCCAAATCCGCTTGGCTGATCCGGGTGGGCTGATTCAACATTTGCTTCCACGCCATGGCTTCTTGCAAAGCGGTTGCCAGTTGCTGCTCTGGACCTGAAGGCTGGTATTTGAGCAGGCTGTTGTGCTCAGCGGCTTTGAGCTGAAACAGCCAATTCATGTCTTCAGGGGTGGGTTCGGGTGGAGGAGATGTTTGGTAATGGGCCAATTTGCCAGTTACATCCTGGCTTTTGAGACCTTCAACTAATTTTGCCGCAGCGGCTTGTTGGGCCGCAACAATTTTGGGCACATCGATTTTTTCGGGATCGTCCAAAAATGAGAGGCTTGGTGTTGCGTTGCCTTCGGTTTGAAAATTGGGCAAAACTGGCGGCAAGAGAATGACCTGACCCACTTGGAGCACGTTGGGTGAGGGAAGTTGATTGAGCTTGGCGGCGGCCTGAACCCAACGCTGAATCGCTTGAGGACTGCTGTTTTGGGGAGACAATTTTTGTTTGGCAATTTTTTCGAGGCTCTCCCCTTTTTCGACCCGGTGGGCAACCGGGCCAAACCCCATGCCCATGCTAAAGCTGGCCAGGCCCCCAAATATCCCAAAATCCCCAGGTTGCTTCGTGTCTGATTCTTCAGGCAGACAGTCCGCCATAGGTAGCTTTGGCGGCAGTTTTGGCGGCTGAAGCTGGCCTTTGGCGGGTTCAGCGGGCAATGAAAGTGGAGTCTGTGGCTTTATACTTGTCATGGTCTCTGTGTTTATTGTCGAACAAAGCATTCAAAACTTGTGTTTAGGGCAGACTCAGATTTAGTTTGGCCAAAAGCCCCTGCAGGATTTTCTCGCTGAAAGGGTAATCCTGGGGATCACCCCCCAGCCAGCCCAGTTCAAACCTGTAATAATCTGCCCAGGCAAAGGCAAACAGCTCTCGCCATTCGGCTTCGATGGCCCTGGCTTGGTTTGAAATGCCCAAGGCCTGTGAAAAGGTTTCAAAATAGAGATCGAGATAGGTGGGAATTGCGCTTAAAGCTCTATCTTCAGAGAGACAGGCCAACAAAAAATAGGCCAAATCTTTCATGCCACATCCCCTACCAACGTATTGAAAGTCCACGGCGGCCACTTGCAGCGGGGCAGCCGTTTGGGTTGAAAAACAGAAATTGGCGGGTTTGGCATCGCCATGAATCAGGGTTTGAAAATGGCAGGTTTTGAGCTTATCAGCAATTGTAGCTGCAGCCGCTTTGAGGGGCCCTTCGGGCAGGGTTTGCCATTCATTTGGGCGGGTGTCCAGATGCCAATAACTGCCCTCCTGCCAGAGTTCAGGAGCCACTTGGCCAAGAAACGCGGCATGAAAATGGGCCAACCAACTCACAACGGCATCCATTTCACACGAATTTAAATGCCGTTTGCGAACGGGATACCCCGCTGGGTCAAGATCTTCTAACAGCAACCAATCTCCTTCAGCGCTGTGGCCCTGACCATAAAACTGAGGCACTCGGCACTGGGGTCCACAATATTGGCTGTAAAGGCTGTACCAGTTGCGTTCCACTTGATAAGATCTGAGCTTACGTTGGTGGGAAAGATCTTCCGGGTCAGACATGGGCGGGGCAATCTGTTTTAATATTGCGGTGGCCCGGGGGCCGCCTTGCAGATGCAAACGCAGAATTTGACCATACCCTTTCCAAAGCATTTGCACAGCTTCTGTGCGGGCAATTTGTTTCGCTCCCGTCATTTGCAACAGGTGTGTAAGATCAAACTGAAAGATAGACAAATTCCCCCTTTTTGCTTAAGCTCGAAAAAGTCAGGCCCGGCCAAATTGGCCGGACCTGCTGACAACCAAATGGATTGCTCTTCGGCTTTAGACCTCTTCGGCCTCGGAACCTTCAAATTCGGCATTCAGGGCCTGCTGTTTCGGTTGTGGGATGGGCACAGGCCGATTATGTAAGGGAGAACTCGGCCGCTCGACAATGGGTAGTTCTGAACCCGGTACAAGTCGCGATTTGGGCTGACTTTCTTGAAGAGGTTCCACGGATTCCTGTTCCACGGTCTTGTCGACGTCCGGGTGCTGAGGCAGCGGCTTGGGCATGTTGGAGTTGGCATTTTCTGCACTGTTTTCAACTTCCGTTACCTCTTCTTCAGACTCTATGTTTTGGCTTGGGGGTTGGCTCTGTGGCTGATTCAAAGGCGCTGTGTCATTTTTTGCTTGGGGGAGGGACTCTTTTTCAAGCTGAGAGTCTTGCTCTTCATTCAGAGGAAGTGTCTGCGGGGGCAGATTGAGATTGGCTGACAAAGGCTGCTCCTCAATTTCAACTTCTTCAATCAGATCAACTTCCACCTGGTCCAGATCTGCTGAGTTTTCTGGATTGGGTTTGGAATCCAAAGGCAGCAGACCCGTTTTGCCAAACAGTTGCGAGTTATTGATGAGCTCCTGAGGACTGATCTGGTTGATCATGGATTCCATCTGAGAGCGTGTTTCTTCTTCCAGTTCACTTTGCTTGGGGGGGGCTTTTTCGAATTTGGCACGGCGGGACTCAAATTCGCTTTGACCAATAGAAGGTTCTACCAACTTTTTAATTTCTGGTGATTTTGTCTGTGGACTGAGCTGATTTAGATTCTGAATCTGCTGTTTCACAAAAGATCCTTTGATATCGCCCATTGTCTTCTACCTGCCTCTTGTTTCTATTTTGGTTTAAGCTGTTATTGAATATGATATCGATAATGATATTAAAACACAAAATGTTAACGGTGTAAACATTATTTTAAAAAATTATTCGCCCACTTTTTTACCTAGTGCCATTTGTCATTGCCACAAGGAACGGTTACAGCGGGACCCGTGATTAGACTGAGGATTCTGCGAAGTTTTTTAAGATGCGCATGGGCATGAAGTTTTGAAAATCTGGTGGCCAAGCTTCTGGCAAAAGCAAATCGTTTAAGCCCTCAACCCCACTGCTCTTCCAAAAAGAATCTTGGTAAAATCCCATGCTCCAAGTGGGAAAAAGCCGCGCGGGTATTTCCCCCTGATCGAGGATCAGGAGATTTTTGTGACGGCGATCGCTTTCAATCAGTTCAAAGACCATTTTGACAGTGTCTGACTCCCCTTCCAGGTATTGCATAAAATACGCTGGACGGTACATCAGCAAGCCGCTGACTTGTTTCTGTTTATTGCGCTCTCGCGCTTTAAACAAGAGGTGAATCAATTCACTGTCATTCATTTCAGAGACGGGTTGACTCAGATAAAGCAAATAGTTCAGCATGATTGATGGTACTTTCCTCAGTTGACGCTCGCCCCAATTGGTGCGGAATTAAGAAGAGTATATCATGCCTTTTTGGCAGGATAAGACTGCAACAAATTTTAAATATTAAGACATTTGCACAAGTTGAATCAAGCTCTATAATGCTGTTGACACGAATCGATTAACAAAGGAAATCACCCCATGCAAACCGTGAAAAAACTGACTTTGCTTCTAACAACGCTTGTGCTGTCCGCCTGTAACGCTCAACAACCGGCAACGCCCAATGCCTCAAATCCTTCAGCAGCCTCCACTTCCGCAGCCTCACCCCCACCTACCAGCAAAAATATTCAAACCCAAACCATCGAATACAAACAGGGCGATCAGGTACTCGAAGGATATTTGGCTTACGACGCCAATCAACAGGGCAAGCGCCCTGGTGTGCTGGTGATTCATGAGTGGACGGGCCTCAACGACTATGTTCGGGGGCGGGCCCGCCAATTGGCTGAACTGGGTTACGTGGCCTTCGCTGCAGATATTTACGGCAAAGGCATACGGCCCCAACCCCCTGCCTCTGGCCAAGAAGCCAGCAAATATTACAATGACCGCAATTTGGCCAAGGCTCGTGCCAATGCAGGCTTTGAAGTCTTGCGCAGCCAACCCACGGTCGATAGCAGCAAAACCGCGGCCATGGGCTATTGTTTTGGCGGCAGCATGGCACTCGAATTGGCCCGCAGTGGGGCTGATGCCGATGGGTTTGTGGTCTTTCATGGTGGCCTGCGCCCGACCGAAACGGAAGGCAAAAATATCAAAGGCAAGGTACTTGTGCTCAACGGAGCCGATGACACTGCCGTCCCGGCCACAGATATCGCCAAATTCAAGAGTGAAATGGATGCAGGGGGAGTCAATTGGCAGTTGATCAATTACAGCAATACAGTGCATGCCTTTACCAATCCCGACTCAGGAGAGCGCACCGGCCCCACCGACAACGCAGCTTACAATGCCCAATCTGATCGCCGTTCTTGGGAGGCCATGAAAGACTTCTTTGCAGAGATCTTTCAATAGACCCAGGTTCAACCACAGTCAGCCTCAAATTGGTGTATTCTTTGAGGATGGACATTTGCTGTGAAAGTGAATGTCCATTCCTCAAAGTGAAAACACGAAAGGGCGGGCCTCGCGCACAATTCTTATGAACTCAGCTTCCAATACACCCCAAAAACGCATCTTAACCGGTGATCGCCCCACAGGCCGCTTGCACCTGGGGCATTATGCAGGCAGTTTGGTCAATCGGGTCAAACTCCAAAACGATTACGAAACGTATATCCTGCTCGCAGATGTACAGGCCCTGACCGACAATTACGAGCGGCCCGAGACCCTACAAGCGCACATCCGCGAAGTGGTGCTCGACTATTTGGCCGTGGGCCTGGATCCCCAGCGTTGCGCTTTTGTGGTGCAGTCATTGGTGCCACAAATCGCCGAACTCACGATTTATTACCTCAATTTGGTGACCTTGGCCCGCGTGGAGCGCAACCCCACCGTCAAAACCGAGATCAAACAAAAATTTGGCCACGAAGTGCCGATGGGATTTGTCTGTTACCCCGTCTCCCAATGCGCAGATATTACGGCCTTTGGAGCCCATTTGGTGCCGGTGGGTGACGATCAAAGGCCGATGATTGAACTCACCCGCGAAATCGTCGGGCGCTTTAACCAGTATTATGGCGAGACCTTGGTTTTGCCCGAAGGCCTGTATTCTGAGGTCTCTCGCCTGCCCGGTATCGATGGCCAGGCCAAAATGAGCAAGAGCCTCAACAACGCCATTTATCTCAGCGATGACGCTGACACCCTCAAGAAAAAGGTCATGTCGATGTACACTGACCCCCAGCGCATTCGTGGCACAGAGCCCGGCAATGTCGAGGGCAATCCAGTCTTTACTTATCTCGACGCGTTTCATCCCAATACGACCTTGATCGACGAACTCAAAGAGCGCTACCGCCGGGGCGGAGCCGACGAAAAAGGCAAGCCGCTGATGGGCGATGTGGTGGTCAAACGCGAATTGATTGACTGTTTAAATAGCTTGCTGGAACCCATCCGCACCCGCCGCGCCGAGTTTGAAAAAGACGATGCCTATCTCTGGGACGTAATCTCCGATGGCACCCGCCGGGGCCGGGCCCGCGCAGAAGAGGTGATGGAAGCAGTACGCAGTGCCATGAAGCTGAATTATCCTGTCAAGCTCTGAGTTTCATTCACTTAGATGGGGATGTCGACAATGCCGATCAAGGGATTTTTGGCATGGACATCGTCGTAAAGCACTTCATATTTTCCCGGAGTGGGTTTGGGTAAAACCACCACCAAAGCTGGCAAAGGGGAGGTGGGGCAGAGGCCCTTTTGCAGCCGAATCAAGATGCGTTGACCTGAGATCTGACCCAGTGGATCTGAAAAACAGAGGGCGGAGTCAAAAGTTGGCTGCACCGCCAAAGGAATGCGAATTTCGCTGGGCAAAATTTGAACGGCTTGCATTTTGAGCCCTGAAGATTTGGTCGTGAGATACTCCCAGGAAACAGGTTCCTTGCTGGCCCAGACCATCAGGGAGGCGCAAGCTGTTTGAGTGAGAAACAAGCAGGTGCAAAGCCATGGCCTTGTCAAAATTTTCAAGTGAGGGAAGGGATTTAACACCTCATTTCCCCACCAACCAAGCCCAGTTCATCACCCCCTGGGCAAAAGCGCTGAGATTGCGCTCAGTGGCGACCTCATCGAATCTATCTGCACTGAGAGCGATGCCCAAGCTGTGCCCGCCACCCCAGACCTGCAATTGGTTGAAGGGGACCCCGTTTTGCAGGGCCGCGTAAAGATAAGGCAGATGGCAGAGGCTGTCGTCATTGCCCAGCGAAACCAACAGTGGGCGCATCAACTGGGCCAAACCCGGATAGTGTTGAGCCAGCATATTCTTGGGCGGATTGAGCAATTGTCCTTTTTCGTCTTCGTTATACGAACAGACAGGGGTCAGCAGCGCCAACCCTTTGAGCTCGGGATGGCTTTGAAAAACGCCATAACTCACCAGCGAGCCCAGGGATTTGCCCGCCAAAAGCACAGGGTTTTTGACCCCAGTCTGTTGGAGCCAGTTTAAAGCCGTCTCGACGTCTGCTTTTTCGCTTGTGAGTTCGGGACTGGGTTTGCGCATGTCTTTCGCCAAGCTGCAATAGCTCCATTCCAGACGCAAAAGGCCGACTCCCTGATGGAGGGCTGCTTGAGCCAAAGCTTCAAAGAGCGGTCGGCGGGCATTGCAACTCTGACCCGGTGCCAGCACAAGCACGGGGGCTTGGGGTGATTTTGGGGCCTGCCAGAAGATTTCCATTTGGCTCTTGCGGGGCGTTTTGAGACTTTGCCAAGATGCATGGGCTTGGGCTCTGGCGGGAGGTGTTTCGCCAACTGGCTTAGGGTCTGCAAAAGCGCTGCTGCTAAAGAAGAGGAGGGTGATGTGTAGGCCTAAACACAATTGCAAGCTTTTGAATGGGGGCTGAAACATGGAACGCTCCTGCTGAAAATGTTCAAAAGAGAAATTATGACACAAAAAGGGGGAAAAGAAAATTAAGCCAGTGGGATTTGATTGGGGGCCGGTTGCCCCGCCAACACAGCTTGGATATTTTGCAGGCAGGTCAGGGCCATGGCCCGGCGGGTGGCCACAGTAGCGGAGCCCAAATGAGGCAAAAGCAAGGTATTTGGGCTGGTTAGCAAAGCAGGATGAACAACGGGTTCTTTTTCGTAGACATCCAGGGCTGCACCGCCCAAATGGCCCGATTGCAGGGCTGCAGCCAAAGCAACTTCGTCGATGCTCGTGCCGCGACCAGTGTTGATCAAAATGGCCCCTTTCGGCAACATTGCCAGCGTCTCGGCATTGATCCGGTGAAAGGTGTCTGTGCCTCCAGGCAGGTGCAGCGAAAGCACCTCACTCCAGCTTAAAAGGGACTCAAAATCCATCTCTTGGGCCTGGGTTTGGCTTTCAAAAGCGGGTTTGGGACTGCGAGAACAATAGGCCACCTCTGCCCCCAGCAAATAGACAAGCTGGCCCAAGGCCTGACCAATGCGCCCGGCTCCCAAAATGCCGACTTTTTTACCGGCCAAAGAACTGCCCAATAATTGGGTGGGCTCCCAGCCTTGCCAAAGGCCTGAGCGCAGCAAGGCCTCGCCTTCTGAAACCCGGCGCAGCAGATTTAAGATCAGCGTCAGGGCAAATTCTGCTGTGGCCTGGGTTAAGACACCGGGGGTATTGCTCACAACCAGACCCTGTTGCATTGCTGCTTTCAGGTCGATATTGTCATACCCCACGGCATGGTTGGCGATGATTTTGAGCGGGCCCCCTTGGGCTGAGGCCAAAACCTCAGCACTCAGGCGATCGGTCAACATCGATACCAAAGCATCCGATTGGGCCAGGGCCCGCTTCAACTCCGTCGGGCTGGGTTGAACCAGGATTTGGAGTTCCCAGCCCGTCGCTTTGAACTGCTCCCAGGCCCCCGCTTCGAGGACCTGGGTCACACAGACACGGAACAAAGCCGTCAGAGACCTAACGGGTCAATTCGATAGTTTTGGTGCCCTCTTTGACCTCAAAAACCACATCTTCCCAGACCACACTGCTGCTCTGGCCATAGCTGTATTTGCCACTGAAATACCATTTGCCACTTTGCAGACGCACTGTGGCCTCGCCATTTTTATCGGTGGTGAAATTTAAGCTGGAGCGGCCATTGCTCAAACGGGCCAGGTCTTCGCTCAGGCCTTTGTAAGCACGGGCTTCCCATTCGGGCAGAACGGTATTGCGGTAATTATTTAAATCCTGTTGGAAAGCGGCACTGTCAACGCGGGTTTGGGTCGTACAGCCACTGCTGCTGCAGACCTTTTCTTCGAGCTGGTATTTGGCATCACTTTCACGCGGAGTAACAGGCATGGCTTCGACATTGTTTTTGATCGCCAAACTGGCTTTGACTTCGCCCAGGGGATAGGGATTGACCGTGAAGGCACTTTCGACCACGGGCAGCACTTCGCGGGCCGAAGTAATCACCCGCGCTTTAAACTGCAGCACCATTTCAGGGCCGGGAGAGGCTGCGGGAGAACCGCTAAAAACGGGGGTGGGAGTGGGCAAAGGGGTGGCCGAAGGCTGGGGGGTGCCCGAGGGGAAAGGGGTGGTGGCGGGTTCTGGAGTCGGTGTGGGAACCGGGGTGGCCTCTGGGCTGGGCAAAGGAGTGGCAGTGACGCTGGGGGAAGGGCTGGGTTTGGCCTGGGTGGCGGGAGTACTGCTGCAGCTGCTGTTAAGCGCCAACAAAGCAAATAAAAACAAGGGGGTAAATTTCTTCATGGTGGGGATCTCCTGATGTCGCTTTGAAATAGAATCGGGTCTCAGATCTGGCTTGAAGCCAGATTTTGGCATCTTGATCATACCAAGTGGTGAGATTTATTCAGTGACAGAGATCCCATTTGGGTTTGGACGGCACTGGACCTTTGGCTTTAGACAACGCCGCGCTCTTGGTTTTCCGTTTCCCGCATAAAGGCCTGAAACCATTCCACCACATGCCACATGGCGACCAGATCGGCATGGTTATAGTCGAGCAATTCCTGCTGCAGGCGCAATTGTTTGCTGCGGTTGCGGGTAGAGGTCGATTTGAGGTAACTCACCACCGACCAATAGCCGCCGGTCTCTTTGTCGGGGCGGTCGAAACCGACATATTGCTCAATCACCTTGAGACTGTAACTGGGCAGGGGGATCAAAACCGACGCTTTGAGCAGGGCCCAAAAATCCAAGAGGTTCTTATTGACCCGCCGGGCGATGCCCTGGGGATCCCCGTAGCGCTGGGAATAGAGTTTGAGGGATTGCACTTCAAAGCTACCCCAGTGAATAAACGGGATGTCGCCATGGGTTTCAAAGATTTTTCCGGCTTTGGCCAAAAATTCCATCCAGGCCGTTTGGTCCGCTTTGCGGGAGAGGTGTGGAGCCAGGGTCTGTAGGTTTTCTTCGCCGTCGGGGCCCATTAGGCTGAGGCCCCACAGATAGACCCGCTCAGAATGCCCAGGTTGGGCCGGCACCCCTTCGAGGTCAAACATGGCCCAATAGGCCGTTTTGGGCAGGTCTGGATCTTGCAAGAGTTGGGGGCGGCCCGTGAGCACCACTTCGGCCATTTGGCGCATATTGTGGGCTTTTTCAGCTCCAATTTTGCGCGGGTTTTGGCCTTCATGCCAAATAAATTCAGCCAATCGCTCTTCGGGAAAGAGCCTTAAAAAGTCGTTCACGGTTTTGGCTCCCGCCTCTCGCAGAGCGAGAATCAGGCGGGCTTCGAGCATCGGCACCAATGCGATATCTTGAATTTCTTCGGCTTTGTCCCAGCAATACTCGCGAAAGGCACAACTCTGACATTTGGTCCAACTGATCGGGCTGTAAGGCAATTCTGGCGAAGATTTGAGTGCCAAAAATTGCTGCACTTGGCTTTCAATCCAGTAGGGGTCGGCGTGTTTGATTTCGAGCAGACGGCCTGAATTATTGTAAATTTCGAGGTGGGGCGGGGCCTCGCCAAAAATTTGCGCATAAAGCCAACCCTGGTATTGGGCCATGAGGATCAAATCCGCATGGTTTTCGCGGTTGATTTTGCGGGCATTGCGGCAGAGCCGCAGACAATAACCGTCGTCGTCCCAGACCAGAAAATCCGGTTCCAACATCAACTCAAAGTCTTGCCCCTGCCAGAGATAGGTATAACTAAACAGCGGTTTGTATAAAACCGGTTTTTTTTCCATCCAGGCCTTCATGCTGTCCCGCAGACGTGACACATCCGGGCCCTTGCTGAGATCTTTAAAATCTTGCAAGCCCTTGAGAAAATGGCGCTCCAATTGCTGATCGGCTTCTTTGAGATGGCTCAGATGCGCAGTTTGAAACTGCTCAGGGGGAAATTCCATCAGGTATAAGCGGCGTTCGCAGCGGGAGGGCTTATAAAAGTGAAAAATATCGCTGCTTTTGAGTTGAATAATTGGCATCAAACAGCATGATACGGGTTTATACCTGTGGGTTGCAAGCGGATAGCCCCTTGCAGAGCAGCCAATTCCTATGGGTTGGATTTTTCCACTGAAGCTTTATCTAAGGCTTCCAACTCTTTGACGAGCTTGGCAAAGTCAACTTTATCCAGGGCTGCATTGAGATGTAAATGGCCCGAACTGCCTTTTTGATTGACACTGCCATCTCCGGCCAACGATTGCAGCGACGCAAAGAGCGGCTTGAAGGTGGGGTACCATTCTTCGGCATGCAAAAAGTGATCTGCCAATCGGGCCCACCGGGTCAAATCGCTGTAAAGCAGATTGAGTTCACTCTGGGCGCTCATGCGCTGGCGGGCCTGCACAAAAGCGGGATCTGCTTTAAGCGCCAGACGATTGCTTTTGGCATAGTCCAACGTGGCGCGCATGGCCATGTGGTTGCTCGCCACCAGAAAAAAATCTTGGTAAAGGGCAAAACAGGGAGAGAGTTCCATTTGTGTCTCATCTGCCAGGGGTTTTAAAAATTGGTTATCTGTGAAGGTGTAAATGGGCACGTTGAGATAGGTTTCAAGGGGCTCTGGGGACAGGGTGATCGGTTTTTCGGTTTTGGCTTCAGCGGAATTTCCCTGAGGGGCCATAATTTTGAGTTTGTTTTGCAAATTGAGCCAAAATTCAGGGCCGTTTTTGACCCCCAGCATGACCACGGTAGAGGGCATATTTTTGTAGGTGGGAAAGTTTTCGGGATAAAAGATGCTGATGCCAATCCGGCCATCGCTGTGGGCCAATACATCCTTTTTCAGGTCCAGACCTGAAATCTCTTTGGTGCCAGCCATGATTTCCAGCATGGCTTGGGCCATTTCATTTTTTTCTGAATCGCTGACTTTGTCACCCGAGAGGATGGGGTTTTCGATCGCCAAAGTCAGGGTATTGGTCATGGCCGAAAACAGAGGCCGTGCAGGCATCAACGAGAACAACGGTTCAAGCGTGGGCAAAGGAGAGGTCAATTTGTTCAAAAAGCCCTGCTGAGTGCCACTGAGCCCTGAAGTTTGAAAACTCAGGGTATTTTTAAAGGCCACACCCTGTTCATTTAAACGCATGCTCACACCCAGGCTTTTGTTCATGGCCATGGCGGTTTGGGTAAAACCCATGGAAGCCAGATCGCGTTGCAGAGATTGGATTTCAGAATTGCTTTGCTTGCTTTTGATGGCTTTTAAATCCATCCAAAAGACCACCGGGTCCTGTTTCAGGCTCTGATAGACATTGGCAAAATCCGGATTGTCATTCAGGCTTTTGCCACTTTGCTGGGCATCTACCGCCTGTTTGAGCAAAGCCACCTGATTGGAGATCAGCAGGGTCTGTCCCTGCAAAGTGAGGGCCGATTCAATTTTTGCAGGATCGGCATCTGATTCCATCAGGATCAACTCTTGGCCTTGGTAGGTTTCGAGCTGAATATTGGGCAGATCTGCTTTGAGCTTTTGCTGGGTTTTGGCTTTGAGTTTTTGCACGACTTTTTGGTAGATATCCGCAGATTTGAGTTCCAAGGCAAAAACCATATCCATCTCAGACTCAGCATCTACAGGGGTATACATGCCCACAGCCAGATGGCTGCCCAAAGCGGCAAAAACCTCAGAGACTTCGAGGCCCAATTCAGTTTTCAGGCCCTCTTTCATTTCATTCCACTCATCCATCGTTAACCAGTCTTTTAACCCAGGTTGATTGAGCAAAAAGGTCCAAGCGGCGGGTTGAATATCTATGACTGTGGCACTTAAGGCCTCAGCGGGCAGGGGTTTGAGCACGTTTTCAACCGCCGCTTGTGCGGGCCAACTCAGACCCGTGAGCAATGCCACTGTGGCCAAAGCACCCAGGGTGATTTTGCGGGTCTGTGCAAAAGAGATCCGATGAAGAGTGTTGAATCGTGACATCAAAAAATCCTGCTTTCTCAATTAAACCTAAATCAGTATAAGGGGGGAATGCCTTGCTTTCAAATCAGATCTTATTCATCAAAGGGGGGATTTAGGAGTACTTGGCATCCCCACTCTCTTTCGATAGCCAACGCGCGGAAATCATGGCCGGGTTTGACAGGAATGTGACTCATGGCCCGTTCCGTTAAACTGGTGATAGTCAAACTGGGGTTCACCCCCAAATTGACGGGGATCATCGAGCCATCACAGACGATCATATTGGTATAGCCAAAGACTCGGTTTTGCAAGTCGATGACTCCCTCTTCAGGGCTGCGCCCAATCGCACAACCCCCCAAAATATGGGCCGTGGTGGGAATATCCAAAAGCACCTCGTTGAGGGTATTGCCGGGAATACCGCCCATTTTTTCGGCCAGTTTTTTGCCAAATTGATTGGCCAAAGGGATGTAAGAGGGGGCCTTTTGGCCCTGTTCAGGAGCCGACGTCAAATGAGCCCCAAAGGGCCATTTCCAGCGAGATTTGAGCCCAACCTGGAGTGAATTATCGAGGGTCTGCATAAACAGCAAAATGATGCTGCGTTTGGCAAAGCCAAAAGGGGTCACCACCTTCAAAAAATCACCCGGGTGTTTGAAAATATTGCCCAAAAAGCGCAGGGGACGGGGCCATTTGCCCCCTCCGTCGGTCATCAGGGTCGCAAGTAACCCCATGGCATCTGAGCCTGCGGGATAACGCACGGGTTCGATATGGCTATCGGCGTCTGGGTAAACACTCGAAGTGATCGCAATACCTTGGGAGAGATCGATCTGGGGGTCGCGGCTGGTCACCCCGAGAATCACCTCACTGTTGGTGCGCACGGTTTTGCCCAACATGGCTGAGAGCCGGGGCAGATGGCCCGTTTTTTTCATTTTAAGCAATAATTTTAAACTGCCCAAGACCCCAGCCGAAAAAACCAGGCCCTGGCAGCGCAAAATTTTGCGGGGTGAACCCAAGGGGTGGGTGCTGCAAACAGTACGCACACTATATCCTAAGCTGCCATCGCCAGAATGGGGAATGATCTCCTCCACCCGTGTTTCGGGCAATATATTCGCCCCCAATTGCTCGGCAAAATAGAGGTAGTTTTTGACCAAGGTGTTTTTGGCTCCGACCCGGCAGCCTATCATACAGCCACCACAATGGGTACAGCCCGTACGTGCGGGGCCTTCTCCGCCAAAATAGGGGTCTTGAACCAGGGCTTGCTTTTCGCCAAAGAAGACCCCCACCGGGGTGGGTTGAAATGTATCTTGGGCCTGAAACTCTGCTGCTGTTTGGCGCAAATAGTCATCCGCGGGCCAGAATTGCGGATTGGGTGTGACGCCCAGCATTTTTTTCGCCAATTCATAAAAGGGCAACAAACGCGCCTTGCCACCGAGGGCCTGGATCAGCGGCTGTTCAAAGAACGAATCCGGGGGAATATACAGGGTATTGGCATACACCAAGCTGCCGCCGCCGACCCCCGCTCCACTCAAAATCAGAACATCTTTGAGTAAATTTAAGCGCTGAATGCCAAAAAATCTGAATTTTGGCATCCACAAAAATTTGTCCAATTGCCAATTGGTTTTGGGAAAATCATGATCAGCCCAGCGTTTGCCACTTTCGAGCACGGCCACTGTATAGCCTTTTTGCGCCAGCCTGAGAGCAGAGACGCTGCCCCCAAAGCCAGAGCCAATCACAATATAATCATAGTCAAAGTCCTGGTCCACGTCTTGCCCTCCTCCTTTGCCCTTCTCTCTCATTCTATCAATTGGCACAGCTATTTTTGAGGGCAGACTAACAGAGTGTCTGAAGGCTTGGCAAAAAGCCCGTGCTTCCTGTTATGATGAATGACACCATCCGAAAAAAGGTTTAAATGACAGAAACCTCTCTCTTGCACACCCATTCAAACGCCAACAGAGCCAATAAAGGCTTGCGTTATCTCGCCTTGGCAGCCAAAAAAAGCGGCCCTGAATTCCTTAAATATTTTCACAAAAGCATCACCCATTTACGCGATGCATTGCAAGAAGAGCCCGATTTTGAGATTTGGATCCAATGGCTGAGCGCCATGATGGACACCCTGATTCAGCGCCCAGAAGAGACCTGGTTGATTGAGATCATGGAGCGGCATTGCCTGGAATATGCTGAGTTGATGCAACCCCAAGAGAGTGACTTGGAAAAAGTTCTGGCTTTTATCAATAAAACGCGGCAATTGCGCCAGCTTGAAATCAACACCCAATTGCAAGTCTTCCATTTGGCTGAGGGCTTTTTCCACTATTTTGGGGGGCTCTTCCCCAGTTGGAACAGCGATTTGCTCTGCCTGCGGGGTGAGTTGTTGTTTGGCTTGGCCTTGGCTTCAACGCCCCCCTCCTTGCACCATTTGCAGTCGGCAGGCCACAGCTATTTACAGGCCAAAACCTGGGACGCCAACAACCCCCAAATTCACGCCTCTTTGGCAGTTTGCCTGCTCTACCAGGCCTGTTATAGCTCAGAAGGCGCATCCGCTTTGTATCACATGGCTTGGCACTCGCTGTGTACGGCGCTGCGCAAACCCCATTTGGCCCTGCCCAGTTTGGAAATTCCCGAAATTTTGCTCTATGCCTTTGTTCAACATCTCTCCATTGCCGAAAGTACCACTTTGTTTCGCCTGATCGGTGAAGCCTGGTTGGGTTATGAAAATACCCCTCCCGCCAAACGGCAATTTTGGCTCAAAGAAGCCGTCTGTACCCAATACCGAAATACCCTCAACGCCTTTCACACCGCATTGCGGGCCCAATTGGAACTCACGCCCCCCATGCCGGTGCGTTCTGAACTCTATCTCAATGCCTGGATAGATATCCTCGAATCAGTCGGCGGAGATACACTCTGGTTGGCGGCTTGGTGTAAATTGCTCAAAAGTTTGCAGCCCTATGTCACAGAGTCTCTGTTTGTGGCCCGTTTGCACGACTTTTCGGGATTGTTGGTGCAATGCCTGAGTGATCAGCCGCTGGTTGGGGTGGCAGAAGAAGGCCTGACCCTGGAGCCCTATCTCAAGGTCGTTGCGCCCCTGCTCGAAAGCCTGGACACAGCCTTGCTTTTGACGCTTTCCAAAGGTCTGTATCTGATTCTGGCTGAAATGCTCTTGCAGGGCTGGATCGATGAAGAGGGTTACCACCGGCTCTGGTTGGATTTATTGGCCAAACAATTGATGCAATGCCTGAAAGATCCCATTTTAAGTGAGTCGGTGATTCAGAGTCTGGAAAATGCCTGGTTGGCCCTGATTGCCTGCTCTCCCGATGAACACACGGTGATCGACAGCCACGAAACCCTGTTGGAATTAATGATTCATGCCAGTGCTGGGCAATTGCAACGCCTCTTGACCCTGATCCGCAATCTCTATGCCATGTTGCTCAATCGCCACACCTGTGATTTTAACCTCGCGAATTTGGCCTCTTATTTACAGACCTTGGCTGAACACCGTTCCAATGAAGAGGCCCGGCTCTTGTTGCTGGAGTCCTGCCAGGCCTATTCCCAGGCCTGCGCCATCGCAGAAGATGACACCGAATTGCTAATGGCATGGCAAAACGCATTGCGGGCCCTGGCGGAGTGTGACCCTGAACATGCCCAAAAATTTGAATCAGAGGCCGATGGCATTTATCGCCAGGTCTTGGAATTGATGTACCAGCGCTCTTAAAGCAGCTTTGCTGGCCGTTTAGACCCGAATAAAACCGAGATCGCGAATGCCAGGGGGCAGCGCGAGATCGGGCAAAAAGCGCATTTCGAGATTGTAACGGGCCAGGGTCATATTGGGCTTGACATAGGTGCGGTGCAGGCAAAAGCTGTCATAAAACAGGGCATCTCCGGCGGCCAAAATCTGGGGGCAGAAGGATTCCGGGGGAAAATAGGGCAAGATCTCTGTTTCCAGATCCAGATCGCGGTTATCGTAATAATGTTGCCCTTGGTCGATTTTGTGTAAACTCGGCCGAATGGCTTTTAGTCCTGCTGGGATCAATTCCAGCGAAGGGGCATCGATGCCACAGCTCATCAACGGCGACCAACAATGCAAAAATTTCCAGTCGGGGTTTAAAAAATGCCCGTCCTGATGAAAGCCCGTATACCAACGGGGCTGGCTGGGGGTCTGGCGGCGCACCACACTGTGCAGCCCTGAGTAGAGGAAGTGTCCCTGGTAAACGGCCATTAAGATATCCGGCAGCGCAGAGGCCAAAAAAAGTTGGTAAATCAGCCAGGGGCTCTGTTGAAAATGGCCAAAACGTCCGCTGGGAATATGGTTGATCATGTGAGGAACCAAATCAAAATAGGCCTTAAAATCTGGGGGCAATTGGCCATTTGCAATTTCGTGGTCAAGTTGGGCAAAGGCCCTTTCCGCCCAGCTGCAGATCTGCCCCATGGCTGGGGCCCCAAACAGGCCATTGATACGCACACAGCCGGTTTCTGCCAAAGCTGAGGAGATGCCCTGCAGATCGAGGTCTTGCACCGAGAAAACCCGCATGCCAGCTATCATGACTTATTTCCGCAATTTGAGCATAAATAGGTAGAGAGCCAGAATGACAGTAAAGCCCAAACCCAGATAAAGACTGCGTTCGGGAGGGGCTTGACGAAAAAAGTATTCGACATAGCCAGCACAGGCAAAAGAGAGAAATAAGACAATGTTGACATAAGGCAGGTTGTGGGCCTTAAACAGTCTGCGAAAATCAAAGAGAGCCGTTAAATAATCTTTCATGGTCTTCGTTTAAAGGTGATGTTCCCAGCGGGCGCTGGAGGGATGGTACACTGTAATCCTGGTTCAGTTTACGAGCAATCCCCCCGGATATCAAGAATGCACACTTCAGACAGCCCCCTCTTTTCCCTGCAATCCCCCCCGGATGCAGAGGCTCTCTTGCGGGTTCAAAAACAGATTTCAGCGTGGGTCCACACCACCCCCGTGATGACGTCAGAACAGATCAATGCCCGGGTGGGCCAAAAAATCTGGTTTAAATGTGAGAATCTGCAAAAAATAGGGGCCTTTAAATACCGGGGTGCTTCAGCCGCGCTCTCACTTTTGGCCCCGGCAGATTTGCAAAGAGGGGTCACCACCCATTCTTCCGGCAACCATGCCCAGGCATTGGCCAGGGCCGCTCGCGAACGGGGAATCCCCGCTTGGATTGTTATGCCCGAAAATGCCCCGGCTGTCAAAATGGCCGCCGTCAAAGGCTATGGAGCAGAAATTATAACCTGTGAGGCGACCCAAGCGGCCCGCGAACGCACCCTTTTAGAGGTACAGGCCCGCACGGGAGCTGTCTTTATTCATCCTTACAACGATTACCGCGTGATTGCAGGCCAGGCCACCGCAGCAATGGAGTTTTTGGAACAGGTACCAGACTTGGACTGGATCTTGGCCCCTGTCGGGGGCGGTGGTTTGCTTTCGGGCACCGCTTTGGCCTGTCATTATTTTGCCCCCCAGACCCGGGTCATGGGCTGTGAGCCGGCTGGGGCAGACGATGCCTTTCGCTCCTTTCAATCCAAAACACTTTTGCCCTCAGAATCCCCCAAAACACTTGCCGACGGGCTCTTGACGGGTTTGGGGGAGTTGACCTTTGAACTGATTCTCAAACATGTCTCTGACATTGTCACCGTCTCTGAAGCGGCATTGATTGAAGCCATGCATTTGATTTGGGAACGCATGAAATTGGTGGTCGAACCTTCCAGTGCCGTGCCTTTGGCAGCGTTGCTCGAAAAGCCCATCGCCTCCCCCGGCGTGCGCGTGGGGATCATCCTTTCTGGCGGAAATGTTGATCTTGGGCACTTGCCCTGGAACCGGTGATGGAGCTGTGAAAGGGTTAATCGAACAGCCATGAGTTATTTAATGGTCCCCAAAATGGCCTTTTTGTTTCATATTCCCGAAATGTATTTTCATTATCGCAATGTCTTAAATTTGCTTGACCCAGCATCTTTTGACATCATTTTGCCCGACGAAGCCCCAGACGCACTCTTGGATATCGTCGCGGCCAATGAATACCGCTTTTCGTATATTTCTGAGTTGCTCCATGCCAAAACCCTCTACCGCTATTTGATCTCAGATCATGTCTTTTTACACGATTACAATTTAATGAACCGCCTGGGCACCCGCCAAATCCGCTTTATTTCTGAACTGGGCTGTGATCGTCTCAATTTGACCAATTGGAACAAACTCTACGATATGATCTTTTGCTTCGGTCGTTACCAAGAGCGCAAACTCAAATTCTGTAAAGGCATTTGGATTTTTCAGACCGGCTGGCCCCAATTTGATCCCTTTTTCCAGGATGTAGACATTGACCTCGAAGGCCTGCAACGCAAATACAATTGTGATCCCAATAAACCCACCCTGCTCTGGACCCCCTATTTTGAGGCGCTTTGCTCAATTGAGATTTATGCAGAACGCATGGCGGCCTTAACGGATCGCTACAATGTGATTGTCAAACCCCACGACTATACCCACTTTGAAGAGTATGAACGGGTGAAATTGCTCGAACAACTGCCTTTTACCAGTGTGACCAAACGTCCGACAGATCTCTTGGAATTGTTGGTCTTGGCAGACACTGTCTTTGCGGATTATGGCAGCACGCCTTTTCCACCACTCTATTGTGATAAACGCCAAATTTTGCTGCATGTGCCATATGCACCTGAACACGAATATGTGGGTTTTGGCAGCTCCGATCTGACCCTGAGATCGTATCTGCCCACGTTACAGCCCGATGCCCCCTTGGATGCGTTTTATGAACTGCTCGAATCAGAAGAACCTTGGTTGCGCTACGAACAAAAACAAAACACCCTCAAAGACCGCTTTTTTGCCGCCACCTATGGCAGCAGCTCACAGGTGACAGCCAAATTATTGACCACCTTAGATAAATACATTTGAACCCTGTTAAACCATGAAACCCGAACGTCAGGCAGAAATTGAATCGGCTTTGGCCCAAACGGGGCCCCCACGCGATCCGCGTGTTGCAAATGCGTTGAAGGCACTCACCTTATTGACGGCAGAGGTACGGGCCCACAACCTGGACTTTCGCTTGCTGCGTTGTCTCTGTGCCACAGCTTATCGCTTAATGGAACTGGACTTTAAGCGCATTGAGAGTTATCTGAGTTTGGTTTGGATTTTTGCCCTTTTGCGGGAGTATTCCCGGGCCTGGCAAATTTTGTTACACGCCGAACGGGTCATTCCCAACCACCCTGCCATACAGGCCGGCTTTGAATGCATTCAGACCCTTTTAAAAAAGCCATCCCAATTTCAGCCCGTAGACATGGACGCCGTGGCCATTTCGTTTCAGTTTTCGAGCGAGCTTGCGCTTGAAACCCCAGGAGAAACGGGCGAAAAAACGGGGGAAGAGGCCTTGGCTTTGAACGCGCTTTTCCCACTATTAAAACAGGCTCTGGACCAGGCTGAGCCCGGTCTGTTACAAACGCGTTGGCAGGCTTTGCAGGGGGCATATCAACCCCTTCAATCCCAAGTTTTACAGGTTTTGCGCAATGCCCAGGGGGGTGCAGAAAATGCGGGATGACGCCTTTCGCCAGGCAGAGCTCAATCAGGATTTAGCGGATCTCAAACCGCTGCATCCCCGCACCGTCAAAGGGGCCCTCGAAAGGGTCTTGGAAGACGAACGGGTGCGTGCAGAAGAACCCCTCAGTTTAAAAGAACTTTCTCAAGCAGTGTTTGGAACACAATTGGGTGTAGCAAGCATTTCCGAAAGCCAAGTGGCAGCCATTTTGGCCGCCAAAAACGGGGAAGTACTTGATCTGGCGTTGGCTCAATGGGCCAACGCCAAGCGGTAAATCCGTTCGGGCTCCAGCGCTGGACCGCGCAAAAATCGGTGAATTTCATGCATCTCCAGCGCGGGTTCCGTCGCCAAAATCTGCTGAAAGCCAGGATCTTGCATCAACGTGCGTGAAAACAACAATTCATGGGCCTGTGACTGGTCCAATAATTGCATCACATGACGCAAGCCAGGCCCACTTAAACTCCATTTTTCGGCCTGGGGAGTTAAAAGCGCGCCGCCCCGGTGCAGAGCCAAATGGAGCTTGAGTTGCCAGGAAGCAGGCATGATAATGTTCCAGTTCCGCAGGTCTTTTAAGATTTTGAGTGCGGCCCGCAAGCCTGACTCAGCCCAAGGAAAGAGCAAAAGTGCCGTGTCTGGGCTGGTTTGCAGCAAAGCCCCTGCAAACTCAGCCAAACAGGGCGCCAAAAGCGCATGAAAATGCTGACTTTGACTGGGATTGCCCTCCAATAGACCCACCAAAAGAATCACCTGTTGGCCAATTTTCCAAGCATGGCGAGGACGGCATTCGGGAATGACCTCTGCCAATTCGCCACAGCTGATGGCTTGGGCCCCCGTCATGGGGCCTTGACTTTCGTAAGGGGTGTAACAGTAAAACAAAGCCCCAGGCTCAGCTTGACAGGTCAATTTGAGTTGCCCCCCAGCGGCCAATAGGGGCCATTCACGGTCTTCCAGTCGGTCTTGTGCTTTGACCTGAACTTCGGCCACCCCCCGCGCACCCACCCGTAAATGTACATGCCCTGGCAAACTGGGTGAAGCCAAGCGATACGCGCCCGGCCGATCTAAGGTGAGGGCCTGGCTTTGACCTTGCCACAGCCAAAACTGGGAAATGCGGTAGGGCTGATCTGCCGGAAAAGGGCTGTAGGCAAAAGGGGCTGTCTTGGCAGGGCTAAACCAGAGTGAGAGATGGTAATCGGGCTGCAAGTCATAGTCAAAACCGTATTTGCGGCTGCGGGTGCGCACAGGAAATTGGTCTGGGCTGATCTGAGAAAGCAAGGTCCCATCGGGTTCATGTAAACACCAGACGGGGCTAAGATGCCCCAACAGGCAGAGCTCTAACAGGGCCCTTAAAATCTGTTCTCGGGGCAAAGCTGTGACTTTTTCCAGGGCGCGGGGATGTAAACCCTGGCGATAGAGGGCCGCCGAGGAGAGCCCCTGATGAAATTTTTCGAGCACATGCTGCAAACTGGGGGCACTGTAAAGGGCAGAAAAAGAAACTGCTACCGGCTGATTGACTGGGTTTTGGGGAGATTTGATAGCGGCGACCAACGCCATTAAATAGGCTTTCAGGGGGGGCAAGAGCTTGGACTGGGCAGGGGGAGAGAGAACCAGATGAAGGGCAATCTTCAATTGTGTCTGGCTTTCGTTCCCTTCAAATTCAAAGTCCCAGCAGATATATGCCAGAGTTGAAGTTTGCCCGATCCGCTCCAATTGAAAGTTTTGCCCGTATTTCCAGACGAGGGGAGACTCCCAAAATGTCAGGGGCAGTGAAAAGAGCATACTTTTCACTTCGGTCCAGCCCAAAGGGTGGCCATGAAACACATAGGTTTCTTCGGGCAACCCCATGCTGTGGTGCAATTCTGGCAGTCGAAAACACCGCTGCCAGGCTTCAGCGAGGGGCAGATCGAGGTCGAGCTTCGCTCTCAGGGGTTTGGCCTGTTTGCGCAATGTATCTAATTGGGTGCGGTTCGGGGTCGTTGTCATGCCAATTTGGGCTTCTTGTGCTTTTTTCATCTCACGGGAGTGTGCTATTCTATTCTACATTCTACGGGAAAAACTTCCTGAAAAGTCCCAGACGGGTATTGCTTTGAATCAACCTTCCACCCCTTTGTCTTTTTCCCTGGAAACCCTGCCCGAAGCGTGGAGCAGTCAGCAGGCTGAACTGCGTGTGGCCTGGGAACGGCTCGCAGAAATGGCCCCCGCGTGCCCGGCCTATTGGCAAAGCCAATTGCAAGCTTGCCTTGCCAGCCAAAGAGCGACCTTGGTAGCAGCTTATGTCCAAAGTTGGCAAACCCAAGTGCAAGCGTTGCTTAAATTGGGATTGCAAGAAATTATCTTCAACTCGTTGGCGGGCATTCAGGGCGCATTGGCAGATTTGTTGGTCATTCAAGCGGCCCTGTTACAACATAAACTCAACTTTGAAAGCCTTTATCTTGGACTGCCTGGCCCAGAATCCATTGAACCCAGTCAGATTTTAAAAAAATTTTGGCAAAACCAAGCCCGCTTGTCTGACAGCTTAAAAATGAACAATGAAACCGCGTTTAAAATGGCTCTTCAGGCCGAGTTGAATTGGCGCACTGAATTGATGATGATGCCTGGTTTTGCGTGGGTTGAAACAGCCTCTCTGTCTCAATTATCGCAAATCAGTTGTGATACCCTGGGGTATTATTTTTTATTGCGCGGCCTGTTGACCCAGCGCCAACGCCGTCTCGAGTCGGGGCAAACTGGGTTGATGGATTTAAAAGAATTGCGCAAGGCCCATCGGGCCCTCAGCGAGCCTGTTTCCCAGCCCACCTATTCTCCCCCTGAACACGCCTGGAAACTCAGTTTAACGCCCAAAAGTGAGGGCTTTGAAATTCACAATCAATGGGGACTGCCCCTCTCTCAGCTCAATCGGGGCTATCTCGATTATCTCAAAACGGGCTTTTACTGGCTCGAGCATTGTGCCGAACAAGAATTTTCCCAACCAGGCCAATTGCTTCAGGCCGCAGAGTCTTTTTACAAAGCGCTCTCCGTCAATGCTTACAGTTACGAAGCCCATTGGGCCCTGGCCTGTATTTGTTTTTTGATGGGATTATCAGAACAGGCCCTGGCCTTTTTGGAAAAAGCCGTTCAACAGACCCGAGATCCGGGCCTGCGCGGTTTACAAGAAGTGTTGGATTTACACGCTCAATAGCCAAAATGCCAGAGGGGCAACACGGCTTTGAGCCTTGCCAGAATGCCTTCTGCCTGAACGGGGGGAAAGGGCAAAAACAAAGCCCCAGGTGACAAACCCTTGAGCTGCTCCAGGCCCAACACTTCCTTTTGTCGAAACAGCCCGGTCTGTCCCGTCCGGGCTTCGTCCAGATAATAATCAGGGGGATTCTGCAGCAATCCCGTCACATAACCCGCAGCAATGGCCGTGCCCAAGACCACGCGCGGGCCACTAGGGTTCTTGGCCTGAGCTTCCCAGGTTTTGATACGCTTTTGCAGATCAGCGAGTTCTGCCAGGGCTTTCTCCAGCTCGGGGCCCCGCTGGGGTTTGAGTGGCAAAGCCGGACTGGGGCTGATGCGGCAGAGTGCGGTCAACTCCTTGGGCAAAAAACGGCCCAACAGGACGACCTCCAGACCCGCACACATCAGCAGGGCCAAAAGGGTCTGTTGATTAAAATGCCAGAGATGATCAAAAATAGTCAGGTCAAATGCCGTTTGGCTGTAATCAGGGACTTGAATCAATAGATAGCCGCCGGGTTTGAGCAGGCGGGGCAAAGCCCGCAAATACGCCAGGGGATCGGGCAGATGTTCAAGCACATGGATCAAACTGAGCAAATCATATTGGCCGGGAATGGCTTCCAGTGGGCCAGAAAAGAACTGCTCGGCAGGAATATGCTTTTCTCTCAGGGCAGAGGGCCGGGGCCAAGGCTCATAACCACAACCCAACCAAGCGGGATACAGGGCCCTTAATTCTTGCGTAAAAAAGCCGTGGTTGCAGCCCAGGTCCAAACTGCTGCCAATCCTGGGCAAAGCCACCATTTGGCTAAGCAGGTGCAGCAATTGACGCGAGCGCGGCACTGGCTGGGTAAACAAGGCCGAAAACAGACAGGGTTCGCTGCCCATTTGGGCTTCATCGAGATCATAGCGATCGTAATAATCGTTGGGCAAAATGACCTGGCTTTGCACCAGACCACAGCGCAGACATTCATTCAGGGTTTTGTTGCCCTCAAAGGGGTGGCAATCGGATCTCACGAGTTTGTCACTGGGCAGATGTGTGGCCAAAAGTTCGGAGTCGAGACACAGAGGGCAATGCGGTTTGGAGTGATTCATTGTTGAAAACCCGCTCTGTGTAAGTCCGCAAATTTTTGGCAGGCCGCAGACAGATCCACAGGCCGCCAGTCGGGCAAAAACCGCTGCAACTTGTCTATGGCCAAGCGGGTGTCACACGGGCGCAAAAAGGGCTCTGAGAGGTCTTTCAACCCTATCTTTTGAATCAGCCCAGTGTCTACCCCCAAACACTGGGCCAAACCCTGGGCCAGTTCAAAGCGATTGAGTCCCTCTGGCCCCCCCAGATTGTAGACACCACGGGCATTTCGCCTCAACAACTCAGCAATGGCCTGCAAGGCATCAGAAAGCAAAAGGGGGTTAAAGATCTGATCCGCTGCCGCTCGTATCGATCGGCCCGCTTGCCAGGCTGTGGCCATTTCACCGAGCAAGCTGCCCGTTGAAAGCTGCAGGTCATAGAGTTTGGTTAGGCGCAACAGGAGGTAATCAGATTCAGCCCAGTGCTGTGTGAGAGCGGATTCCAGGGCAGATTTTTGTTGGCCATAAGGATTGCGCGGGGCCAACACCGCCCCCTCATCATAAGGAGCGTGATCCCCCCCAAAGACATAGTCTGAGCTAAACAAAACAGGAACAATTCCCCTGGCAGAAAGCGACTCAGCCAAAGCCAGGGGGCCCGCTTGATTGATCTGAGCAGTGTTCTCGGGAGCCTCAAAACACTCCCGCAAGCTGGGTTTGGCGCCACAGATCAGAGCAAATTGCACCTGAGACAAAATCGGCTCAAAAGGGGCCAAATCCGGTTTGGCCAAATCGAGGAAATGGGGCAAAGCTGGATGGTTGTGCTGACTCTGCCAAACTTGCCAACCCCCCGCTGCGGGCCCTGTCGGGGACATAAAATGAGCCAAAAGGGCCCGGCCCAAATAGCCGGAGCCGCCCAAAATCAAGAGACCAGGCTGCACACTGGGCAACGCTGAAGGCGGTGCTGGGAACAGAGGAGAATGGTTGATCACTTGAGACTTATCACTTAAGGCGCATCCATACGCAAAACACAGCGGCCAATTTGCTCACCCTGGCGTAGGCGATCAATCGCCCGGTTGATCTCTGCAAATGGCAGTATCTCAGTCACCAAGGGAGCCAGGTCCATTTTTCCTGCCGCGATCAGCGCCAGACAGGTGGGGATATCTTTGTCAGGCTGGGCATCCCCCCCATGGGAGCCCGTCAAAACTTTGCCAAAGTGCAAAGGCAGGGTATAAAGCGAAGCCTGAGCGCCTGCGCGGGGTACCCCCACCAAAACCACCCGGCCCTGGGGTTTGCTTAAGCGATAGGCATATTCAATCATGGCAGGCAGGCCCGTGTTTTCAATCACCACATCGGCCCCATGGGGCAAAGTTTGCGCCAATTCGGTCTGCCATTCGGGGTTTTGCACACTGAAAGTATAATCAGCCCCCATTTGTTTGGCCAAGGCCAATTTCCCGGGTTGAACATCCACGCCCACAATCGGGTGGCCGGTGGTCAATTTGGCCGCCTGAATCATGTTCAAACCCACCCCACCGGCCCCGAGGATCACCACCGACTCTCCAATCTTGAGCTGGGCATCATTTTGGATGACTCCCAAACCGGTGGTCACGGCACAGCCAAAAAGCGGAGCCAATTCTAGGGGGAAAGTCTCAGGCAGCGGGGTCAGACGGTTTTCAGCCACCACGGCATATTGGTTAAAGGTCGTGACCCACCCCGCATTGAGTTTTTGGCCACGCCAGCGATAAACCGGCGGTGGGGCGGGCAGACCTTGTCCCTCGCGCCAGTGCAAGACAACCCGCATACCCACTTGAATGCCTGTGACCCCTGGCCCGGTTTCCAGCACTGTGCCCACCCCCTCATGGCCCAGCAAATGGGGCAAAAATTTGTCGGGGCCTTTGACGGCATCAATCTCACCGATTTGAGAACCACAAATGCCCGAATAATGGACCTTTACAAGCACCTGCCCAACAGCGAGTGCTTCTGGCAGTTCCACTTCGTCCAAAATCAAGGGCTTGCCGGTTTCGGCCAGGATGGCAGCTTGCATCGTTTTGATCAACATCTTGGCAGACCCCTATTCAAAATAAATAAACGAATGATCCCCTGTATAACCGGTTTGGTCAAACCACCATTGCCAGCTTTCGGGGGAATAAAACGATTCACAGGTCAATTGCCAATAGAGCAAATTGGCTTTCTCAGCTTCATTGCGCCACGATTCCACCACCAAATAATGATTCTTGCCCACCCTTTGCATTTCGCGCAGGGCCAAATCCAAGTCATAACAGGGCAGGTTGTGTAAGGCATTGAGCGAGATCACCAGATCAAAGGCCTGGTCTGCAAAGGGCAGTGAGGTGGCAGATGCCTTTTGCAAAAAGGGTTTGACCTCTTCTTTGGCATGGGCCAAAGCGTATTCCGAAATATCCACACCGACCACGTTGATGCCCGGCACAGCTTGGGTCAAATCGTAAAGTAAAAAAGCTTTGCCACAGCCAATATCCAGAACTTTGTCTCCCGCTTTGAGGCCATAATGATCGCGCAAACCGTCGGCCACCAGGCGCCAACGCCCATCGTAGTGATAGCCGCCATAGCCCAGATGGCGTTCACCATCCCAATAGTCAAAGTCGAAAAGTTTGGCCCGTTGTGCCGCCTCGGCTTTGGGAAAGCCATTGACCCGGCCCAAATAATCCCGTTGGGTGGCTTTGTGTAAAGGTGAGAGAAAATCCAAATAGGCCACTGTGATACCCCTTAAACAGGCTCGAAAGCCAAATGTTGCCACTGGCGCGTACGTGCCAAGGCTGCACGGATGCGGGCGATTTGGCGCTTTTGCGAGGCCGCAGAAAGACCCCCAGCAAAGTCGCGTCGCCGCACGGCTGAAGGACTAAAAAGCCCCATCAGGATACAGCACCATTTGAGTTGGTGTAAAGGCAATAATTGCCTGAAAAGTCGACGTTCTTCGGGGTGAGCCCCCAGTTCTTGCAACAGGGCCTCGATTTCAGACAAGGCGGCCACAGGCAATGGCACCCCCACCGAGGTCAAAAAATCTGCCAGGGTTTTTAAGCGGTGATCGATCCCTGCGTATTCAAAATCCACAAAAGCCAATTGCCCTTCCGAACTGAGCAAGGCATTGTGAAATCCCACATCGGAGGGTGAGAGCCAAATAGAGGCCTTTTCAAAAAGGTGGGTCGGGTGGGGCCAATCCTGCGCATCTTTTTCGATTTTTTGCCAAAGTGGCAGCAATTCATGGGCAAACAATTCAGCCACCTCTGGCTCAAAAAAGGACTCAGTCTTGAATGCACTCACGCGTTTTGCCAGAGATTGTAGATGGGCTTCCAGTGAAAAGCAACTATCGGAAGCCGGGGCAAAGGCCTGAAGATCTTGTCCCGGAGGATTAAGATCCATTAAAAACTTCAGGTATTGCTGAATATGGACAGATTGAAGCATTTCTGGGGTTATTGCCTGACCGGGTAGCCAACTTAACAGGGCCAGATGGGCATTTTGATTATAGCCCAAAGGCTTGGGCACTGATTTCAGACCGAGCTTTTCAGCATGGCTTAAAAAATGCCATTCGGTTTGCAAGCGGGGGCGGGCATCGGGGCAATAGGCCTTGAGAATCACAGGCCCCATCTGGGTTTGCAACTGCCAGAGCCGGTTATTGCGCCCCCCTCTGAGTGCAGTCAAATGCCCTGTTTGATTCTCTGGCGAAATGGCCAATTCCAGTCCGAGAGAGTGCAACAAAGGGACCATTTCTGCAGGGGGTGCAAGGGGAATTTCTGACATGATTCTCTTTCAAAAAAAGGCTTAGCTGAAGTATAACCTGTCAGGTGAAAATCAGTTAAACTGCAGGCATGTTGATCAATTTTGACCATTATTTTCAGGCGCCCCAGGAACGCCGTCTGCTCAGTCGCTCAGAAATCCAGGCTTTGGTTTTGCATTTGTTGCGGGGCCAAGAGATCAGTGATGTGGAGGCGCTTTCGGGGGGCTATCGCAACCAAAATTACCGACTGACCTTTTTCAATAAAACCCCGGCCAAAGACATTGCTGAGGCGGTTTTGCGGGTCTCAGCAGATCTGAACGCTGCCGCCAAAGAAGTCACCCTCTTGCATCGGCTTACGGGAATTCTTCCCGTACCCCGGGTTTTGGCCTCTCGCCAGACTGCGGCCCACGCCTTTGCCCTGCATGAATATGTGCCTGGGGTCTTGGCCTCGGAATTACCAGAAACCCTCTCTGATTCCGCCCTGACCGCTGTTGGGGCCGCGATCGGTGTCACCTTGGCCCAGATTCACCAAATTGAATTGCCGGGCTGCGGTTTTCTCGATGCCCAACTCCACATACCCGATCCCATGCCCGCTTTGGGAGATGCTTGGCTGGCTTACATGCGCGAAGTCTTACATGGCAAACGGGCAGAAGAACGCCTGGGACGTGACCTCTGCAAACAGCTTTTGCGTCTGCTGACCCAAAACGAAGCACTTTTGCGAGATTTAACCCCCAGCAATCGCCTCGTACACTCAGATTTTAACCTCAAAAATTTGTTGCTGGCCGAAGACGAGGGCTATTGGCAAGTCAAAGCGGTGCTTGACTGGGAGTTTGCCCATGCAGGTTCACCGTTGGTCGATCTGGGTAATTTTTTTCGCTTCGAAAAAGACCTGCCACGGGCCCTCTTTGAGGGCTTTTTGCAGACCTATCAGGCCGAGGCCGGCCCTCTGCCAGTTCAATGGCGGGAGCAGGCCCGACTCCTGGATTTGGCGGCGATCTGTAATTTTTTGGATGCCCCAGAAAGCAAGCCGATCACCTTGCAAACAGTCAGGCGAATCGTGGACGAGACTTTGGCCAGCTTTGCCTGAATTTAACCCCGTAACAAGCCGCACTTGGACATTTTTGCTTCAGAATCATTTGATTTGGGGTATAAGTAGAGAGAGGGGTTGGGTTGAGCCCGTGAGTGTGGGTAATCAAGATCAACCTGACTGCGCAGGTTATCTTGATCTTGGGCTACGCAGGATTTCTTTGAGCTTGGGCTGCGCTAGTGGTATTGAAGTTGGGACCGAATTTAATGAAGTCCATCTCGGCCGATGTGCTGGGGGCTAAATTGTAAAGGGTATTTTGAGGAGTTGAAGTTATGACACAGATTCAAGGCCGATCCACGCCGCTGGAAATCAACGGCAAAAAAAGTTTCGCCAGTCTCGAAGAAGCCAAAACAGCGGCTGCCAGCCATCAAGGCTCTGAGGCGATTTTACAGCGCGAAGATGGCCAATTTGAAGTGGTGAGCCTGGATACCCCCTCCTCTTTTGCGGGGGCCGTCAACCAGGCCCAACAAAAACACAAAGATCTCAAATACGAAATTAGCTTTGCCGATCTCAGTGACCCAGCTGAACTCAAATTTGAAGGTGCAGATCGCACCGTGGCACTGAGTGTCGACAATCCCCGCGTCGACAACCCCCGCGCAGCCACCGGTGTGGCCCAAGATGTGATGGTGCATTTTTCTCAGCCCATGCCCGACAGCCAAATGGAGCAGGCCTTCGGCCAGTTTCAAACGGTGTCCAAACAAGAAATGGAAAAAGAGTTTCGCTTTGCCCCCGAAGGTTCAGACAAATGGAAACTCTTTAAAGCCATGGAATTGGTGGGCAAGCTTGAAAATGAGTTGAGCTCGGTCAAAGACCTCGAAGCCAAACAAGTTTTAATGATGCGCAAAGCCGAAATTGTCGATTTGGTCAATCAACTCAATCAAAAACCCGAAATTCAAGCGGCGTTTGCCCGTGTGAATAAAGCAGCCATGGCCGCCGCGGGGGTCAAACAGACAGATTTGGTGCGCCATGCCAATCATTTGCTCAGTCAATCGTTCCGCACCTCTTTGCAAGCTTTGCCCCCCGCCCAACAGCAAGAAACCCTCAAAAAAGAACTGGCCAAAATTCAGTTTTTTGATCCCCAATATGGGGCGGTGGTCGCCGGAGAACTGGGTTCACGCTTTTTGGTCGACGAGGGGCTGAGTCAATTGCGCGGCCTCGATGAAGAGGGCAAAGCCAAGGTCAAAGTCAATGTGGAATATTTGATCGACGATTTGGTCAAAGAGGCCAATTCCACCGCCTCAAATGCCTTTAAACCCCTGCGTGAATTGCACAAGATCATGACTCAATTGCATCCTGAGCAAGTGGGGCGTTTTAAAGACCTGCTGGTGCGTTTTTCGATCAATATCGAATCCATGGACGCCAAAGGCATTGTCAATGCAATCAAAGAACTCGAAGGCCTGCCCCCAGATTTAAAAAATGAATTGACCAAATTGGACTGGCACGGAGAATTGCGCAAGGTGCTCAGTTCGGTGGCTGCCGTCGGAACCTTGATCAGCCTCGGTCGCAGTGCCGAGGATATTCAGGCCAAGGGCTGGAACCTCAAAAGTGGGGTGGATCTGGTCAAAAACACCGCAAGCATGATTGGCTCCTCCAAAGACGTGGCCCAAACAGCGGGCATGGTCTCAAAATGGGCCGGCATGGAAAATCTCGGCACCCGCCTCAACAGCCTGGGCAAAAGCCTGGATGCCATGAAAATGGTCAAATGGGCCGGCCCCGTGGCCAGCGCCATTTCGGGAGGCTGGGATCTCTATGAAATGAGCAAAGAGATTGGCAACGAAGACAAGGCCGGTGCTTGGCTCAAGGGTCTTTCGGGCGGGGCCGGGCTGGTCGCAGCCGGAGCTGGGGCCGTCGCCGCTTGGTATGGTGCTGGGGCCACCGCAACAGCCATTGCTGGGCCCATTGGCCTGGCTGCCGTGGCTGTGGCTGCTGCCGCAGCAATCACCTATTCATTTGTGGCCGAAAGTGAAGAAACGGGGGAGTTTCGCAAAGATCTTCGGGCCTTGGGCATTTCTGCCCAAGAAGAACAAATAGAATCCCAACTCAATCAGGTCTGGCAAGGCAAAGATCAACAGGGCCACCCGATTTTGGTTCCCGAAAAAGGCTTTGCTTGGGCCAAAGACAAGCCCGTTGAGGAGCGCGCCCGGCTGATCAACAAATTGATGGATCAAGCCACCCATGCTCCCCAAGAGAAATTGATCGCAATGCTCTTAAACGATGGCATAGGCAAAAACAAAGACGCCCAAGGCCAAGACGATTTTGACCGCATCCTCTCCCGCACCGATCCCCGCCGACTGGCCGCAGAGTTGGATGATCAAGCCATTAAAAAGATCTTTGAAACCCTCAAAAGTCGCCCCCATCCCGAAGCCAAACAGGCGCTTGAAGCGCTCTCATTGGGTCTGGCCGACGGCAAGCGCCTGTCTCTTTTGCAAAAACCCACGGGGGCCCCTTTGGATTTTGTCAGCCAATTTTCAGCGCAGACCGTCAAAGAAATGGCTGAAGCAGTCATGAAAGGCATGACCCTGGGCAAAAAAGAGATCTTCATGACCCGTTTGGTGGTTGACCAGCCCACCGAAAAACTGGCAGAAATTCTGGGCAGAGGTGGCAAAGATTTTGTCGAAAAACTGGTTTCAGAAATTCCCAAACAAGACACCGCCAAATTATTGGGGCGTTTTACCCAAATTGACAAAGCCCTGAGTGAAACCGAGACCCAATTGCAGGCCGCAAAAGCAGCAGGCCAGCCCACCGGGGCCCTGGAACTCAAACAAAAAACCTTGCAACACGCCCTGGATGTGCCCCTGAACAATTTGGCCCGTGTGATTGCCGACCGCAGCAACGCTTGGTTTGGCTCCAGCTATCAAGACGTGATTAAAAATACAATTCAGCCCGAGATCACGCGCCACCTCAGCCCAGAGACCTTGGAGCATGTCTCGCGGCGTTTGATGAATTCCCCCTTTGGTGCACCCGCCGATTCTGCCAAGGCCCTGGTCAAGGTTTTGCAACAGGCCACCCCCGATCAGTTTAAACAATTGATTGGCAATAATACCGATAGCTATATCCGCCAAGTTTTGGCCAGCAGTCTTGATGCCGACCAGGCCATGGCGCTGATGGAGCGCTTTTTGCAGGGTGGCACCCAGCCTGACCGCGCTTTTCAGACCTTTGCGCTGGGTCTGATTGAAAAAGGGCACGAAAGCACGGTCAAAACCTTTCTGGCAGCCCGGCCCCACCTGGATTTAGCGGGTGTGCCTGCCCTGCGTGCCGTGGTCAGTGAAAAAACCAGCGCCACCTTGCAAAATTTGGTGCGTGACCGCGCCCAAATCGCCAAAATGAGCAACGAAGAAAAGGCCATTATTGTCAAATACCTGATGGACGGGTGGACCGCCGACCGCACCGAAACCCTGATCAAAGACATTCTGGTCGATACCCACAGCCACAATCCGGCCCAGTTCAAAGAATTGGTTTCGATGATAGATGCCTACAAATTGGCCAACGAACTGGGGGATGCTTTTATCGCTGGCAAAGGCAATGCTGAGTCGCTGCAGGTCTTTGAATTGATTGCCAAAGATGGCAACCCAGGCGATTTTGAGGCCTATGCCACACGTTTAGGGGCCGATGACAATGTCGATGTCTTGTTTAAATTTGTCAACAAACCCGAGAACCAAAAATACATTGCCCAATTGCCCGCCAAAGCCGTCCAAGAAATGTCAGAAAACATGATGAAAGGCTATACCGGCGAGCGGGCCGAAATTGCCATTACCAAATTGCTTTTGCATTCTTCAGACGGGGCCTTTGTGCAAATGTTGGCCGACAAAGACTTTTCGGCCTGGATCAGCAAAGAATTACAAACAGACGAAGCCAAGTGGTTTGGGGGGTTGCAGGGAGAAGCAGACCAACTCAATACGATCATGCGCCGCTTGGGCAAAATGGCCACCGATCAAGAGGGAATTTCTGCCAAACAAAAACGCGGCTTGCCCTTGAACCCCAGTGAAAAAGCCCAAGCAGCCCTCAAAACCCAGGTGATAGAAGCGACCAATGCCTTTGGCTTGGCTATTGCCGAACGGGACTATGGCCGAATCTTGCTCAAAACCGCCACTTCTCCAGAGACCGAAGCTGCGGTGAGGCTGATCAGCCCGCCTGTGCTCAAAGCGATGATGGAACAGCTCATGGCCGGTTATACAGGTGCCGAGTCTGAGCGGGCCATTTCAGCCATGTTGCAAAAAACCACCCCGACCCAATTGCGCGATTTAACCGACAAACACGTGGGGGGCAAAACCTTTGTCGATCAATTGGGCGATGAACTCACCAGCGGTCAATTGCGCGATCTGATGGAAAAAATGATCTCAGATAAATCTGTTAAATCGGGAATGGGCTTTAGCTATTTGGCCTCCAAACTGGCCAATGACCACGAAGGGGCCACCATCCGCGATTTGATCAGTGCCCGCCCCGAAGTGGTCAGACAAATCCATCCCACGGTTTTGCAAGACATTGCCATCAAACTCTCCAAAGGCTGGACCTCCACCGAATCACAAGAGGCCATTGCCAAAATTTTGACCAATGCCAGCCCCGAACAATTGGAATTGCTGATGCAATCCAATGTGGCAGGCAAACCCCAACACGTCTCGGATTATATCGCCGACAACCTCAACGAGGCCCAACTCAAAGGCGTGCTTGCCAACTTTGCCCGTGGGGCCACCCAAGCTCCGACCAAAGGCCCTGGCCTGGATGCCTTTTTAAGTTCTTTGGCGCACAAACAGCCGGGAGCCATCAGCGGGGTCGATCGCTCCATATTGCAAAAACTCTCACCTGAGAGCTTGCACGTGGCCACCCGAGAAAGTCTCAAAGCCTGGAAAGACGCCCTTCTGATTGCGGGTCCCCACCAAGAGGCCCTCAATCACCTCTTGGATACAGCCAAAGACAGCCCCACACTGGCCACCCAATTGGCGGGCCTCGACGGTGCTACTTTAGGGCGGGCCGTTGATGACAACCAAACACGGTTTAACCGGGTCTTTGGACAATTGTTAAAATCTGGCAATGAGGCCCAACTCAAGGCCCTGATGCAATCGGTTTCAACCCCCACCCTGCAAAATGCCTGGAATCAGCTCAAAACTGAGCGGGTGGCACCCTCTCAAGTCGTGCGCGAGGCCCTCTTTCAACGTTTTGTCGACAGTGGCGACCTCAACCGGGCCCAAGATATGTTACAGGGCGTACAGGGCTTCGCGGGCATGGGGTCTTTGGCCAGCAGTGCCAGCGGCAGTAACATGTTGGGTTATCTCTCTTCACGCATGGGCAATTTTAACAAAGACACGGCTCCCAAAGCCGCTGCCTGGATTTTGGCCCATGGCAGTCAGAGCCAAATGGACACAGCCATGAAAAAGATCAAAGCAGATTTTTACTTTGGTCGGGGGGGCGAAGTCATCAAGCGGGTGATGGACGAAGCCGAGTCCCAAAAGTTGGATATCAAAGGCAAATTGTCGATGAGCACCTTGGGTTCGATGGTGGGTGCACTGGATTCGACCTGGACCAAAATGTTTGGCGATTATGCCAGCAATGTTAAATATGTGGGCAAATTGGCAGATATGGTGGATATCAACGGCAAAGCAGCGATTATCAGCGACCTGATGAGTGGCTGGACCCCCGGTGAAGCAGAGACACTGATCCACGATATCTTCAAACAGACCACCGATCCCAAAACATTTACCCATTTAGTCGACAAAGTGGGCCCGGCCCGCATTTCTTCAGAACTCGAAGCCCGCGCTGAGTTGGGCCGTGTCATGGCCTTTGTGGTCGAACGCTACAATGCCCAAGACAGCCTCAAGGGGCACGATGACGATGCTGTGCTCAAAGAGATCATGAACCAATGGGGCGGCACCAGTATCAAATCCGACGATGTGATTTGGCATATGCTCAAACAATTGGAACGCGATGGCAAATTGGGTCAATTGCGTCAATCCATCAACAATGGCACCCTCGATACAATGATAGATTGGAGCAACGATGCCTTTCGCGATGGCAATTTGTTTGACTTAGATGCTGAGAGCGAGTGGAGCATTCGCCAGTTAAACGCAGCCAAACGTTAGCGCTCAAGCAGGTTTGTCCTTCGACTCCGCTCAGGACTCACCTTTTTCCGATTTGGCTCCCTGAGCGGAGTCGTTCTTGCTCCCTGAGCGGAGTCGAAGGGAGCATGGCATAATAGGAACATGGGTGAACTCACGCCACAGCTACTTAACTTGCGCTATCGCTTAGAAACCTGTCTGGCCCAGGGCACAGACAGTGCCACTTATGTTGCCTTCGATCAAGAGAATAACCAAGAATGTATTCTCAAATTGCTGCGTTTGGGCCAGCTAGAACAATGGAAACGACTGGAATTATTTCGGCGTGAAGCGCGAATTTTGGCCAATTTGGACCATCCCCAAATTCCGGTCCTTTTGGATTATTTTGAAAGCGATGAAGCTGATGGCAAATACGTCTGCTTGGTCACAGAAAAGGTTCCTGGTCAATCCCTTGAGCAGCGTATCTCTGAAGGGCTGGGGCTGGATGAAGAATTCTGTTATCTAATCGCCGTGCAGGTCTTGAATATTTTGATCTATTTACACGGCTTACATCCCCCCGTGATTCATAGAGACATCAAACCTTCGAATTTATTGCTGGATCACAATGGCTGTATTTTTCTGATTGACTTTGGCGGGGTACAAGATATTTTGCGTCCCGCCGGCACCGGTGGTTCAACGGTGATTGGTACCTTTGGTTTTATGGCCCCAGAACAGTACAGTGGCAGGGCTTTGCCCCAAACAGATCTCTATGCCTTGGGCGCAACCTTGGTCTATTTGCTTTCGGGTTTGGAGCCCATGCAATTGCCCAACCCCGATCTCTTGCTGGATTTTCGGCCCTTTGTGCAGGCCTCTGAGCGCTTTTGTAATTGGATCGAGCAGCTGCTCTTGCCCTCCTTAGATCAGCGCTTTTACAGTGCCGAAGAAGCCTTGCAGGTCTTACAAGAAATTCTGCCGGTTTTTGCCCGCACCCTTTCGCTGCCGGCGATCCAAAAAGCCACTTCTCAGGCTGTTTTGCGCCGCCAAACAGCAGATTTAGTCCCAGCCAAAGAAGAGGCCCCACTGCTGCCAGATGCCAATTGGGCTTTGCCCATCGGCGCTCAACTCGAAAACGAGGGATTGGTTTACACCATTGAGCAGGTCTTGGCAGTCAGTTCATTGGCTGTCACTTACAAAGCTTTGCGTTTGGGAGATCAAAAACCAGTAATTCTCAAAGAATTGCACTTTGATCGCCTGCAACATTGGAAAGGCTATGAACTCTTTGAACGCGAAATGAACACCCTGCGGCAAATGCGCACCCCGCATACCCCCCGGCTCTATGCTTATTTTGAGGCTCAAACCCAAGGTCACCGCTGTTTTTATATGGTGACCAGTTTTTTGCCAGGGCAGTCTCTGGCCGAAAAACTGCGTTTGGGCTGGCGCCCCACAGAGGAACAACTGCGCAATTTGGCCCGGCAAATGTTGGATATCCTCGTGGATTTACACGAAAGAGAACCGCGGATCATTCACAGAGATATCAAACCCTCCAATATCTTGGTGGATGCCAAAGAGTCCCCTTCGTTGGTGGACTTTGGCGCGGTCCAAGAGGCCCTGCGCGAGCAAGGGGGAGGGGGTTCAACGGTGATAGGCACCTTTGGCTATATGGCCCCAGAACAGTTTTTGGGTCAGGCCACCCCCCAATCAGATCTGTATGGCCTGGGAGCCACATTGCTCCATGTTTTATCGGGTCGGGTGCCCGCAGAAATGACCCACAGTGATGGCTTGGGGCTGCAATTTGAAGAATTGATCAATTGTTCTGAGGGGCTAAAATGGTGGCTCAAAAAAATGGTGGCGGCCAACCCCAATGAGCGCTATCTCTCTGCCCGTGAAGCCCGCCGCATGCTTGTTCGCCTCGATGAGCTGCGGGTGGGAAGTGAGTTAAACAGCCCCTTGCCGTTTCAAGAAGATCCGGCTTTGGTGGTCGATGATCAGCCCGAAAAACTGGTGATTCACCTCTTGCCCACCTACCATGATTATAAAACCCAACTTTTGATGTTGGGCTGCCTCAATTTGGTTTTGGTGCCTTTTTTAGCATCTGTGCCCAGTTTGGGCCCCTTATTGGCCATGTTAATGATCGGGGGCAGTGCGGCCCAAATTCTGGCCCATCGCATTGAAGGCTTAAAAACCCAGATGAGAATTGAAGTTTCAACCCAGGGCTTAAATTTGCGGGCCTGGCGAGAAAAGCCCCAGGGTCAACCGGAAATTCTCGAAACCATGGAGATTCCCCTCAATTCCATTGAATCTTTTGCCCTGAATCAGTCCACCGTACACAACCGCATGCAGGTGCGGGTGCGGCACAACGAACACCAAATGCCGATGTTGTGCCGCACCCAGTTGCCGCTGTCCAACAAAACCGAAAAAGCCCGATACATTATCCAATCACTCGAAAAAGCGGTCGACATTTATCAGCGGCGGCGCAAACGGATCTTAGAAAAGGGGCTTAGAGAGGATAATTTGCTGCCTTGAGCAAATTTTCGACCGTGTCCAAAGGCAGACCCACGATGGTGTCCCAACGGCCTTCAATCTGTTCAACAAACGCCGCAGCGCCCCCCTGAATGGCGTAGGCACCGGCTTTGTCCATGGGCTCCCCACTGGCAATATAATCCAAAATCTCTTTTTCCGTCAGTTTGCGCATTTTGACCCGGCTCAGACCATGGGCACTGAAACACAAGGCAGGCGAACCCGTTTTAACCAAGGCCACCCCGGTTAAGACCTCGTGCCATTGATCTGAAAGTGTCTGGAGCATCCGCACAGCATCGACTTGATCTGTGGGTTTGCCGAGAATTTCCCCCTGAATCACCACCACCGTATCTGCCCCCAAAACATAAGAATCAGGGGGTTCAAAGCCTGCAACAGCTTGGGCCTTGCGCAGAGAAAGTTCCTCAATCTGGCCACTCAAGCTTGAGATTTGGGGATTGAGATCTTCAGGGATATCAGCTGCACGAACAACAAAGTGTCGAACCAATTCAGCCAATAAATCCTTGCGGCGCGGAGAGGCCGAAGCCAAGATCAAAGACATGGCAATTTAAAGCGAAGGACTGGATTTTTCGGGTTCTGAGGGAGTGGCGGGCTGGGTTTCGAGAGAGCTGTCTTTGCTGGCCTCTGTCGAAGTCTCTGCTTCAGGGCTTTGCTTTGAATCGGCGGCTGTTGTTTCGCCACTTTCTCCGGAGGCGCGGGTGTTGAGGCTCTGATCAATTTCTGCTTGGTTGCGCAAGGTGCGATCGTTGAGCAAAGAACTATCAGGACTGCTGGTATCAGGGCTGACAGCCGTCTCTTTGGGGACTCCGGAGATCAAATCCAGGGCCTTTTGATCGAGTTTTTGTTCAATTTTTTGGTTGGCACTAAAACGGCGATCATAACTCAAAGAGGGGTCAATGGCATCACCCACGACCAATTTATCTAAATTGGCGGGTTCAAGGGTTTTTGTGGGGTCGAGAATGGCACTGAGGCGATCAGCGCTCTCTTGAATTTTCTGATCAATTTGTTTTAAGCGGGTCAATTTGCGCTCTTCAGCGGTATTGGCACCGGCATCAACACTGATGGCATTGGCACCACCCGATCCGCTCACACCAAAAACGCCAACAGGAACACGGTTACAGCCCACCAGAGAGGCGAAAATTAGGGTCAGTCCGCAGAGCTGCATCAGGTGGTTTTTCATTGCCGTTTTCCTTTACTTAATCACTACTTAAAATTATATCATGGGCAAAAGACAATCTCGCCAAAAATCAGCAAAATCTCTTTTTTGCCTCAAATCTTAAGAAACCCTAAGAATTCATTTAGGCATTTTTTAGTTCTCTCAGCTTAGACTGTAAGAAACAAGACATTGTCAGGAGTGGGTCATGACACAATCACAATTTTTAGAGACGCTCCCCGAAGTCGTGGAGTGCTTACAACAGGAGTTGGCCGGAGAAATGATGGCAATTTATGGTCGGCTGAACGGCCCAGCTGAATATCTGGTCATCCTCTTTGATACAGATTTAACTCATTTAGAACATTTGCGGGCCCTGTACCAGCGGCTCAAACCCCTGGGGCAAATACACCTGATTGCCTATGCGGATTTGCTCAACCAAATCAGCTCACAGTCGATGCACATGGTCAGTTTGGCGTATCATATGCAATTGCTCTGGGGCCAAGACGTTTTGGCAGATCATGTGATCGGTTTGAGCCACCTGTCTGATTCTTTGGAAAGGGGCTTAAATCAAGAATTGAACCAATTTCGCAGAGACTTTCTGGAGGCCCCTGTGCCATTGGCTTTGGGACCCATTTTGTTAAATGCCTGGACGCGATTTGAACATCAACTATTGCCAGGCTTGATGTTGATCAGCGGGATTTTGACCCCGCCACCCCCACTCTGGGAAAATTTGGCACGGGCTTTTTCACTGCCCAATGAAACGGTGTTTCACGACCTCAAACGGCTTTCGCTGACAGTACCAGTTGAGAATCAACGCCTCTGGCAACTCTGTTTGATCTGGGAAGAAACGCTCAAGACCCTGATCTTCCAAAGTTATAAATTTGCTGGGCATTTGCAAGACAAAGAAGTGCTCTTGTCGCAAATTGCCGGTTTGGGCGCTGCGCTCAAGCAAGCGCCTTAAGTTGCTTTGGCCAGAGGAAGAATGACGCGAAAACAAGAGCCTTGTTTGACCTGACTCTCCACTTCAATTTGGCCACCGTGCCAGGTTAAGACATCTTTGACAATGGGCAAACCCAGACCTGTTCCTCCTTGGCTGCGGTTGCGATCAGATTCCAGGCGATAAAAGCGTTCAAAAATAAAAGGCAGGTTTTCAGCCGGTATGCCTTGGCCTTGGTCTCTGACTTCGACCAGGGCCTGCCCCTGTCTGAGGGAGATCTGGATGTTAATCGGCATGTCTGCCGGGGTAAAGCGCAGGGCATTGTCGACCAGGTTGATCATCACCCGCTGCAGTGAACTTTTTTCTCCCAAAATCCAAATCGCTTTTGAGAAAGGGGCAAAGGTTAAATTGGGGTGTAATAATTGCCGTGATTCAAATACGTCTTGTAACAATTGATTCAATTCCAAAAGCTGGGTTTCGGGGGCCGTTTGCAGGGTGCGGGCCAATAAAAGCAGGTCTTCGACCAAAAACGCCAGCCGTTCAGATTCTTGGCGGATAATGCTCAGCCCTTCGGCCATTAATTCGGGATGGGAACTGCCCCGCTTTTGCAAGAGTTCGGCATGGCCTTGAATCGCCGTCAGGGGTGAGCGCAATTCGTGTGAGGCGTCGGCAATAAACCGCTGTTGTTTTTCGAGTAATTGCCCAATTTGGTTGAGCAAGGCGTTAAACGATTGGGCCAATTTGCCAATTTGATCGGTGGGCATTTTATCTGTTTGCAATTTGCCCAAGGTGCCCGTGACCACCATTTTTTCTACTTCATCACTGAGGCTTTCTAGGGGTTTGAGCACCTGGCGCGAAAAAAAAGTGGCCATAAACAGCGATGCAAATAATGTCAGACTTAAACCCACCAACCAAAAGACAAAGAGTTTATTGAGAAAATAGCTGTTCTCAAGCAGCGAAACCGCCACTTTTAGCTCCCCAATATCTTTTTGATTGATTTTTAAGCGGGCCGACTTGAGTAAAACGGGGATTTTTTTTTGCGGGCTTAAAACCAGATCGGTGATCATCTGCGCCGAAGTCACAGAGGGCAGGGTTGAGCCCTTTAAATTACTGGAGGCAATCACCAATTCCCGTTGGGGATCGCGAATCTCAAAAAAGAAACCACTTTCGATCTCCAGGCCCTCTTTGCTGATCAAATAAGCGGTTAGATTGTCCAGCAGTTTTTTGAGCTTGGCCGGTTCATGTAAGTCGACGGCCAAAGTTGGGTTTTCTCGGTAGAGGTAATCCATAAAATTTTGCACGCGGTAGACCACTTCATTGCCTTCGCGCTCGGCCAAATCGAAAAAATGCTGTCGCATGGCCAGGCCAATCAAGAGACTGGGAATCACCAAGATCAGGACTGCCAAGAGATTAAAAAAGAGCAGCAGCCGCTTGCGCAGGGTCATGTCGGCTCTTTGAGCATATAGCCAATGCTGCGCACGGTTTGAATCAGACGCGGCTGCCCCGATTGCTCCATTTTCTCCCTCAGGGCATGGATATACACATCCAAAACACTGTCTTGGACCCCGTTTCCCCAGCCCCAGACAGCGCTCAAAATCTGTGAACGGCTCAGGGCCTTGCGGGGATTTTGGAGAAAGTACTGCAATAACTCAAACTCGCGCGGAGAGAGATGTAAAGCCTGATCTGAGACAAAGACCTCGCGGCTGATCAGCGACATGCGCAGGTATTCAAAACACAATTCATCACTTGGTTTGTGCTGTTTTAAACGCAATTGCAAGCGAATGCGGGCCAACAACTCTTCGAGGTGAAACGGTTTGGTGAGATAGTCATTGGCCCCAGAATCCAACCCTTCTACCCGCTCTTTGACCTCTGTCCGGGCCGTGAGCATGATGATCGGAATCTGGGAATCTTTGCGCAAACGGCGACAGATTTCCAGGCCATCCATCCCCGGCAACATGCGATCGAGAATGATCAAATCAAAACGCTGTTCTCGGGCCAATGAGAGGCCATCCATGCCATTGTCGGCACTCTGAACCTCGTAGCCTTCACATTTTAATTCCAGCTCCACAAAGCGCCGAATTTGTGCCTCATCTTCGATCAGAAGAAGTTTGGCCTGGGGGTCCGCCATCAGGTATTAAAAGCCCTGTCCCCTGCATCTCCCAAACCTGGCAAAATATAGCCAATTTCGTTGAGTCCCTGGTCGACGGAGGTGGTGTGGATCTGGATATCGGGATGGGCTTCGGCCAAACGTTCGATGCCCTCAGGAGCTGCAATCAAACAGCAAAAGTGAATTTGAGCTACTTTGCGGCGCTTGAGAATATCCACGGCAGCAATGGCCGATCCCCCTGTGGCCAACATTGGATCGAGAATAAAGGCGATGGTGTCTGCCGCCAGTTCTTCGGGGATTTTGACGTAGTATTCAACCGGCAAAAGGGTCTCTTCGTTACGGTAGAGGCCAATATGACGCACCTGGGCAAAGGGAAAGACCTCAAAAGCGCCATCGATCATACACAGGCCCGCGCGCAAAATCGGGGCAATGACAATATGTCCACATTTGATGCGTACACCCTGGCCCGTGCCCATCGGGGTTTGAACTTCTTGGGGTGACAATTCCAGGCCACTGGAGGCCTCATACACAATATACCGGGCCAGATTTTTAATCATGGCCCGGAAAATGGGGGAAGGGGTGGATTTGTCCCTGAGCAGGGTGAGGTCCCGCTGAATCAGGGGATGGTTATAGACGTGTAGGTTTTCTGGGAACATGAATTTTACCTGATTTAACTGAAAATTTCATACCCATTTTGACACAGTTGAACCTGACTCAACAAGCCAAAGACCATCAAGCCCGCATTAAGCCTGTTTTTTCTTGTTGATTTTGGCCAGGTAAGCTTTGACCGTGTTCAGCTTCACACCCATTTTTTCGGCCATGGCCTCCAGGGGCAGGCCCTGAGCCTGAAAGGTTGCGACTTCTTGTTCGCGGGCAGTTAAGGCTGTTGCTGAATTTTTTGCCGCAGGTTTTGCAACAGCTTTGGCTGGTGTTTTGGCTGGCGTTTTGGCAGAGACACGGGGGCCAGCCTTGCGCCCCGGTTTGGGAGGAGCGAGAGTAAGAGATCCCCCTTTGCCAAGGTTTGCGGGGGGTACCAAATTTTGAACGGTGCGGGTCAATTCAGTGACGCCAGCATCTTTATTGAGCAGGGCCTGAAAGAGACCACTTGCACGCAGGGAATCAGCTTCTGCCTGGTGATGGGTTAAAACCAACCAGGCAGCCTGGCTTTGGCCCTGCAATTGGGGCAATTCGGTGAGATTGAGCAAAGATTGGTCAACCACCACCACATCGGTGGCGTGGCTTTGCAGATGCTGGGCCAATTCTGACCAAGAGCCCAGCAATTCAGTCACATGAATGCCTTCGGTGGTACGTAAACAGGCTTTGAGAGCCGAACGCATGATCGGTTGAGGGTCTGCAACACAGACCCGTATGGGTTTAAGTAGGGTTTGCATAGAGGTATTTTAGCGGGACTGACTCAGACTGGGAAGCTGAAAAAAGTCCAACTTACATCTGTTCCAGCTTTTTCACCGTAAAATAACAATTCAGTTTTTCTTTGCTGGTGGGGTCATGCCAGGCCCGGGCGCGGGCAGTAATGGTAACAGGTTTGGAAAAATTGATCAACGCACCCGCATGGTCATGAATTTTAAGATCACTGGGTTTATAGCCCCTTTCAATTTTTTCCACTGAATTGGCCCCATTGCCAACCGCGATATCGACTTTCAGGGCATTTTTGTCGCCGATTTTAGCCAAAAGCTGAAAGCCACATTCCACAGTGCTGTTGTCACGGGTATTGGAGCAGAATAAGCTGCCCCCATCGGTGAGATATCCCGAAGTTTGAATCAACTTTTGGTCGTTGGCTTCACTGCAGGCCTGAGCGTATTCAACCGGGGTCGGCTTTTCACAGCTCACCAAGGTTACAAACACAGCAGCAAAGAGGGCCAAGGTGATCAGACGGGGAGTTTGAACAGGCATAACAGATATCCTTTTATTTCTTCAGGTTGGCTGAATTTTACCTAGTATTGCGCTGGGTTCCTATGGCCGGGCTCACATCTGTGGTGTGTTCTGTGTTACTGTCAGGTATTGATATGTCTTCGCTGACCATATTTGTGTTACAATGTCTTGGTATTTTTAGCTCAGATGCGCTTAAAGTTGATCGGCAAGCGTAAAGCAATCACCGACATGCGGGTGTAACTCAGTTGGTAGAGTGTCAGCTTCCCAAGCTGAATGTCGCGAGTTCGAATCTCGTCGCCCGCTTCTTTAAAAACAAAACCCAGCCTTTTTGGTTGGGTTTTGTTTTAGACCGACCCAAACAAGAACCTTCAATGAGTGAGAATCATCCATGAAAAGCATTGCCGCTGTTGCCTTTGAAGCCGGAAAACCACTTGAAATTGTCGAAGTTGATCTGGGGGCTCCCCAAGCGGGAGAAGTGCTGGTGCGGATTGTTGCCAGCGGTGTCTGTCACACCGACGCATATACCCTTTCCGGAGACGATCCCGAGGGCCTTTTCCCTGTGATATTGGGCCACGAAGGGGGCGGCGTGGTCGAAGCGGTGGGGCCGGGTGTGACTTCTCTGCAACCCGGTGATCACGTCATTCCCCTGTATACCCCTGAGTGTGGACAATGTAAATTCTGCACCTCGGGCAAAACCAATCTCTGCCAAGCCATCCGCAATACCCAAGGCAAGGGATTGATGCCCGACGGCACTTCGCGTTTTTCTTACCAAGGCCGCATGATTCACCATTATATGGGCACATCGACTTTTTCCAAATACACGGTTTTGCCCGAAATTGCCTTGGCCAAGATCAACCCAGCTGCCCCGCTCGACAAGGTCTGTCTGCTGGGTTGTGGTGTGACCACAGGGATCGGAGCCGTTTTAAACACCGCCAAAGTCACCCCTGGTTCAAGTGTGGCGATCTTTGGCCTCGGGGGCATTGGTCTGAGTGCCATTCAAGGGGCGGTGATGGCCAAAGCGGGCCGCATTATTGCCATCGATGTCAACCCAGATAAATTTGAATTTGCCAAACAGCTCGGTGCCACCGATTGCATCAACCCCAAAGATTACAGCACCCCGATTCAAGAGGTGATTGTGGAATTGACCGATGGCGGCGTGGATTATTCCTTTGAATGTATTGGCAATGTGCAGATCATGCGCGCAGCCTTGGAATGCTGCCACAAAGGCTGGGGCGAATCCACCATCATTGGCGTGGCCGGTGCCGGACAAGAAATTGCGACCCGGCCCTTTCAATTGGTCACGGGCCGGGTCTGGCGCGGCAGTGCCTTCGGTGGGGTCAAAGGCCGCAGCCAATTGCCAGGCTACGTCGAAAAATACCTCGCCGGGGAAATCAAAGTCGATGAAATGATCACCTACAATTTGCCTTTGAGCGAGATCAACCAGGCCTTTGATTTAATGCACCAGGGCAAAGCCATTCGCTCGGTGGTGCACCATGACTGAATATCCCGTCAGTGGTGATCTGGCCCGTTTAAGCCGCGCCAAGGCCTTTGGAGGCTGGCAAGAGACCTGGGTACACAGTGCCAGAAGCACAGAAACCGCCATGAAATTTGGTATTTATTTACCCCCCCAGGCTGACGACAAACCCTGCCCCGTGCTCTATTGGCTCTCGGGCCTGACCTGCACGGAAGAGAATTTTATTGTCAAAGCCGGAGCCCAGCGCTACGCCGCTGAATTTGGTTTGATTCTCGTCAGCCCCGACACCAGCCCGCGGGGGGCAAATCTGCCCGGTGAAGACGAGAGCTGGGATTTTGGCACAGGGGCAGGGTTTTACCTCAATGCCACCCAAGCGCCGTGGGATCGCCATTACCACATGTACGACTATGTACTCAACGAATTGCCCACCTTGATTCAGTCAGAATTTTTGACCACCGACAGAGCGGCCATTGCAGGGCACTCCATGGGCGGCCATGGCGCACTGGTGTTGGCCTTGCGCAATCCCGAACGCTATACCTCGGTCTCGGCTTTTGCGCCGATTGCCGCCCCCACACAATGCCCTTGGGGCCAGAAGGCCTTTGGCAATTACCTCGGTGAGGATCAAAGCACCTGGGAAGCCTACGACGCCCATTTGTTGATCCAGAAAGCCCAAATCCATGTGCCGATGCGCATCGACCAAGGCAGTGCCGACAATTTTCTCAAAGAACAGCTCAAACCCGAGCTTTTGCTTGAAGCCGCTCAAGCTGTGGATTACAAGCTGGAGTATCAAACCCGCGCGGGATATGACCACAGCTATTTCTTTATCAGCAGCTTTATTGGCGAGCACTTGGCCTGGCACGCAGACTATCTCAAGGGTTAAATCATTGGATAGACGGGACAGACAAAAAAAATGGGCTGAAATAGATTCCCTTCCTGCGATCTGCAATGACAAGACCCGTTATGTCCAGGCCGGTTATTGGGTTGGCGAAGATTGAAACGTTGAACTGCTTTCCAGTTTTGGCCTATCCATCAAACTGGCGAGCCAAAAGGCCTGCAGGTCCTTTTCAAAAACCTCTGGCTGGCCATTCCAAATGGCAGAGTGTTCACCATAGGGGTAGCGCTTGTAGCGCCGGGGCGTCTGGGTGGGGATTTGGCGAAAGACCTTCTCCACCATCCAAACCGGCACCATATAGTCTTTTTCGGAGACCATGACCAAGGCTGGAATAGTGAGCTGCTGCACCCGCTTTGCGGGCGCACAGGCGGCATAATCCACACCCACCCGCAGGCCCGTGAGTCTCACAACCAGATCGGTGTGAAAGTCGGGAATGCCCATTTTTTGGGCGTAGACCCCCACAATATCCCGCAGCGAAGACTGGGGGTTTTCGAGCACCACCCCGCGCACCTGGGAGCGAAAAGCTTGCAATGCCGGAGCCGCATTGGCCACGGTCATGGCCCCCATGGAGGTGCCATAGATCAAAACCGGGCGTCTGGGGTCTTGTTGCTGAAGAACCCTGAGCACCGCCAGCAAATCTTCAGCTTCGCGGCAGCCATAACTGGCCCCTTGGCCATTATCATCGGATTGGCCGTGGTTGCTCAGTTCCATGATAATTAACTCAAACCCCAAACGCTGGGCAATGGGATAAAATTTGAGCCCTGTGACCGCATTGGCGGCAATGCCATGCACAAAGAGCAGAATCGGCGCTTTGGCCTCTTTTTTTGCTGTGGGATACCGCAAAAAGTGAATTTTTTGGCCCCGCTGATTGCTGGCAAAATAACTTTGGGCCGGGTATTTTAAAGCCTCCTGACAGCTGTCTTCAAGCGGTTGAAAGGGGTCTTTGGATTGGGGGCGCAAATCGCCAAAGATAAACTTCTTGCGCCAGCGCAGGCATTGACTGGATTTGAGCTTGTTCCACGAGGCCGGGGTCTCGCGGAAATAGGTCACCGCTTCGACGTGTACTTTGAGCAAATACAAATAGCCCAAAGAGAGGGCAAAGGCCGGCAGGAACAGCCAGATGGGACGAAATTTGCGTGTGAATGGCATGTAAAGATTATACCTCGCTTTTCTGCCTAACCTTCTTACTCGCCCATAACCGAAAACCCAACCCCTAAACCCGAACCCTTCCCTTACTCCATGTTAAGATAAGAAAAAAAGACAGGGTATTTCTGTGAGTGTCATAACCCCACTTTCACTGGCTGAAGAACACCAGCAGGTCCGTTTATCGGGTGGTTGGGCCCAACTCGCTGATTGGCAAATGCTGCAAGTCAGTGGCCCTGAAGCGGCCAGCTATTTGCAAACCCAATTGACCAGCGATGTGCTGGCCTTAAATCCCGGCCAAGCTCAGCGCAGTGCCTTGACCGATCGCAAAGGGCATTTACAGGCCGAATTTTGGCTCTACCGCACAGCGGATCAAGTTTTGATTCTGGCCGAAAAGCAACAAGCAGAAAGGCTTTTGGCCCATTTACAGGCCTTTCATTTTGTCGAAGATCTCAGCCTGGATGTCAGGACAGATCTTGAACTGTTTTTATTGGCGGGCCCTGCCTCACGGGGGTGGCTGGCCCATTGGCAAAAAGAATTTTTGGCCCCTTTGGCTCAGGTTCAACCACTCGATCAGGGTGGATATCTGCTTCAGGCAGCCCTGACAGGGGATCTGGGCTACGTCTTGGCCTTGCCCCCAACCCAGGCCCAAAACCTGCAAAACAGGCTCCTTGACTCAGACACAGCGCAAAAACTGCTTCATATCCATCCCACCCTCTGGGACAGTTTGACCCTCGAAGCAGGTATTCCCCGTTTTGGCTCAGAACTGAGTACCGCCACACTTTTGCCCGAAACAGGGCTGGAGCATCAAGCGGTGAGTTATGACAAAGGCTGTTATCTCGGCCAAGAGGTGATTGCCCGCATCAAAACTTATGGGGTGATTCCCCGCGCTTTGATTGGCCTGATTTTGACTGAGCAGCCCCCTTTGCCCCTGTCCGGCAGCGACATATTTGTCGCGGGCAAAAAAGTGGGAACAATTACGCGCACGGGATACGCACCGGGCCTAAAAAAACAGGTGGCCTTGGTCTACCTCCACAAACAATGGCGCATCCCTGGCCAAGAACTCAGTTGGGAATCAGAGGGGCACCGTTTTCAGGCCCAGGTTACACCGCTGCCATTTGTGCCTTTAAAATCTGCCGCTGACTGGGCCCGCAGCAGATTGGAAATGGGCCTGGAAGTCTTTGCTGGACAACAGGAGAGCAGCGCACTGCCGTTGCTCGAAGAGGCCCTGTTGCTGGATCCCACTTTGTTGGATGCCTATGAATCGTATGGGGTGATACTCTCGCGCTTGGGGCGGCAGACAGAGGCCATTGCTGTGATGGAGCAAATGTTGCAAGTGGCCCCCGAAGCCCACATGGCCCACACCAACCTCTCCCGTTTTCACATGCTTTTGGGCGAACGGGAACAAGCCGAACAACACATGGGTGAAGCTACGCGGATGTCCATGGCTTTGCAAATCAAATCTCAAGCCTCCCAGCAAGCCCAAGCCCAGGCCTTGGCTCAACAGGCTGCGGCCCGCACAGAAATGATGGACATGTTTCGCGAGGTACTCACCCAAGAAGACCCCGACGATCTGGTCGCCAATTATGGCCTGGGCAAATCCCTGGTCGATCTGGAATCTTATGCCGAAGCCCTGCCCTACTTGCGCAAAGCCACCCAAATTGAGCCCCTGTATTCGGTGGCCTGGCTGCAATTGGGCAAGGCACTTGAAGGCCTTAAACAGCTCGAAGAAGCCCGTGACACCTACCGCCACGGGGTAGTGGCTGCCAGTCAAAAAGGCGATCTCATGCCCCTAAAAGAAATGGAGCAGCGCTTGGCTGTGTTGCCCCCTTTATGACAAAACCCAAGCGTTTGCAAAAACTCCTGGGACTCTTAACCACGGGTTTGACATTGAGTCTGCCTTTTCGGGTTCAGGCGGGCGAATTGGGAAATGATCTGGCCACCCTGCGCAATAGTCTGCCCCCCCTGAGTTTACAGGGCAGTTTTTACTCACAGGCCTATTTGCGCTATTTGGCCTATTACCGGCTACCGGCTCAAAATGCCAGGCAGGCAGGTTATTTGCAGGTCCACAAAGGCAAGTTTAAAGAAAAGATCTTTGTTCAATACTTTCGCCCAGATCACCCTGAGCGCCCACGGGGCACCATCTTTTTGACCCATGGCTATTTTGTCCATGCCGGAATTCAACATTATGCTGTTAAAGAATTTTTGGGCTTGGGTTACGCTGTGCTGACCATCGATTTGCCCGGCCATGGCCTGTCTACAGGCAAACAGGCAGATATCTCCCAATTCAGCGATTATACAGATACCTTTCAGGCTGTGACGGAATTTGCCCAAAACCAAGTGCCTCATCCGCTTTTGGCTGTGGGCCACAGCACTGGGGCAGCAGGCATTTGGTCGTATCTCTTGCGCACCCCCGATCACCCCTTTCAGGCGGTGGTCTTGGCTGCGCCTTTGGTGCGCTCACACCTCTGGGAACTCTCATTGGCAGGTTTTACGGTCGGGCAGGCCTTTTTGACTGAGCTTCCCCGGATTGTACGCAGCACCACCTCAGATCCCGACTTTATGGACTTTGTGCAACGAGATCCCCTGCAATACTTCAATACCCCCGTCAATTGGGTTCGGGCCCTGATCACTTGGAATGAGCAAGTGGTGGAAAGTTTTCCCCCATCTCAATTGCCCACCTTGATTGTGCAGGGCGACCGCGATGAAGTAGTGGATTGGAAATTCAATCTGCCCTTTCTCAAACGCAAATTTCCCAAAGCCCAGATTCAAATGGTGAATGGGGCCAGCCATGACCTTTTTTGGGAAAACGCCCAATTGCGCCAAGACATTTTTGCCCGGATCCGCACCTTTGTGCAGTCTTTGCCCCCAGAAAAGTAGCCCTAACGCTTTTTAAACAGGGCTTTCCAGCCTTTGAGGGCCTTCAAGGGTTTTAAGTCTGGATCTGCTTTGATTTCTTCATCGGCGAGCCGGTAAGGAGAGTCGAGATGCCTGTCTAAATAGTCCAGGGCGGTATCCAAATGACACAAACGGGCATTGAGACAGGCCAAATCGTAACAGACATAACCGGGACAGATTGCTTCAATCACTTCAAAGTCGGCCATGGCCTGTCGGGGTTGGTCCAGATCCAAGACCCGGCAAAAGGCACGGAAATAATGGCACTGTACCCAAATATGGCTGGGTTCGACATGGCTTTGGGGTTTAACCGGCCCCAGCAATTGGATTGCTTTGTCAAAATAGCCATGGGCTTCTTGGGATTGGCCTTTTTCAGAGGCCATTAAACCCAATTGCAAAACCGTCTGTGCCATGCTGGCAATCACGGGCAAACGCCGTGCTGGTGAGAGGTGTTTAAACTGCTTGAAAGCAGCGAGATAGTCCTGTTCAGCAGCCTGGGCCTCGCCACTTTCACGCAACAAATTGCCCCGTTCGAGAAAAGTCTGGGCCAACAGGGCTGTTTCTGAAGTTAAGGCCGGGGAGTTTAAGCCCCGAATTGCTTGTTGGTAATGGGTCAAGGCCCTTTCAAGATCGCTGTTGTGATCTTGCCAGAGCCGCGCCAAATTGAGATGCAGGCGCACCTGCTCCAAAACAAATGCCAATTGGGATTTTTGTTCAAGCGCCGCATAAAAGTACAGGGCAGCCAAAAAATCCACGCGGGCCAAGGTCTCGTTTTGGTCTTGCCACAAAAGCACCCCTCTGGCTGTGGCCAATCGGGCCTGGATCAGCAGGGCCTCTCGTTGCGGATAGGGGCCTTCTTCAACCAATTTCAGGGCCAAATCACAGTCTGTGATGGCGGCGGCATACATGTCCAAAGCCTGAAAGCCCTGGGAGCGGTTTAAGAGGGTGGAAACCAAATTTTGCCGGTTTTCTTGGCGGCCTTTGGCCAGCAATTCGAGATAGCGCTCAATGCTTTGGCTAAAGAGCTCAACAGCTTCAACATGTTGACCTTGGTGTTGATGTAAGAGGCCTAATTTGCGGGAGGATTCCGCCAATTCTTGCAAATCGGGGGGCTGAGCAAAGGCATTTTGAGAGACAATAGCTTGGGTAAAGTCCGTCAAGGCCGCTTCTGTCAATTGTAAACTCTGTTGCAATTCCCCCCGGTTGCGGTAAACCTGGGCCAAAAGGCTGATCTGTTCCGGGCTCGACTCTTGCAGCGAAAGCAGACACATCACAGCCTGATTAAAATCTGCCAAGCCCAATTCCGGTTTGTCGATACATTGGTAGAGCAAACCGCGATTCAAACAGACCTGGGCCAACCACAGAGGGTGAATCGGGGTGGCAGATATGGCAAGACCATACGCCAATTCGTAGGCTTCAAGGGCTGCTTTATAGCGGTTTTCTCGGCTTTCCAAATGGCCAATGGCCAAAAACAAGGGGATGAGATTTTCGTTGAGTTCTTGCACAAAGGTCTGGCCTTCACTTCGGGCCTGGGCCAAACATTCTTTTAAGGCTTTTAAAGCTTCGCTGGTTTTGCCCTCTTTTAGACAGAGCTCGGCCTGGCGCAAATGAAAACGGGCCAAATGCCTGGCTCCCAAGGGGGCTTGGGCAGGTGGGGCCCCCAGGGCAATGGCGCGGTTCGCGCTATCTATCACTGCAGGCAAAGACTTGCGCAAGGCCTTTTTTTTGGGGGGCAGGGTGCCAGGTCGAGAAGATAATTCGGATCCCACTGTCTCATTCGCCTCTCAATTGCTTCTTGAAAGAATATACCCGATCTGCGCTTATTTTAACAGGGCCCGTCTTTTTTCCAAAAATGGCAAAAGGGCCTTGAGGGTGCTGGGCGGATCTTCCAAATGCAGGGCATGGGCCACACCGGTCAGGATTTTGACCTCCGCTTGGGGCATCAGCGCCACCATTTCAGCATTGAGGGCCACATAGCGGCTGTCTTCTTCCCCACAGAGACAGAGGCAAGGCAATTGCAACTCTGGCAAGTGGCCCCAAAGCAGGGGCTGAGAGCCACTGCCCAAGCGCAGCAGACTTTCTGCCAGTTTTTGCCCCGAATTGGCCTCACGCCGGGCCTGCAAATGTTTAAACATGGGCCGGTCTTGGAGTCGGCCAAAGAGGTCCTGGGCATACCATTGGGCAAAGGTCTCTGCCAACGGGGCTTTCTGAAAGGCCTCTGCCCACTGGTTTTCCCAGTTTTGACGGGAAAATCTCTCCGCCTGCGTTTTTAATCCTGGCGAACCCGAAATCAGCACCAAACCTTGCAGGTGCGGGCGCAATTCTGGCTCCAAAGCCAAGGCCAGGGCCAAACGGGCCCCAAGGGAATAGCCGATCAAAACCCAGTTTCCCTTGGGCTCAGCCAAACACAGGGATTTCAGTTGGCTGACCGTTTCGCTAAAAGAGCCAATGGGGCTCCCATTGGCTCCGTGCCCCGGCAGATCTGGGGCCAGACAGTCATCCTTTTCGGACAGGGCCTGAAGATAAAAATCCCAATCTCTGTTGGATCCTGCAAAGCCGTGTAAAAAAAACAGTTTGAGTCGACTAGCGCAGGGTTTCAGGGCAGATCTCTTGGGCATGTTTGCCAAGTTTGCGGCACAATTGTCGCAATTCTTCTTGCTCTTCGGCGCTAAGCACTTTCAGCAATGTGGTAATGCGCGCCACATGGGATGGAAAGATGTTTTCCATCAGGCTTTGCCCTTTGGCCGTAAGATGGATGCTGATAAAGCGCCTGTCCCGGCTGTCGCGTTGGCGCAGCACTAACTCTTGACGCTCCAAATTGTCGATCACCATGGTGATATTGCCGCTGCTTTTGAGCAGTTTATCGGCCAGGGCCTTTTGACACAGGGAGCCCAAATGGTAAAGCGATTCCAAAACACCAAATTGGGTCTCAGTCAAACCCTGTTCCGACAGAGAGGTATTGATCTTGGCAGAGATCGAATCGGCAGCGCGAATCAGATTAATAAAGGCGTTTAAGGCCTGAATCTGATCAGTTGGGCCGCTAAAATGGGTGGGCATAGGTGACTCTTTGGCTTTTTTATTGTCGTTAAGCAAGATCGTTTAAGATTAAAGTATCAGCAAAAGACCAAACTTGTCAAATGAATACAATTACCGCTGAATCTGTTTCCCATGGTATTCTGAGTAACACCACAAGACGCCCGCGGAGAAACAGTTTAACCCATGAGCAGATACGATACAACCTTGATCTTTGAGCGCAGCAAACCCGGTCACCGTGGGGTGACTTTGCCAGCAGATCCCCAACCTGAGATGCGCCCAGAGAGTTTGATCCCAGCCTCATTTGTGCGCAAACGCGCTGCGGCTTTGCCCGAAGTGACAGAACTGGATGTGATGCGCCATTTTATTACTCTTTCCCACAAAAATCATGCCATTGATGTGGATTTTTACCCGCTGGGTTCCTGTACCATGAAATACAACCCCAAAGTCAATGAGCGCGCCGCCCGGATGCCCGGTTTTGCCAATACCCATCCCTATCAGCCCCAAACTCAGATTCAGGGCTGTTTGCAATTGTTATTCGAACTCCAAACTTATCTCAGCGAAATTGTCGGCCTGCCTGGTTGCAGTTTACAACCAGCGGCTGGGGCCCATGGTGAAATGACAGGCATGTTGATGATTCGCGCTTTCCACCGTCACCACGGCAATACCGAGCGCAATTTGGTCTTGGTCCCCGACAATGCCCACGGCACCAATCCCTCCTCTGCTGCCATGTGCGGTTTTCAGGTCGTGACCCTGCGCTCGAATGCCTCCGGGCAAGTGGATATGGACCATCTCCACGAATTGCTGGAGAGCAAAGGCCCCCAAATTGCAGCCCTGATGATGACCAACCCCAATACCCTGGGCATTTTTGAAGAAAATATTTTGGACATCTCAGAAGCCGTCCACGCCGCAGGGGCCTTGATCTACTACGATGGAGCCAACCTCAACGCCATCATGGGCATGGCCCGCCCCGGAGATATGGGCTTTGATGTGGTGCACCTCAATTTACACAAGACCTTTTCAACCCCCCATGGGGGCGGCGGCCCCGGTGCCGGACCTGTTCTGGTGCGGGATAAACTCATGCCGTTTTTGCCCTGCCCAGTGGTGGTGGATAATGGGGAACACGGCTATGGCCTTGATACCCACCGGCCCCTGTCTATCGGTCGGGTGCGCAGCTTCTTTGGCAATTTTGGCGTGCTCGTGCGGGCCTGGACCTACATTCGTGCCATGGGTCCCCAGGGGCTCAAACAGGCCAGTGTGGATGCCGTGCTCAATGCCAATTATGTGCGCAAGCCCCTGAGTGAATTGTTTGAACTTCCCCATGGGGGAGATCGGCCCTGCATGCACGAATTTGTGCTCTCGGCCCAAAACCTCAAACGAGACCAAGGCGTCAATGCACTGTCGGTGGCCAAACGCCTGATTGACTTTGGCATTCACCCCCCCACTGTCTATTTCCCTCTGATTGTGCCCGAAGCCCTGATGATTGAACCCACCGAAACCGAAAACCGGGCCACCCTCGATCGCTTTATTGCAGCCATGCAGCAAATTGCCCAGGAGTCGCAGGAAAATCCCGACTTTGTCAATCATGCCCCCCATGCGGCCCTGATCAAACGGGTGGATGAAGCGGGCGCCAACCGCAAACCCGCGATCAATTGGTTTATGGGACGTGAGGAGTTGCCCCATGTCTGAAGCGCCCCCCATTCTCACGCTCTATTCGCTCTCTGATTCCACAGGCCAAACAGCAGAGACCCTTTCCAAGGCGGCCATTCGCCAGTTTCGCCATGCCCAGGAGATCAAATATGTGCCGCTGCCCCGCATTACGCGCCAAGAGCAGATCGACAAAATTATCAAAATATTGGAACAGTCCCGCCCCTGCATGATAGCTTATACCCTTTCGATTCCGGCCCTGAAAGAGTATATCGACCAACAGGCCGCACTTTACAAAATTCCGATTGTCAATTTGCTCGATCCCCTGATTCAGACCATCAGCAAACAATTGGGCATTACCCCTCCCCGCAATGAATTGGGCATGATGCACGAATTGGACGAAGAGTATTTTAAGCGGATTGAAGCAGTCGAATTTGCGATCAAACTCGATGATGGCAAAGACCCCAAAGGCATGGAAAAAGCGGATATTATCCTCGTGGGGGTCTCCCGCACATCAAAAACGCCGACCTGTATGTATTTGGCCCAAAACTATGCCATGAAAGTCGCCAACAACCCTTTGGTCTACAATGTCGCTCCCCCCAAAGAGCTGTTTGAACACAAAGACAAATGTGTCGGCCTCAAAATTCGCCCCGAAGTCTTACACGATATCCGCACAGCCCGGTTGCAGAGTTTGGGCCTGCCCGCTCACTCCTCTTACGCCGACTTTGAACAGATCAAAGTTGAAATGGACTATGCCGACCGGATTATCGAGGAACTCGGCTGCCCAATTGTCGATGTATCCCACAAAGCGGTCGAAGAAACCGCCACCGAGATCATGTATTTGCGTTTTCCCAAGCCCCATTCCAAAGAGCTGAAATAACCGCCAGCTTTAAGCCAAACGCGCCAAATCCCTGCGCAATTCGCTGTAGGCAATGGGGTGGACTTGCTCTAAGCGTACCCCCCCATACCCCTCACTGCGGCGCAGGTGCACATGAAAGACATCGACCTCCGGGTATTCTTTGAGCGCCCAGACGTGGTACTCAAGGCTCAAGTCCGCTTGCCAGCCCCGCCCGAGTGCCTTGCTGAGTTCCCCTTCTGACCCTTTGGGGGCTTTCCAGTCGGCTTGGTTGATCAAAGCCATGACTTTGCCCGAAGCCACTTTGCCCAGATCTGGCAAGGTTGTTTTGGCCAATTCAGATAAAGGGGCCACAAAGACCTGCCGCTCCAATTGTTCAAAGGGTTGAACACGCCCCTCACGGGCCCACAGCTCGCGCCAATGCTGAAGGCTGGCCATCATTTCCAATGGGTGAACCAGTCCAATCTGTGCGCCCTCGGGAAGCGACACCGGCGCGCCTTCAAGATCGACAAAAGTGCCTTCGGCATTGAGACAAAAGCGCTGTTGGGGCAACTCTTCGGCTTGGCTATAACTGCCCCACACCAAGCCAAACAGCAGGGGCTTGAGCAGGGGATGATTTAAGACATCGCGCTCAAAAGCCTGCATTGACCAGCGCCTTCCCTGATACATGGCCCGCTCCAATCGCATTTTTTGAAAGACAATTTGTTTTTCAAGCTCCTTGTGGACCTGTTTAAAATTTTTGAGGGCCGCAGCTTGGCCTTTATTGGGCAATTTGGCCCTTTTTTGGCCCATGCTATCCCAGCATGTAAGCTCTCCCCCTGCCCCGATTTGCAGGCGCACCCACTGGCTTTCCCCCAAATCAAAGTCTCTGCCGCTTTGGGCATCGAGCCCCATTTTGGGCACGAGCCGATCTCCCAGACCTTCAGACCCATCCGGGTTTTCAGCGGCCAATTTTCGCATCAGCATGCCGGCTTTGTCTTGCACACTGGGAAAGCGGGTCTTGATCGACAATCTGTGAAGTTCGGGCCAGGCAGTTTCGACTTTTTCCATCGCCAAAAGCACGTCCAGCCCCAAGAGTGCGCGTTGTACCGAGCGCTCCCCTGGCCATTTTTCAATGCGGGGGACACATTGACGCACCGCTTCTTCTGCCCCCCAATGGGCCAGTCCCCAAAAGGCCCATTCATGTTTCAGGCTGCCACCCTCTCCCAACCAGAGTTCAAACAAACCCAGGGCAAAGGCTTCCAGACTCTCGGGGGTGCAAAGTGCTTTGACCGTTTCCACCCCGGCATAAGGCAAACCCGGGCTGTCGAGCATCAGGGTCAGCGCCAAGCAGTCCAGTGCAGCCAAAGGCAGACGCTCCCCACTTTTGAGCATGACCGGCGGCAATTGTTCTGGTTTCCAAAACGGGGGCAATTTGGGGCGTTTGGTGGGCCGAAAGTATAGGGGATTCTGGGTCAAAAGAGAGCCAAACGCCGATTCAACTTTGGGGCCAAATTCTGCAGCCAAAGTCTGAACTTCACTCGGACTGAGCAGGGGGGCCGCTGTTTCTGTGGCACGTGTCAGCAGCGATAGGGCCCGCAGAGCCTCGACTTGCAGCCCCAGTTTGGGGTTTAAACAGAGGGGAATCAACCCCCGCAGGGCGGTGGCTGGATGCCTGAAAAACCAGGTTTTGCAGACGCTTCGCTGTGAGGGGAGCCGTAGCCCTTTGAGCAAAAGGGGCACCACTTGGGGTGTGTCAAAATGACAGAGCGTGGGGTAAGTTGCCTCAGGAAATTTTTCGCACAGGGCAAAAAATCCGGGCAGGCCAGCCAAGCCAAAGCGCAGGGCCAATCTGTTGAGATCTTCCGTTTTGGGATCATAGGGATTCCAGCGCTGGGGGGAACTTTCATTCCAGAATGTTAAAGCCGCCGGGTCTGAGAGCCAATCAAGGTGATGTAACATCACGTAGTCAAACCCAGCAAATCGTTTCAACATTTCGGGGTCACGTTGCGCCGTAAGAGGTGGTTTATCGTAAATATAGGGCCTTAAGACAGCATCACTTTCAATCACCGGCCGCGAAAAATCCATGCCCGCAGGCGCATCTGGCACAGCCAAATCAGTGCAACTCGGCCATGATTGGGCTTGAGCGGCAGAAAATTGCCAATGCTCTGGCTGAAAGTAGTCCGGCAAAGCGCTCACCATCGGTGCTTCGGGGGATTCAGGCAGCCACTGGCTCAGCTCTTTGGCATGGGTCAATTTAAGTGGGTCCAATGCCGCAGGGGGCAAACTGCGCAATAAACCTGTCAACAATGTTTCTGCTTCGGGATAAGCTTTGCGCTGTTTGAGTTTGTGCAGCAAGATTTGTACACCGATCAGCGGCTCAGCACTCAGCTGGAGATGGGCCTCTTTGCCAGCATCTTTGTGTTTGAGCAATTCCACCCAACAGTTCAGGGCCGCTTCTGAGTGAATGAGTTTGAGCACCGCCACCGCTTTTTTGCGTGTGGCTGCCCGTTTGCCAGCCACAATCAGGGCATACAAGCTCAAGGTTGCAGCATGCCCGGCTCTTTCGAGCAGCCAATACAGGGCGGGCTCATGCAAGAGCGAGAGGTTGTCCCACAGATCGGCGTGTTCTTTGGCTTTGGAGATAAAGTGTTGCGCCATCTGATCCAGCAGGGTTTGATCGCGCAACCAAGGCCAGAGAAACCAGCCCGAGGCCCACAGTTCAGGGTCTTGAGTGGGATTGAGAGCCAGCCATTCGGATATATCAGCCTGCTGCCAATCGCGCTCTTGAAAAAGGAGCCAGTCCAGCCCGAGACGCAAACTCAACGGGGCATCTTGGCGCAATTTTTCAAGTGAAGCGCTCAGGGCGTGGGCCTGATCCGCCTGCATCTGCGCCAGTTGGAGGCGCAAAGCCCAATTTTTGGCATTGCTCAAATCCCAGAGGGTCAGGGGCAGCGGGCGAGAAACACGGGAAATTTCGAAAACATATTTTTTATACTCAGAGCTGAATTTGACTTCAGAACGAATCGATCTGGCCTCAATCCAGGCCTGTACACAGCCAGCAGGCCCCAGTTCTTGCCAAAGATAATCTACGCCATGGCGGCGGCGACTGACAGTAAGCAGGATTGCCGCCAGTTCAGGAGAGACCTTTTGGGGTTGTCCAGTAATGGCCCATTCACGCGCAGCTTGGCCCAGAGCCTCCCATGCCGAATCTCCCACCCAGACACTGTCTTTGAGCAGTTTTTCCAATTCTGGCAGCAGTTTTTTCCAAGCCAAAGTCCGGTCATCTGCCGGGCCCAAGACTTTGACTTCACCTGGATAAGAAAAATTGTAATACTGTGCCACCAACTCCTTTTCACGCAATTTGGGGGTCCATTTGATACTGGGAGTAAGGGTCGCAAGACCCGAATGAGCCAGGGTAGTGCCAGATGCAGGTTCTGGTGGCGGGAGAGCCGTCTCGGATTTTGCCTTGGTTTTTGTCGCGGGTTTTGCTGCACTTTTGGCCTTGGGGGTGACGGGGGTCGGAGAAGGGGTTGCGCTGGCCAGCACATGGGATGAAATATCTGCCGGAACAGGGTGCGAAACTTCAGGCGAGGCTGGCTGTGAAGAGCCCGTTTCAAGGGGGAGATAGCCTTTTTTTAATTTGGCTTTGAGCTGTTGCTGGAGAAATTGTTCGGCCTCCGCTTCAGAGCCAAAGTTTTTGACCTGGCTTTGACCTGCCGTGCCCGAGCGGCCCCATTTGAGCAGCACTTCCTGGCCTTGTCTTTCTATTTGCCAAAATTTATCCGCATTGCCCTCTGTAAAACCCAGCTTAACCATGTTTACTGCCCTTCTTTTCAAAACTGTGCGGGATTCGTTCACCTTCAAATTGAGCCCATGGAGACTGAGCCCATTGAGATTTACTTCCGCTATTTCCTCCATTATAATACAGAAGTATACAGGTGCAACAAGTTTTTTTTGAGGCTGGTTTTTTTCGATGCGGTATCATTTGGTCATTCAGACTCCCCACGGGGATTTAAGTGCTTTTTTTGCCCAATTTATTGACCGGGGCTTGCAAGCTGAGGGCCTTTCTCAACCAAATAGCGTGATTTGGTCTGGTTTTCTCGACTGGCAGGTCTCTTGTTCGGAATTGCAAAACTGGTTTAAATCTCATCCAGATTCGGGGCTGTGGTTGGTTTTAGACCCTGATCATCTGCTGTTGGGGCATCCCCAATCAGGGCCGCCAGCCACATCCGGCCTGGTGGAATTGCAATCCCTTTCAGAATTGAGCCAGATCCTGGCTGCGGCTCTCCAGCTTTCGCCCGCTGCGCTGCTCAAACAGGCCATGGCCCTGATGCCCACCCAGGTCGGCCCCCTGTCTCAAGCTCTGCGTGAACATTTGCCGCTTTTCTTGAGTGCGCTTGGCCTGCCAGAGATTTTGGGCAGCGAAGCCATCCCCCCGCCCCCGCCCAGATTTGAATGGGGCGATCCCGCTCTTCAAATTCGGGCTTTGGCGGGAAAATTGACGCTACACACCCTCGATCCCCCCATCCCTTTGGCGACAGAATCCGCCCCGATGTATTTGTTTTTGCTGGCCTGGTTGGGGGCCGAACGGGTGGCACCTTTGCTCAGTTTCAATTTTGCTGATTGCCCCAACCCACCCGCCCCTTTGGAATGGCCACAGATTGCCTCTTCACACCTAACGCAGGATCCCCATCATCCCCAGGCCTATACATTACACCTGGATGCCGATGCCACACCGTTTGGCAGTTGGCGAGATTTTGCAGATGCCTGGGCCTATCTCTGGCCCCAACTGCCCCAGGGCACAGACCTGGAACTTTGGCTGGCCCCTCTGGCTTATGATTCTGAAGAACAGGCAAATCCCAATCCAGCGGGTATTCAGCGCTATGCCTGCACATTGCAAAAAACAGGCCTGATCTGCTGGGCGGCCGCCCCAGCCAGTGATTCAGAAAGGCTTTCCCAGGCCCTGGATTTGGCTGCCTGGGTGCTCAATGGGGGAACTTACCAGCTGAACTCAGCAGAAGCACTGACAGCCCTGTGTGCCGACGCGGCAGACGAAGATCTGATACCACAAGAAGATTATTTCATTCGGCCTGAACGGCAGTTTGAGGTACCCGAGGGGGCCCCGCGGGCATTCTTGGCAAGACGCCTGTTTTTGCGGCAATTTGACGATTGTTGGGATTTGCGTCAAAGCCAGGCCTTGAGGGCCGAAATAGCTGCAGAAGAGGAGGCGTTTAAAGCTGTTTTTTCCCATTGGGGGCCCCAGCTCAAAGGGGACGTCTTGTATTACCAAGGGCAGTCGGGCAACTTCTGGTCGGGTCAAGCCACGGGCCTCAATGCCCTTCGCCTGCGGCAATTGACCGAAGCCACAGCTGGGTGGGAAAGATTGGGCTTTCAAACCCTGGCAGATCTTGTTTGGGAGCCAGCTTCAGATGTGTATTTGCGGCTTTTATTGGCTAACTCATTTCAGGGCCTGGCCCTGCTGATGTCTGGCCCCCTTCAATTTGAGAGTGAAATTGTCAGCTGGTTTGCCGATGGGGCCCGGGGAGTGAGCAGCAGCTTAAACGATCTGCCAGATTTCTCAGCACATCGGGTCTATTATTATCACTGGCCCGAAGGGCCTTTGTCTGAGCGCATAGCCGCCCATTGGCAACAAGCCGAGGCTTACAGCGCACATCAGGCATGCCCATTTTTGCTCTTGCCAGCTCGCTTATCTGAGATCTTGCCTCTGATTGATCAGAATCTCGTTTTGGTACGCACAGCCCAACGGCATTTTTAGGCACTTTTGCGCAGAACATGTTGGGTGTTTTTGTGCGCATCCACCAAAAATCGACCCAAGGCCTCTGAAGCGTATTCACGCACATAAATGGATTCATCTTTGAGGGCTTTTTTGAGGGCAATAAAAGAATTGGGTTCCTTAAATTGGCCCAAGGTGCGCGCGGCACACATGCGAATAATTTCATCGGGATCATCGAGGGCCTGTATAAAGACCTCGACACTCTGGGGGGAACGAAAATGGGCCAAGGCCTCCGCCACTTTTTGCCGCACGGAAGTGCGGCGGTCTTTCATAGCGGCAATCAGCGCAGGGACGGCTTTGGGATTGTTCAAGCTGCGCAGAGCCTGAGAAGCGGCAATCCGGACATGAAAGTTTTTGTCCTGTAGAGCCTCGATCAAGACCGACAAGGCATCGGGATCTTGAATTTGAGCCAGGGCGCGGCAGGCTTGGCAGCGGATTTCAGCCTCTTCGTCGAGCAGAGCTTCAAACAGCATTGGCAGAGCCGCTTGGGCTTTTAACTGTCCCAAGGTCTTGATCCCCATTAAGCGAATGGCGGCCAAATCAGACTGAGTTGTTTTAAGTACTTGGGGAATGACCGCCGGTTCTCCCAATTGACCCAAGGCTTGCAAAGCGGCAGCCACCACTTGGGGTTCGGGATCTTTTAATGCCTGTAAAAGGGGACTGAGACTTTCTTGGTCGCGGTAATTTCCCATGGTCTCAGCAGCCTGTCGCCGGACCTCAGGCACCGGATCTTGCAGGGCCTTGATCAGGGCTGCCAAAACCCGGATATCTTTAAATTGTCCCAAGGCCCAAATCACCTTCACCTTGACCTCACTTTGGGGATCGCTCAAGGCTTGCATCAGATCGAGCAGGGTATTTGCCTTTCTGTAACGGCCCAGCGCTTCTGCCGCGGCCTCGCGGACATAGGCAGAATCATCCAAAAGGGCCATAGAAACAGCGTCGATGCCATCGACATGGCGCAACATCCCCAGGGCCTCAACTGCGCGGCGGCGCACCTGGGCATTGCGGTCTTTGAGACTGGCCAAAAAGAGACGCAAACAGCGGGGATCCCGTTGCATGCCCAGGGCCTCGATTAATTTATCGCGAATATCCAAATTTTTATGGTTTAAAAGCGCCATGATCGGCTCAATGGCCTCGGGACAATTGAGTAAACTTAAGGCCTCTGCGGCTTTGTATCGAACAAAATAGCGGGAGTCTCTCAGGGCTTTGAGCAGGGGTTTGAGCGCAATTTCGGCCCGCAAAAGGCCCAGAGCCTCGATCACACAATAGCGCACCCAAGCATGGGGATCTTTCAGGGTCTCTAAAAGTGCAGCCACGGCGCGCAAATCCCCGACCTGACTGAGAGCCCAGGCGGCTTTAATTCGCACTTCGGGGTTGGCATCACGCAGGGCTTGCATCAAGGAAAAGACCGTTTTGGGGGATTTTAACAGGCCCAATGAGCGGGCTGCATTAAAACGCACATCGGGGTCCTGATCTTGCAGGGCCTCGGTCAGGCCATCCACCGCCCGCAGATCTTTCAAAAAACCCAGGGCCTGTGCAGCTGCTTCGCGCAAGCTGGGCTCAGAACCGCGCAGGGCCTTTAAAAGTGGTTCCAAAACGTCGGGATCTCCACTTTCCCCCAAAGCCAGGGCGGCATCGATCTGTTGCGATGTCTCTCCCTGTTGCAGCAACCCAAGCCATTCATCATGTGAAATATGTGAGTTCATCAGATCTTATCCAGAGCATTGATCTTATTATCATACGCCATGATTGACGATTGTATACACCCCGGTGCTTAAATAAAATTAATATTTAACTCATTGTTTAAAAAAGGGAGCAAATATGACATTTTAAGTACACCTGGGCCAGGTCCAGTACAGACACCCATTGGGGACTGGAAAAAAATAAGGGAGCGGCGTATACTACACATTCGGGGAAAATTCAATTGCTGGAAGTGCCCTTGTGAAAGCTTTTATCATCCATTTTTGCCTGCCCGTCTTGGTTGTTGGCTGCAGCCTGATACCGGCTTTTACCCAGGCTGCCCCACCCTCGGCCCAATCCCCGGTGGGTTTAGCGGCCCAACGATCCAGAGCCCAACTTTCCAGGCAAAAACCCGCAGACCTGCTCGATCGGCCCCAACTTTGGCCCCACTTGCTCAATTCCCCCAAATATCCGCTCAGTGTGCGCTATCTTTTGCCTGGAGACAAAGTCCAGGCTGAACGTGTCATGGGTTATCTCGAACAGAGCTGGAAAGTTGAAATCGAAGAAATGGGTTTCCCGCCGCCCTTTCCCTCTGACAGCACGGGCAGCAATCGCCTTCAGGTCTATTTAATGCGCGGGGCAGATACCGCTGTCGAAGCCACCCGCCCCCACAAAGACAGCGCCATTTGGTGGGATGCCTGGCAAGCTTACCTGAGCATCGATGCCTGGGGCCCCTATGGCGGAGATATCTTGGATTCCACCACCGCCCATGAATTTAATCACGCCTTACACGCGGCGCTGGATTGGTATGAAAGCCCTGGTTTTTTTGAGACCTCTGCCACTTTTATCCAAGACAAGGTCTATCCCGATGACAACGATTATCTGCAGCAAATCGAAGATTTTCAGTCGCGTCCCGAATGGCCCATTCACTATTTCGACGACTACAAAACCTGGTACCCGTATGGGGCCTGCCTCTACCTCTTTTTTCTGGAACAGCGCTATTTTGCTCAGAACCCCCATTTTTTGGCCCAACTCTGGAAAAACAGCCGCAATAAGCCCCGGCCCTTTGATCCCAAAACCGGTTATCCCAGCCCCGCCAGCAATGAACCCGATTGGGTAGATGCCCTCGAAGACCTGTTGCCACGCGGAGTGGACTATGCCCAGACGGTGGTCGAATTTGCCCGCTGGCGCTGGTACACAGGCCGCAACAGTGATGGTAAGCATTTCCACGAGGGCCCTTTGCTCAAGCCCAAAGGCGAGGTGCGCATTCAAGCCAACCTCACACCGGGCCAGATTTACAGCTCCAAAGGACCGTTGCTGCTGGGCAGCGAATACCTGCGCCTGAAACGGCCGGCTCCTGGCCAAAAAATCCAGGTTAAACTGCAAGCTGCGGGCCGTTTTGCCCTCCAATTGGTGCCAGGCCTGAAGCCCCATTCCGACGGAGATCAACTGGGGCCCGATGGCTGGGTGGAATTTGGCTCTTTGGCTGAACGCACCTTGATTCTAACCGCCCTGCCAACAACAGGCGTGCCCGCAGATCCAGATTTGCCCACGGGCGCGCCTCAACCGTTTCAAATTCAGACCACCGTTGGGCCTTAAACCAGACCCGCTACCCGCGCCAATTCGGCCAATGTGGTCTCTCCCGCAAGCACCCGTTCGAAACCATCTTCCAGCCAATTGGCCCAGCCGCCCTGATGCAATTGTGTCGCAATTTCTGTTGCATCTGCCCCGCGCTGCAACAACTGGCTGAGAGGGCCGTCCATGGGCAGGGCTTCGGTCAATTGCAAGCGCCCGCGATACCCTGTGCCTTGGCAGGTTGGGCAACCTTGGCCCTGCATCACCGTTTGACCCACTTGGGGGCTTTTGCCAATTTTTTCAAACAGCAGTGCATAACGTTGGATCTCTGTTTGGGAGAATTCAAAGGGGCCCAAACAGGCTGTACAATTCCTGCGCACAAGCCGCTGATTCAAAATTAATTTCACCGCTTCAGAGACTGTGTAAGCACTGCCCGTTAAGTCCACCAGGCGCAGCAGTCCCTGGATTGCACTTTCACAGTGCAATTGGGTTAAAACCAAATGGCCAGTCAGGCCAATCCGCAGGGCCATATCAACGGTTTCCGCATCGCGCAATTCACCAATTAAGATCACGTCAGGATCAGATTGCATGACACTTTTTAAGGGCCCCACAAAGCGCTCACCACTTTCACTTTCGGTTTGTACCGAGACCACCCAGGGAAAAACCCGCTCGACAGGGCTTTCAAGCGCAATGCTTTTGACCCCTGGAGAGGCCACTTCTTGTAAACTCGCATAGAGGGTCGTGGTTTTGCCCGAACCGGTCGGTCCAGTGGTGAGAATAACACCCCAGCCCTGTTTGAGAGCTGCTCTCAGGGCTTTTTCGACTGAGGCCCTGAGCTTCAGCCGCTCCAAGGAGATTTGCTGCTCGGGTTTGAGCAGCGTCAGGGTCAGGGATTCCCCCAATAAAGAGGGCAAAAAATGGGTCCTTAATCGGAATTTTTCTGGGCCAGAATAATCTGAAAACTGTCCCTCTTGGGGCGTTTCTTGGTTGAGGGGGTCACAGCCCGCCAGACTTTTAAATTGGCTGATCAAAGCAGGCAATAAGCGGCGATCACAATCCAAAACGGGGCTCAAACCCGCTTCGTGGCGCAGGCGCAACACCCCTTGGGTTTCTCCGTCATGTTGGTAGAGGCTTTCGAGGTGTAAATGGCTGGCATTTGAGGTGTGGGCCAGGCGAATCATCAATCTGGCGGTTTTCTCAAGGCCTTCTAGCGCTTTGAGATCTTCAGGTTCCTGGCCCAGGGCAGTAATCAAGCGGAGATTAAAAGGGGCAATATCCAGGGGCAAATCCACCCGCGGGCCCTGTCCTTTGAGAAAGCGCTCAATATCTTCGGGATAAAAGCGCCACTGCCGCCCCACTTTCATGCCTTTGATCCGGCCACTGCGCAGCCAGCGGTAAAACGTCGGACGGGTGGTTTTTAAAAGTTCAATCGCCGCTTCCATATCGATCAGATCTTGAGGGGTCTCGTGTAAATCCGTATCATTCTCTTGCATTTTACGTCTCACTTATTAGTTTTAATTATCATAACCATCATAATACATTATGATAATTTTGTCCATTTTTTTTGTTTGCCGTTATACTAAAATTGAGAATCCTGAAAAAGGGAAAGAATATGACATGGCTCGCATGCTGACCATAACCCGCTTGTGCCTGTTAGTTTTGCTGGTTATAGCTGCTCCGGCTTGGGGATTGGACCCCCTGCCCGAACCGGTCGGATTGGTCAACGACGGGGCCCAGGTCTTTCAACACCCGCAAGACCTGGAGACGCGTTTGGTTCAACTCGAAAAAAAGACAGGGGTTGAAATGGCGATCGTGACATTGCCCCGATTGCCCCAGAATGAACGCCTAGAGGCGTACAGCACCCGCTTGTTTAACCAATGGGGAATTGGCAAAAAACACGAACAAAACGGTCTGTTGTTTTTGCTGGCTTTTAAAGAGCGCAAAATGCGGCTGGAGGTCGGTTCTGGCCTAAAAGTCCAACTGCCCGATGCGCAGGCCCAGCAGATCTTGGACCAGACGGTCAAACCCAAATTCAAAAGCAAAGACTTTGATGGCGGCCTGCAAGCGGCCCTGAGCCAGATAGAAAAACGGCTCACCCCAAAATCGCTGGAAAAATTGGAAGCAGAAGTGGGCACTTACGCAACAAAAGACGACAGGGCCTGGATTTGGGGGCTCGCTTTGCTGGCTGCTTTTGCCATCTTTGGCTTGATTACACTCTATTGGCTCCTGCGTTTTGTGCTGGGATTTTTTCGCTCCTTTGGCCGAGCTATCCAGGATACATCAGGCCCAAAATCCAAACACAAGGCACAACATAGCCGCCGCGCTCACTCAGTCGAGGCAGACCCCCTCTTTGGCCTCACACAGACCAGTGATCCAGACACTTGGCGCAGCTCTTTTCGCAGCGATAACGACACATCCAGCTCCTATGACAGTTTTGGGGGTGGCAGCTCAGATGGGGGGGGAGCCAGTTCCGACTGGTAAAACAGATGTCTGTTTTCAAGTTGCCACCTCTCTTGCGTTTTTTGGCATGTCTCCTCCTCTTCGGTTTGGCCCTGTATTCACCTGTGCTATTGGGGGGGCAAGCGCTGTATTTTCGCGATGTTTACCACAATTATTACACCCAACTCCATTTTATGCGGGCCTCATTGTTTCAGGGAGAATTGCCTTTTTGGAATCCCCTGCTCTTTGCAGGCAGCCCACAAATGGCCGTATTGGAACCCCCTCTCTTTTACCCGCCGGGGTGGATCTTTTTTACGGCCCTGCCCTTTCAATGGGCCCTGGTGTGCAATTTGCTCTTTCACCATCTGTTGGCAGGTTGGGGCATCTATCTGTTTGGTCAGCGCTTTGCCTGGTCTTTTGCCACCCGGTTGCTGGCAGCCCTGTTTTTTTGTTTCAGCGGTGTCATGGCCTCGCTGCACAGTTTTCATCCGCTGCAAAATACCATCGCCTGGTTGCCCCTGATCTGGTGGGCCTTTCAAACCTGTTTGAGCGAACGAAAAATTCAGCCCTTTCTCTGTTTGTCGCTCTTTTATGGCCTACAGATTCTGAGTGGCCATCTCGAAATTGTGTATTTTGAATCGGGTTTGCTTTTGTTCTATGCCCTGTGGTTTTTGCGCCAAGGTGTTTTAAGGCCCCGAGATACCCGCGCCAGCCAAGTGAGCAAAGGGCTGATTCAGCTCACATCCCTGGCGTGGGGCCTCCTGGCCCTGGGTTTGGGTGTGGGCCTGAGTGCCTTACAATGGTTGCCCGCCCTGGCCCATTTGCCCGAAACCGTCAGGGCCGAAGGGCTGGGGGAATGGAGTATGGTCTGGTCTTACCACCCCTTTTTAAGCCTTTTGCTGCTTTTGCCAGATTACCTCAATCTAACGGTCAAAGGGGTATCTTTGCACCAGTATT
>JBFWRL010000004.1:0-84443 GCA_050248915.1 Candidatus Sericytochromatia bacterium
GAACTCGTCGCTTTTTTCACATTTTTTTTCTGGTGAGCCTTGTGCTGAGCTTTGGCTTGTATGCTCCAAAAATTCCCAGCTCTGCTCAGTCAACACAGCCCTTTTTCTCTGTTCAGAACAAAATGCTTTTGCGCCAGAACCAGCGTTTTTACATACATGGAGTGAATTATTATCCCCTCAAATTTCCTTGGCAGCTTTTTTGGGATCATTATCATGCTGAGGTCATACATCAGGATTTTTTTCGTATCAAACGCTTGGGTTTTAATACGGTGCGTATTTTTGTTCCCTATCAGATTTTTGGCGGGAGAAACCCTGAGCCGTTGATGATTGCACATTTAAAAGATCTTTTGAATCAAGCCCAGGCACAAGGTTTGGTTTGTATTGTCACACTTTTTGATATATTTTCAGATTATGCGGATCTGGAGGGCAGTCAAATACATCTCCGCCGTCTGCTCTCTGATTTTGCAGGACACCCCGCTATTTTGGCCTGGGATTTGAAAAACGAAGTGGACTTGGATTATCCACATTATTCCCGTCCTGTGGTACAAACCTGGCTCAAGCGCCTTGCTCAGGAGTTTCGTCGGCTGGCTCCAAAGGCTTTGCTAACGGTAGGCTGGTCAACACCTGAGCGGGCCCTGGATTTTGTGGATTTGGATTTGGTCTCCTTTCACTACTTTGACTATGAAGAGCGCTTTTTTCAACGGGTTTCAGCCTTGCGTAAAAAGACGCAAAAACCCTTGCTGCTTCAGGAGTTCGGCTTCCATACTTGGCAAAAAGCAATTCAAGATCCCCACCCCCTTGCCCACCAATTCAATTATTTCAACAGTCTGACAGCAGGGGCCCTAAAGCTCGACCTGGCAGGCAGTTTGGTATGGTGTCTTTATGATTATCCTCCTTCCCTGCGTGAATCCTGGGTGCTGAAGGTGGAATCTTTTCAACACCATATGGGGGTTCTGGATCTGGATAAACGAGCCAAACCGGGTCTGAAAGCTTTGCAACAGGCAGTCTTTATTTTGGATGCGCGTTCGGGTAAAAGCGTTGATCTTTTGAGTCGGGAATTGGAGATTGTCTTTCGTTTGGCGCGGGCCGGACCTATTCGGCTGGTGTCTGAAGAAGCAGGAAAAATAAAAATACGCAAAGTCTGGCCGGGCCAGACTGGCATAAATCGTTTTCGCTGGTCGGTCAGAGCCTCAGAAATACGTGATTTGCTTGAGTTGCGCAGCCAATACCAATTACAGGCACAGGGCCTGCAGGATTTAAACGGAAATATTTTAAAGCAGAATTACCAACGCTTGACTCTCAGACGAGATTGAGAAAACTGTCAATTCTTCTGAGCAAAGAGCGTCTCGGTCTCCGCTTCGACAACAAAATACCAGCCCTGAAAATTCAAACGCAAATAGCCCAAGGTGGTATTTGCATTGCGCAGATAACCACTTTCGCTGCGCAATTCGATTTTTCTGAGCAGATCTTCATTCTTGAAGCGGGAGAGCTGCATGCCCTGATTGATTTTTGCGCGTTTTTCAATTTTTTGATTGCGGTCGCTGCCTTTGACAATCACCTGGCCTTTTTCATCAAGCAAATAGCTGTTGCGCAGGCCGGGAATATTGGAAATATTTAAGACGTTGCGGCCCAGATAATTAAATTGTAGGTCGATGGAAGCCACACCGCGAAAGCGCTCTTGGGCATCATAAATGGCCAGACTACAGGGCAAAAGAGAACCCGAAAGGCGGTCGATATAAGGGTTGCCACAGTGGACACCGCGTTTGTTGTGCACCAATCTGAAAAACGGGCGCTTGCGCACGTCATAACCGGGGGTATTGTAGCTGGCACCCGGATAAAAAAGCAGAACTCCTTCTGCGGTCGAAATATTGACATACATCAGCGGCACGCCCTGTTTGGCGACCAAAATTTGGGGATCTGTTTCACTGGCCCCCTGCTCTTTGCCACTGCGGATCAAGAGATTGCGCATCTGGCTCTTGAGCGGTGCTAATTTATGCAAATAGGGCTTGAATGGCAACTCTGGTTCTCCCCAAGGCAGGGTAATGGCTGGCCAATCGGTACTGATCTTAGAACCATAATGGGCCGACTGTACTTGACTGGGTATGCGCTTACTCCAATGCTCATCGTCAAGATAATAGGGGAAATTGGATTGGGGTTTGCTGTGGTCCAGGGCTTGAATCACTGTGCCAGCCAAATTTTCAAGTGTGCGTGGAATCGCAACCATATAGCGATCAACGGCTTGACCCTGATTGAGAATTTGGCCCATAAACTGGGTGATGATCTGCTCGCGTTGGAGGGCTGCTTGCAGGGTTTGTTGTTGCTGAAGCAGGTTCCAGAGGGTCCAGAGACTGCTGCCCAATACCAAGACCATCAGGCTGCTCAGACAGGCGGTGCGGTGAACGCGAAACCAGCGCCCAGCAGCTTGCAGCGGCGTGTCGGGTGCGGCCTGTACGGCCTCACCGCGCAGGTAGCGGCGCAGATCCTGGGACATGGCTTCGACATTGGGGTAGCGATCTGCGCGCTTCCAGGCTGTGGCCTTGGTGATAATCGCCTGCAATTCGCGCGGGACCTTGAGTTCGGGCCGAAAAAAGGCCACTGGATTGAGTTGGCCTTTGCGCACTTTTTCGAGCAATTCGGAGGTACTGCCTGCCTTGTAGCCCGGCTGCAAACAGACCAATTCGTATAAAATTAAGCCCAGGGCAAAGAGGTCACTGCGGTCATCGAGGCGGTCGTTGACGCCGCGGGCCTGTTCGGGTGACATATAACGGGGGGTGCCAATCATTTGGTTTTTTTCCCCGGCTTCAAAGGGATAGTCTTTGGCGGCCTCGCCAAAGGGACGGGCGATACCCCAGTCCATGACGTAGATCTCGTTGTGGGGCCCCAGCATCAGGTTGGCGGGTTTGAGATCCCTGTGGATCACCCTTTTAAAATGAGCAAAAGACAGGGCCTCGCAGACCTTGAGAAAATGCTCCAAGAGGTTGGGGAAATCCTGGGGATAAGTGATTTTATGTGGCTCGGTATTTTTGGCTTTGGCCTCGGTAATCAGCTCTTTGAAGGTTTTGCCCTGGATGCATTTCATGGTGTAGCCGACCCCGGCCTCGGTCACTTCGAGGCTGTAGACCGGCACGATATACGGGTGGGGCAATTGGGCCGTGATTTGGACCTCACCCAAAAAGCGCTGATGCACTTCGGGATTGTCGCTCTGAATGCGCTTGTGCAGCTGTTTATACGCCACCGTGCGCTCCAAGCGACTGTCACGCACCAGATGGACTGTGCCCATCGCCCCTTCGCCGAGCATTTGTAATACTTCGTAATGCTGTTTGCCAATGGCGTTGGGGGTGGCCGTGGGATTTTCGCGCATCTCAGCGGTGGGGCTGAGATGCCCAAATTCGTGCATCGTCAGTTCAAGCGGATCACTTTCTTCGGTTTTGGTTTCTGCCATCAGGGTTCTCCCTTTTGGCTTAAAAGGGTTTGGAAGTTGATCCGTGCAATCAGACGCCAATTGGCTGTTGAGAGAGATTGGTAAACATAGAGGCCCTCGGCACTTTCATAGATGCCGCTTTTGCCTGTTTTGAGATCTTTGAGCAGGGCCTCGGGCCAGGTTTTGTTCTGGCTTTGATCTCGGCTGAAGAGAATCTTGCCCTGGGCATTACTGACATGCAGTGAGAGAAGTCCCTCGTTTAAAGGCGTTTTTTGCAATTCTTTTTCCAAACTGGGCTGGCGCAGACATAAACTGCCAAGGCCCAACGCCTGTGATTGGTCGCTGAAAATCGGGGCCTGCACAATAAAATAAGGCATGGCTCCCAAATGCTCCGGCCCCACCCAAACGGGCCGGGTCTCTCTGGTTCGAGAGGAATTACCAGTGAGCTGTTGGGCTGTAAAAGCGCGATTTAAACGGGCCGCGACGGTTTCAGCCTGGGGGCTGCCTGGATAGATCAATTGGGGGCCAGCTTGAAAGGCAATACTCGCCCAACCCAAAGGACTGGCATGATCTTGGCTCTGAAGCCAATCCAAGCGATTGCCTTGGGGATCTGCGCTGACAGCAAAGACGCGTTGAAAGATCGGCAGCATGCTCCGCAGGCGGGAAAAGGCTGGGCTGGGTTTGAGCCAGACCGGCTGAAACCAGTAAAAAGGCCCGCCAGCAGTGACTTCAGCTTGGGCGGCTTGTACGCTGGTTTGCGGCAATTTTTGGGGGGTAAACATCGCTCCGGGCAAATCTTCGCCCCGTTGAAAGCTTTCAGCAGCAGCGCCAGTTAGGTATTCCAATTGGGCCTCAAAGCCACTCAGGTAGATGTCCAATTGCTGGCCGGTCATGGTCAATTTGCGCTGCAGGTCTTCGAGCACAGCTTTACGGCGTTGGGTTTGGACCTGGGTCTGTTGCCAGATATACAAACTGCCAGCTACAGCCAGAATGCAGGCGACCAAAACCAACATACTGCCCAGCAAGGCGCGTTGGGGATTGCGCCGGATCCAGCGCAGGACCCTGCGTTGCAGATTGTCTGGTTTGACGGTGGTTTCCACATCTTGGAGATAGCGGCGCAAATCTGCTGCCATTTCAGCCACAGAGCCATATCGCTGATCCGCTTTGAGGGCCGTGGCTTTGCTGACAATGGCCTGCAAGTCGGTTGGGATCGGGTGCAACCCCAGGGCCTGATCACAGGGGGCACGATTGCCCGTGAGGATTTTTTTGAGCATTTCGGGCATCGAGCTGGCTTGAAAGGCGGGGGCCAGGGTCAAAATTTCTTGCAGGATCAAACCCATGGTGAACTGGTCACTGGCTGGTTTGAGGTGGCGGCAGCGGGCCTGTTCGGGTGATAGGTAACGCGGCGTGCCTGCAATCACTTTGCTGGGTTCTTCTGTTTCGACTTCGGGGCGATTCCAGACCTGGGCAATGCCCCAGTCCACGATATACACCTCGCGAAAGGGGCCAATCATAATATTGGCGGGTTTGAGATCGCGGTGAATAATGCCTTTGCTGTGGGCGTAGTCCAGGGCGTCGCAGACCTTGAGAAAAATTTCGAGCAGGCGAAACAGCTCGTTTTGCCAAGTTTTTCGGCTGGGATTGGCTTGCTGTGCGGCTTTTAGCTCGCCGATCTCCTCTTTGAGGGTATTGCCCTGAACAACTTTCATGGCATAAGAGAGACGCCCCTCGCTGTCGATTTCGAGGGTATAGACCGGCACCACGCCAGGATGCTCCAAGCGTGCTGTGATTTGTGCCTCGCTCAAAAATTGGGCCTGGACTTCGGGGCTGTTGAGCTGGGGCAACAATTGTTTGCTGGCGACCTTGCGGCGCAGGTAAATGTCCCGCATCAGCCAGACTTCGCCCATGGCACCTTTGCCCAATTCTTGAATGGGCTCATAACGCGGCAGATCTCGGCCCACGTTCTCAGTGGGGGTCTGGGGTTTGACCGTGGCTGAGACGGCAAACATTGTGCCGATCTCGGTGGCGTCGTGGGTTTCTGTGTCTTGGAAAGGGTCTAAGGGTTCCATTTTTCTCGGGCTTGTTGTTTAGTCTCTCTCAAATTGTACCCCAGCCCGACAAAGGGGCGAAACTTTGGGCCTTCAAGGCAGACCCTCCCATTTTAATTCGGGGTGGGAGAGCCTCTCATACAGCGCATCTACTTCGCTGACTGGCACGTCGATCTGGCAGGTGATGGCCTCGGCATAATCCAGTTTGGGGCTGAGTCCGGCCTGTTCCAACTGGTAAGCCAAACTGCCACTGAGGTGGTAAGGGTAGTGCAAAATGAGGCTTTGACAGGGCTCTTTTTCGATCAGCCCCGCCGCTTCGAGCAGGGCCTGAGTGGCTTGGGTGTAAGCTTTGACCAGTCCGCCTGTGCCCAATTTGGTGCCGCCAAAATAGCGCGTGACGACCACAATGGCGTTGTAGACTTTGTGTTCGAGCACGGTCAGAATCGGTTTGCCTGCTGTGCCCGAAGGCTCGCCATCGTCGGAAAAGCGATCGACCACAGGTGGGCCCGCCACGCGAAAGGCGTAACAGTGGTGGCTGGCATCGGGCCATTGGGCGCGAATTTGTTTGAGAAAGGCCTCAGCTTCGCTGACAGAAACCACCTCGCGCCCAGAGGCAATAAAGCGGCTGTTTAAGATCGAAATTTCGTGGCTGGATTCGTGGGCCAGGGTGGTATATCGCATATATTGCAAGTATAGCCAATTGTGACGAAGCTCTCAAAGCCGCCCGTGATCCGGCTTTGAGAAAAATATCTGAAATCTGCACGAAATCACCATCTTGCGGGGCTTACACCTGATCGGGCATTTGCTACAATTGAAAGAGCAGATGGAATCACAAGGAGCTTTTTTTGACGCGCGCAATTTATCCGGGCAGTTTTGACCCGGTCACCAATGGACATTTGGATATTATGGAGCGGGCCTGTCACCTCTTTGACGAGGTGATTGTGGCAGTCTCCACCAATATCGCCAAAAAATCGACCTTTTCTGTGGCTGAACGCATGGAATTGATCCAGCAGAGCACAGGCCACCTTACCAATTTGCGGATTGATGGCTGTGATGGCCTGATCGTGGACTATGCCCGCCAGGTCGGTGGACAGGTGATTATCCGCGGTCTGCGTGCGGTTTCGGATTTTGAAATTGAACTCAAAATGGCCCTGATGAACAAACACCTCAATGGTGAAGTGGACACGGTCTTTTTGATGCCCAAAGCCGAATACATGTTTCTCAACTCCAGTCTGATCCGTGAAATTGCTTCCTTCGGGGGAAAAATTTCAGATTTTGTTCCGGCTCAGGTTGAAGAATGCCTGAGAAAAAAATATAATAGTAGCAAGTAAATATTAAGCGTAAGTTAAAAATATGATAAATCAAAATGAACTCATCTCCCCCCAAGCCCCCGCTCAGGCCCAAGTACAAGCTCAAGTGCAAGCTTCGGCCTCTCCCGAAACCACTTTGGCCCTGGTGCAAAAAATCGAAGAAGTGATCATGAACAGCGTCAAAGTGCCGTTCACCTCACGTGTGGTGGTGGATGAAGAGGATATTTTTGAGCTGATCGACCGCATCCGCGAAATGCTGCCCCAAGAAATGGTGCAGGCCCAGCAAATTCTGGCGCAAAAAGATGCCATCTTTGCTGAAGCCCAGGCCAAGAGCCAAAAACTGCTGGAGCTGACCAAAGAAAAATCCCGCCAGTATTTGCAAGAGCATGAATTGGTGCGGCAGGCCGTCAAAATGGCCGACGAAACCCGCAAAACTGCTGAGACCGAGTGTCGCCAACAGCGTTTTGAAGCAGACAAATACAGCGAAGAGGTCTTGGCCTCGCTCGAAGACAAAGTCACCCAGGCCCTGAGCATGGTTCAAACTGGCCGCCGAAATTTGGCCCGCAATATGGAAACCACCGCCCGCAAAATGGGCGTTTAAGCCTTTAACACAGACAAGGACACAGATTATGTACCCACGCGCAAGCGGTATTTTATTGCATCCCACCTCTTTGCCCGGCCCCTTTGGCGTGGGTGATCTCGGTGAAATTGCCTACGACTTTGTCAATTTTTTGGCCCAAACCGGCCAAAAGCTCTGGCAAGTCATGCCCCTGGGCCCCACCGGCTATGGCGACTCCCCTTATGCCTGTCTCTCGGCGTTTGCCGGCAACCCCCTGATGATCAGCCCCGAAAAGTTGGTCGAAAAGGGCTATCTCTCACCTGATAGCCCCGCTTTGGCCGCTTACCCCCAACTCAGCGCCGACAAAGTCGAATTTGAAGCGGTGGCCGCTGCCAAAGGCGCGATTTTTGAAGATTCGTTTGTGCATTTTCAGGCCCATGCCAGTCTCTCCGACCGCAAGCGCTTTGAGAATTTTTGCAAATGCCAGCAAAACCGCAATTGGCTGCGCAATTATGCCCTGTTTGCCGCGCTCAAACAGCAATACGCTGGCGAACCCTGGGATACCTGGGACGAAGGCCTGGTCTGCCGCGATGCCCAAACTCTGCGCGAATACGAACAGGCCCTGGCCGGCCCGATGCTCTACCACCAGTATTTGCAATTCCTCTTTCACCAACAATGGGATGAATTGCGCAGCTATGCCCATCTCAACGGCGTGCAGATCATTGGCGACATGCCGATCTTTGTCGCCCACGACAGCGCCGACGTCTGGGCCCACCAAAAACTCTTTCACCTCGATGCCCATGGCAAGCCCACGGTTGTGGCCGGTGTGCCCCCGGATTATTTCTCAGCCACGGGCCAGCTCTGGGGCAACCCGCTCTACAATTGGGAAGTGATGGCCAAAGACAATTATGCCTGGTGGGCTGAGCGCTTCCGCGTGATGTTGAATTTGGTCGACATCGTGCGTCTGGACCATTTCCGGGGCTTTGAGGCCTATTGGGAGATTCCCGCTGGCGAAAAAACCGCGATCAATGGCAAATGGGTCAAAGGGCCCGACAAGGCCTTTTTTAAAGCGATTCAAAAATCATTGGGTCACCTGCCTTTTATTGCCGAAGATCTGGGGGTGATCACCCCGCCGGTCGAAGACCTGCGCGACAGCTTTGGCTTTCCGGGCATGAAGGTGCTGCAATTTGCCTTTGACGATACCTCCGCCAATGCCTTTTTGCCCCACAATCACATCGCCAACAGTGTGGTGTATACCGGCACCCACGACAACCAGACCAGTTTCAGTTGGTTTGACGATCGGCCAGCGGCGGTCAAAAAATTCATCCTCGATTACCAGGGCAGCAACGACGCCAATTTTATCCATTGGCAGCTGATTCGCCTGGCGATGTCCTCGGTCGCCAATACGGTGCTGATCCCGATGCAGGACATTCTCGGCCTCGACGATCCCACTGGGCGCATGAACACGCCCGGCAAAGCCGAAGGCAATTGGAGCTGGCGTTTGCGGGCTGAAGATCTCTCCCAAGAAATTGCCCATACCCTGGGCCATTGGACCGAGATCTACAACCGTTAGTAGCACTGCGCTGTGCATGATTTAAAACACAATTGGGAGGCCCTGACGGCCTCCTTTTGTGCAGATCCGGCTTTGCGGGGCCGGATGTACCATGAGCTGCAAACGCGCTACCAAGAGCCCCAGCGGGCCTACCACAGCCTGACCCATATCCAGGCCCTGTTTGAGTTGTGGCAAGAATATCAGACTGAATTCCAAGACCCGCTCAGCGTGGGGCTGGCGATCTGGTTCCACGACGCGATCTACAACCCCCGCAAGGGCAAAAACGAGCTTTACAGCGCCCGGCTGGCCAAACGCCAATTGGGTCAAATGGGCGCTTCTGCGGCCTTGCAAGCGCGCGTGGCGGACTTGGTTTTGGCCACTGCTGGCCACAAAGCCGATCCCGCTGATGGCGATGCCCTGCTCTTTCTCGATCTCGACCTCTCAATCCTGGGGGCCGAACCCGAGGTCTATGGCGCTTATCTCGCCCAGATTCGGCGCGAGTATCACTTTGTGCCGGGCTTTCTCTACACGCGGGCGCGGCTGCGTTTTGTGCGCGGCTGGCTGGCCCGCCCCCGCCTGTTTATGAGCGAGGTGGGCCATGGGCGCTGGGAGGCCGCTGCCAGGGTGAATCTGGCGGGGGAGTTGGAGCGGGGTTAGTCAAACCTGAAAACGCGGCTGGGCGATGAATAGCCTTGGGGGCCAATCAGGCTGCCCAGAATCAGGTAGTTTTCCAGCGGGCCTGCGCTGAAGAGGGCTGAACCCCAGGCTTTGTCCATGGAAAGCACCCGGTATAACTCAAACTGGGAGCCATTCCAGCGGTAAATCTGAGGCAGGGTGGTATTGGTGGTCAAAAGCAGATAATGCCAGCCTTTGACGGTGAAATAGTCCCAATTCAGCCCGCCTGTGGTGGGTATATTTTGGAAATTCACAAACTGGCTGCCATTCCATTTCAGAATCTTCGAATCCACCGTGTTGCTGATGCGGCTGTTGTTAATGATCGCCGCGTAAAGTTGGCCCCCGATGGTAAAGGTATCAAAATCCACATCAAAATCTGTGGCAAAGGTCTGATTAAACACAAATTGGCTGCCATTCCATTTATACAGCTCTGACTGGGTGTCTGCTATCCCACTGCCGACATAAAAATAGGTGGTAAGGGCCAGAAAACGCTCACTGCCAATCGTGAGAAAATGGGTCCATTTGTGAGCCCCTCGGGTGGGCAAACTCTGAAAGAGCACAAATTGAGAACCATTCCACTCGTAGAGCAGCGATTCGCGCTCAAAGCTGCCATTGTAATGGGTGGCCAGTGCCAAGAAGTGCCTGTTGTCTATGTTGAAGCTTTCCCAATCAATGCCCCCGGTGGTGGGAATGGTTTGAAAAGGGACAAATTGTGAGCCATTCCATTTGTAAATTTCGGAATTGGCGGCATAGACATTCTGGTCAAAATTGGCAATGGCGAGAAAATGCTGGTCGCCCACCGAAAAGGGATGCAGGTCGTAGGCCCCAAAGGTCGGAATGGTTTGAACCAGGGAAAATTGAGTGCCGTTCCATTTATAGATATGGGAGTTGAGGTGATAAGATTGGCCATTAAAATAATTGGGAATCGCCAAGAAATGTTCCCCGTTGATCTGAAAGGGAGCGGGTTGAAGCGCGCCAACGGTGGGCAAGGTTTGTGTTTCTTGCAAAGGGGGCATGGCGAGCACTTCAATGGCTTCGGGCAGGGTGACGGTATTGCCCGCGAGCTTGATCAACATGTCTTTGACACCCGGAGCGAGATTGGGTTTCAGGCCAAAGGAGACATAATTGGAGGCGACCTGTTGAATAGGCATCACTTGGCCATCGACGACGATTTCAATGCCACTGAGGTCAAGGCCTGTGCACAGGGCCCTGGGGAAGCGCTTGGGTATGAAATCCTTGGGGATTGAGTTGTTCGGTTAAATTGACACGTCTTGCGTTGGGATATGAAGCATCCAATAAAGTTGTGTTTATGACAAATTCAATTGGGCCCGTATAAGGGCGTTTGTTGACAAAGGACTCCCAAATCTCTTTGCGTTCGGCTTTAGTACTCACGGATTTCCCTAATGTATGGCTTGATAAGCGTTGGTTGACCATATCTATTGGCATAATACTGCACGCTATATTCAAAAATAAAACACTGGATAAAACCCAAATGAATATAAATTTAAATACTTTTGATTGCATTATTGATGAGCCTTCCGCATTGTTCTGAGTTTTTCTGGGGTTAGATTACTAAGATCCAGGGTATAAATAGTTTGGGTGTTGGAGTCAGTTAAATAAAGCCTTGAACCCTGTTTCAGAAAGGGACCACTAGAAATATTGGAAATCAGGGTATAGACCCAGTCTTCAGAAATAGCTCTTAATGCCTTATTTCCATCAGCAACCAACAATATATCATTTTCTAGTATTTCCAAATCATAAGGGCCATCAAACAGCGCTTCTGTGGATGGGCCGTCTTTATATCCTCCCAATAAATCGGGATTAATACTTGTTGTCCCACTGAGATTAGCCTTCCCAGAAATCGTTGTCACCATCTGACTTTTGATGTCTAGCTTGCGGATACGGTGATTTCCAATATCAGCAATGTAAATATTATTCTCTCTGTCAAAAGCCAAATCACCAATCTGCTTAAAAATGGCCTCTTTGACAGGGCCGTCTCGAAAAAGTCCGCTGGGATTTCCAATGATATTGGAAAGATTGCCTGGCCGGATATCTGTAAAAGTTTCAATCTGATAGCGATCATCTTTAAACGACAGGCGTTTAATTTCTTGATTTTGGCACAATAACAGGCTTTCTCGATAAGGAACTAAACAACCGACTCCCTCTTGAAGGTGAATCGGGATTGTATTTGGAGTATATGATTCAAAATCACTTTTATGATACTCCAAAACCTCCGTTACATTGTTTTGTTTTAGCGAAAGCTGAAAGATTGAGTATGCATCGGAAATAAACAAAACGCCCGGCTCTATAAAAGCAAGTTTTTTTATGAGATGAAAATCTATTTTCAAGGGATCTCCTTTGCGAGTAAGCAATTGGCTGTAATCTTTTAATTCTTTGCCACTTCCCGCAATTGTTGAGACCAAACCTGTTGTAGATATTTTGCGAATGCATTCATTATTTGCGTCATTGATATAAAGTTCAAAATTGGTATCTGCAGTTAAAAAAGAAAAACCATCAAACTCCGCTTCCAGCTTAGGCCCGTCCTTGTAACCCGCTTTGCCACTCCCGGCAAAAACTTTCAACTCCAGCCCAGGTACCAGAATCTTGGGCAGTTTGGGATCGTTGGTTTCAGAGGTAATCGTCATGATTCGGCCAGCGCTGGCCGGGGATGACGGATTTGAGGCGGAGGGGTTTGCCGGTTGTTGGGGCTGGCAAGCGACACTCAACACAGCCAGGCTCACAAGGAACAAGCGTAATTTCTTCATGACTCAAACTCCTTAAACGTCACCCCAAACGGCGTAGCATAAATCACCGTGTGGCGCGGGTTTACATCAAAGCTCTGCGGGTCGGGGATATGCACCACCGTTTCCGCTGAACCATCCGCAGTCACCTCTGTCTGGTAGCCAAAACCAAACTCCCCATCAATGGTGGCGTAGCTGAACTTGGGAAAAACCATAAATCCCCGCCCTGTGAGCTTGATATGCATAGGCTTGCCCCGCTCCCGCAGGACTTCGACACTCTCAATCTGGGGCTGCAAGGCACTCAGTTCCACCGGCGCGGGTTCTCCCACATTAAGCAGCGCATCGGTGTACCAGCGATTGAGTTCGACACTCATGCGGTGATTGCCTTTGAGGTAGAGATCGGGCAAGAGCTTTGTATTCAGCCGGGCTTTAATTTCGGTGGCCGTCACACTTTCGACCTGCAGTAAAATGCTGTCATCGAGCAACACGCGGGCTTGGGGCTCATTGCCCACAAAGCTTTGCTGCACCAGCGGTGACTCCCATTGAAAGAGGAAGTCTTTGAGCTTGAAAGCCTTTTCGTTGCGCTTTTCAAATTTGCCTTGAATCGTCAGGCGAATTTCTGTCCCGGCATAGTCGGGGCTCAAGGCCGCAGGGGCATTGGGGCCCATCACTTTTTCACCCGTTTCTGTCAGCAGAATATCTGTGATCAACAATTCGGGGCTGCGCTCACAGCGGGAGCGGGGTTTAAAGTCTTTCCAGTCGCGCTCAGCCAATTTGGGGGGCTTTTTGTGTTTTTCGTCTTCGCGCCGATTGTCTTTGCTGCGTTGAGCGTCGCGCTCAGATTGCCCTCGCACCGATTGCAGCAAAAAGTCTTGCAGGCTGGACTCCTGAGGTGGTGAAGCCATATTGAGCGATACATCTGTCAATTGACAGGCACTTAAGCTTAAACAGAGCAATAAAAAAGCGGGCACAAATTTCATAAGACCTCCAGAACAGACGGGTGTGGAGCCAATCCAAAATGCGTGGATAAAAGGGAATTATATACGGGGGGGGGGTATGATTGGGGTTAATCCAGAGAAAAAAGCAGACCCCAAATGAATTGAAAACCCAGCAGCGAAACTCATCGGCGTGACCTCGAAAAATGCTGAAAAGATGATAGCTTAATTTAAAGGGATTGTAAAGCGAGGGTTTCGGATTTTCGTATTTTAATTGTCACACTCTTTAACAAAAGTCGAGCCCAAAGGTGGGTGTTTTGTTTGTCTGGGTTGATTGGCTTTGTCTGAAAGTCAATGCTTCTCAAGTGTTTGGGGCAATCTGTAATTCTATTTTTTGTACTCAAAACGTCATCAAGATTTAATGTTACACAACACTCAGCGCCGAATGCTCATATGCCATTTCGAGAAGATCTTCATAAACGCCGGGTCTTTGCGCGCCGCTTTGAGGGCGGTATTGAGTTGTTTGAGCAATTCAACGTTTTCGCTGTGCACCACGCCCACATACGGTGTTTCGGGGGTGATCGGCTCGCCCGTTAAACGCAGGCCGGGCACCTTGGACTGGTACCAACTGGCCAGGGCCCGCTCGCTTAAAACCGCATTCAGGCGCGATTGCCCGAGGTCCTGAAAGAGGGTCTCGGGGTTGTCGTAGGGCTGAACCTGAATCCCCGCGTCTTTGAGGCGGTTGAGATCGTCGAGCAGCACCTGGGAGACCGACTCTGAGATCACGCCTATTTTCTTTTTGCGCAGATCTGAGAGATTGTAGGTGAATTTATCGCTTTTGCGCACGGTTAATTGCTGAAAAGCCGTGTAATAATGCTCGCTGAATGCGAGATGGGGCGGCAGATTGGTATTGGCCTGGGGTTTTTCGATGGCGTTGAGGGCCAGATCGACCTCTTTGCGAGAGACCGACTCCAGCAGTTTTTCCCAGGCAATTTCTTTGACTTCGAGCTTTTTGCCGAGCTTTTGGGCCAGGTATTTTAAGATCTCGTATTCAAAGCCGCCGTATTTTTCAGCGGTTTGTATTTTATAGACAAAGGGCCGGCCAATATTGGGATCCAGGCCCACGCTCAAACGCGCAGCCAAGGTGGCCGGATCGGGCTGTTTGGGCGGGCAGCCCGCCAAGAGCGTCAGCAGCAAGGCTGGCAACAGGGTTGCCAGCAAGCGGCTCAGGCCTTGGCGTTGCCGAGACGTCAAATACCCACCCCTTGCAAATACTCACTCAGCGCCGCAGAGAGTTTGTCCAAGCCGCTGGGATCACTGCCGCCACCGGCCTGGGCAAATTCGGGTTTGCCCCCACCACGTGCGCCCACGACTGGGCCCAGGGCTTTGATAATCGCGCCTGCTTGCACCCCGGCCTGAATCAGCTCGGGTGAGACACGGGCAACCAGATTGACCTTGTCTGCAATCACAGCGCCCAGCAACACCAGGCTCTGGGCCTGACGGCTGGCCAGGGCATCGGCGATCTGTTTGAGGGCCTCGCTGTCGGGCACATCGACCACGGTCACCAGCACCTGGGCGGATCCTTTGGCTGATTCACGGGGCTTAAACTGGCTGGCCAGTTCTTCGACCTGATGCAAAGCGAGTTTGGACTTGAGTTGTTTGAGTTCTTTTTCTTGGTTGCGCAGATTCTCCTGCAATTTGCCCAAACGGCTTGGGATCTCAGCAAAAGGCACCTTGAGATCGCGGGCCAGACTTTTGAGCAGCTCTTCGTTTTGGCGGCTGTAGCGGTAAGCGGCTTGACCGGCCACGGCGGTAATGCGGCGCACGCCCGAGGCAATGGCCTCTTCGCCAATCACCTTAAAGGAGCCAATCACACCGGTGGCGGGCACATGGGTGCCGCCGCAGAACTCTTTGCTATAATCGCCCATGCCAATCACACGCACGACTTCGCCATATTTTTCGCCAAACATGGCCACAGCGCCACTTTCGCGCGCCTGTTCAATTGGCAGCACCTGGGTTTGCACGGGGTGGTTTTGCATGATCTGCTCATTGACCAATTCTTCGACTTTTTGCACTTCTTCGGCGCTCATGGCGCGGTTATACGAAAAGTCGAAACGGGTTTGCAGATGGCTGACCTCAGAGCCTGCCTGTTTGACCTGATCGCCCAAGACATCTTTGAGGGCCTGGTGCATCAAATGGGTCACAGAATGGTGTTTCATGGTCTCGCGGCGGGTGCTTTGCTCCACTTCGCAGACCACTGAAATTTGGGGCTGCAATAGGCCAAATTCGTCGCCGCGAATCACATGCACAAAGACCTCGCCGACCTTTTGCACATCGACCACTTCAAAGACATGGGCCCCGGCTTTGATCACGCCGTGATCACTGACCTGGCCGCCGCTCTCGGCATAAAAAGGCGTGCGGTTGAGCACCAGGCGGCGCAGTTCGTGGCTGTTGGTTTCGAGGCAGGCCAAGATCTCTGCGTCGCTTTTGAGTTCGCCATAACCTGTAAATTCGGTCGGGGCAAAACCCACCACATGGGCCCCCATGTCCAGATTGGAGCGCGAAGCGGCACGGGCCCGTTCGACCTGCTCTTGCATGGCGGTTTTATAACCGGGCAGATCCACACTCAGGCCCTGTTCTTGGGCAATCTCTTGGGTCAGCTCCAGCGGGAAGCCGTAGGTATCGTAGAGTTCAAAGGCCACAGCGCCAGGAATGACTTTGGCCCCTCCGAGCTCGGCCAGGGCCTCTTCGAGTTTTTTGACGCCCCGGTTCAAGGTGCGGTGGAAGCGCTCTTCTTCGAGCAAAATGCTCTCGCGGATCTGCTCCCCTTTGGCTTTGACTTCGGGGTAATTGGGGTAGAGTTCGACGATCGTGGGCAATAATTTATACAAAAAGGGCTCGTTGATGCCAATAAAATGACCAAAGCGAATCGCCCGGCGCATCACGCGGCGCAGCACATAGGCCCGGCCTTCGTTGCCCGGTTGCACGCCATCGCTGATCAAGAGCACACTGGCGCGGCTGTGGTCGGCAATCACCTGCAAAGCAGTGGTATAACGGGGGTTGCTCTCCATGCCGGGTGCTGCCAGGGGTTTGACCTTTTCGATAATCGCCTGCAACATGTCGGTTTCGTAATTGCTGGCTTTGCCCTGCACAACTGAAGCGATGCGCTCGAGGCCCATGCCGGTGTCGATATTTTTGGCAGGCAAAGGCTCCAGAGAGCCGTCACTCTGGCGGTTGAACTCCATAAAGACCAGGTTCCAGACTTCGAGATAACGCACATCGTCGTCGTCGCCGGGAGTCAGACCTTTGTCGAGGTGGGCGCCCATATCGTAATAGATTTCTGAGCAGGGGCCACAGGGGCCGGTTTCTCCGGCGGCCCAAAAATTGGTCTCCCCGTCGCGGCGGGTGATGCGCTCGGCGGGCACGCCAACTTTTTCGCGCCAAATATTTTCGGCTTCGTCATCGTCGAGGTAGACGGTCACGTAGAGTTTGTCTTTGGGGATCTCCAACTCGCCGGTCAAAAATTCCCAGGCCCAGGGAATGATCTCGTCTTTGTAATAATCGCCAAAGGAGAAATTGCCCAGCATTTCAAAGAAGGTGTGGTGGCGGGCCGTAAAACCGACATTTTCGAGGTCGGTGGTGCGAAAGCACTTTTGGTAGGTGGTGACCCGGCTGTGGGGCGGCTTTTCGGTGCCAAACATGATCGGTTTGAACTGCAACATACCCGCGGTGGTAAGCAAAACAGTGGGGTCGTTGTAAGGCACCAGGGGAGAACTGGGCAAATGGACATGGCCCTTATTTTTAAAATATTCAATAAATTTTTGGCGAATTTCAGCGCCAGTGAGACTTTTCATCGCTACTTACCTCGCGTCACAATACAGCCCAGTATACCACCCGCGTTTGGCCCAGCAGAATAGGATGGGGCCTTGGCAGGCTTGTCGCTCAGGATTCAGACCGCTAGAATAGAGGGTTTTGAATTGAGAATTCTGAGTGAGGAAGATGGTGTCTGATGAATATAAAACGTTTTTTGCCGGGTGCTCTGCTCTTGATAAGCACCTCTTTGGTGGCGGTGTCCCCTCTTTATGCCCAAGGCCCGTTCTCCAAAGGGGAGACCGTGGAGTTCTTTGTCAAGCCTGGTGAATGGATGCGCGGCAAAATTTTGGCTGTTGGGGCGGGTGGCTACCGTATCCAGGCTGAGGGATTGCCCAATACTTATCAGGTGCCGCTCAGCAGTGCGCGTGTCGCGCCGCCGGTTAAAAACAATGGCCAAACAGATATTCAGGTGGGTGACTATGTCGAGGTCATGGCCGAGCGGGGCGGAAAGACCAAACAATGGGTGATTGGCCGGGTCGTTGAAATTAAAGGTGTGCGTTATAAGGTGGAGTATGGGGGCAAATACAACAGTGCTTGGTATGAATTAAACCAATTTCGCAGTTTGGCCCAAGAACAGCAGATGGCGCAAAACCAAGCCTTGGGCAAAGATTTTTACCAAGATCTTTTGCCCTATCGCCAGACATTGGCAACCTGGTTGGCCAAAGCCAATCCCCAAGAGGTTTGGGGCGATCCCCGCAAGACAGTCAACAATTTGGCCGATTTGCGTCAAGCCCGTGAAGAACTGAATAAAGCCGCCCAGATTGTGGCGCAAAAATACCCCCAAATTGAGAATCCTCCCCCCAATCAGATGGGCGGGAGCTTGCTCTCTGCGCCTGGCACCGTACGCAAAATGCTCGAACAGCGCGAAGTTGTCACCGACCAATTTGAACATGGGCTGTTGCAGCAGCAGGGCAAACTTTTTTTGGAGACGCCCGGTCGTCTCAATGATGTTTTGCTGGGGCAACCCCTGATGAATGGAAGCCAAAAATTGACCTGGGATCCTTATTTGGCCTGTAATACAGTTCCGCAACTGAAACAGCTGCTCGAAAAAAACTTGGCGGGGTATCTTCGCGACTTTGGGCTTAAAACCCAGCCCAGCGACTATCTGCCCAATTTTGATCAGGTCGTCGCGCAGCGCCAGGCCAAGGTGCAGACCCGTCTGAGCTATCCTTTCAGTCAGACCTACAAGTACCATTTGCCCGAAGCCGAGGCCAAGGTCAAGCAGGACTTAAAAGGCAGCGCTCTGAAAATGGGCTTTTCTTCCAATCAATGGGAGGTCGTGATGTCTGGGGGTGTTCCCAAAGGGCGCAAACGCACTGGCGCTGCGATGTGGAAAGCCACCAACACCTCATGCAATCTCTGTGCCTGGGATCGCTTCAATTATTGGGAGGATTATCTCGGCGGGGGGCGCTACGGCAATGGCAAAATCATGTGGGAGATCAGTTCTGAATTGATCCAGTGCCAGCGTTAAAAACCGTTTGACTTGGGGAGAAGCCCGATCAGGCAGTAAGATCAATGCAGATCTTCACGATTGAGAGGCACTCCCCATGTTGAAACCCCTGCGTCCATTTCAGAGCTTTGTTTTAAGCGCGTTGTTGCTGGGAGGGGGGTATGTGTTGTGGCAAAAGTCTGTTCAAGCCGCTTTGCCCGAGCAGCAATTGGCCAAATACGTTGACCTGGATCGCTATTTGGGCAAATGGTATGAAGTGGCCCGCATTCCCAATCCCTTTCAGCCCGAGAGCCATGTCGGTGGCAGCGACAGTTACGAAAAATTGCCCGATGGCAGTTTGCAGGTGATCTATGGCTGGCACGAAAAAAGCCTGGCTGCCCCAGCCCAAAAAATGGTGGGCAAAATCCGCGTCGTGGATCCAAGCCATGCGCGCATGAAAGTGCAGTTTTTCTGGCCTTTTGAAGCGGATTATTGGGTTGTGGAATTGGCCGACGATTACAGCTATACGGTGGTGGGGTATCCCGACCGCTCAATGGCTTGGGTTATGAGCCGCAGCCCAGTGATCGACGAAACCCTTTACCAGGGTATTCTTACCCGGCTCAAAGCCCAAGGTTATCCGATTGAGAAATTGGTGCGCGTGCCACAGCCTGCCGATGCGCCCATTGAGAGTGCGCCGACTCAAACGGCCCCCATTCAAACAGCGCCTACGACCACTCAGCCTTAACCCCCGTTGCCGCGTTCAACCGCACTGGTGGCGATTGTATCAAACGCGCTTTGGCTGAGATGTTTGGCGTTGTAAGTGCCCCCCGCTGTTTTTAGGGCATTGTGAAAGGCGCGCAAATGATTGCGCGAGCCTCGTTCCAGCTCTTGATAAACCAAGCGGATATCTGCTTGGTCGACGCTTTTGCTGAGGGTTTGCAAATCTGCAATATCCAATTCTTCGATCTCCAACCCGACCTGCAAAGCGGCAATTAATGACGTTTTGCCCTGTGTGATCAGACTGTCGTAGAGGCTTTGCAGGGCTGCAGCGTTGAATTTGCCTGTTTCTTTCAGGGCAGGATCGGCGATTTGGTAACGCTCGAGCAATTGCCTGACCGACTCGGTGTGGCTGGCTTCGCTGCTTGAGATATTTTGGAATTGGCGGGCCTGTGGCCACAGGCCCGCCAAGCTGAGATAAACGTCTTGGGCCAGTTTTTCTTCTTCACGCATTTGCAAAAGGCCCGTCTTTTCAGCCTCTGAGAGCTCAGATGTGGGCATTTGTGCCAGGGCTTGGTTGAGTAAATTGTCAACCAAGCGGGTCGAGCCTTCGCTGTCGACTTGCACAAAAGGATTTTTATTGGCTCCAGGGTTGTTTTGATTGGGTCCCAACCCCAGGGTGCTGCAAGCACTGAGACTGCCCAGCAGGGCAAGGGTGGCGAAAAATTTGACTTTGAACATGGGATTTAGACGCTTTCTATTTTCTTATTTTCTATTGCGGCCGTGTTGGCCGTGTTGGCCACGGGCAGAACTGAGAAATTTTTGGAATTCAGTCTCAGAGAGATATTGGGGTTGGTAAGTTCCACCACTGGCTGCCAAGGCCCGATAAAAAGCCCCGAGGTGTCGCCCAGAGGCCTGAATCAAATGCTCAGCCGTTTGGGCTTCTGCAGGATCTTGGGTTTGACTTTGCCATTGTTTTAAGTCCAAAATATCTAATTCTTCAATTTCAAGCCCCACTTCAAGTGCTTTTTGTAGCGATATTTCCCCTTTGGTTTTGAGTTTTTGGTAGAGCGTTTGAATCTCTTGCTCTGAGAATTGGCCCTTGGCTAGGGCCTGGGTGGGATCGGAGAGTTGGCGCTGATTGAGCAAGCTGCGCAGACGTTGTAAATGCCGCATCTCTGCTGTTTGGATCTGCAAAAATACCGGGTGGTTCCACTGTTGACCAAAATGGACATAGAGATCGTGGGCCAGTTTTTCCGTTTCAGCCAAATGGGGCAACGAAACAGCTTTGGGCGTGGGATTGACAGGCGCTGCTGAGACCGTTAACCAGAAGGGGGAGAAAAAGGCGCCCCCGAGCAGGAGTGAGAGAGACAGGTGTTTGAGTGACATGGTTGATTACCTCCATACTTATACTATACACCCTATAGTATATTTGTGATTGATTCAAATCAAGGTTTTTCAGAGCTGGGGTTAGAAAGGGGCAAACCCTTCGGGCTCTTGCCGGGGCACCTGGTTAAAGCTGTGGCGGAATTCGGAGATCAGCTCGTAGACGGATTTGCGCACCCGATTGGTAACTCCCAGGGGGCGGTGTTCAGGCAGGGAGTGCCAGGGTGTAAATGAGAGGTTTTCACAAAATTGCATTTGCGCGGGGCTGTCAAAACTTTGGGGGGCCATCGTGATGCGGGCCACAGGCACGTAAGCTGAGACCTGTTCGGGCCATTCAACCGTGGCGTTTTCAACCGGCATTTGTTCAAAATTGCCGCTGTGGGGCTGCACCATCAACTCCATGCAGGCACTTTGCTGTTTGAGTGTGTTGGCCATGGCTTCACGCAGATAATTGGGGCCGGGTTTGGCGGGCATCGTGCTGCGCGGGGCCTGGCAGGGGCGCACCTTAAATTTGATCGGGCGATTGCCCAATTGGTAGGCTGTGGCGCTGAAAAATTCGCTTTCGAGCGGGTTGATGGTCTGTTTGCCAAAGATTTTGTAGAGGCGGTAACTCACGCGCGGGTGGGTGATTGCAAAACCGGCCAGACTTAACCCACCGTGGGCCACAGCCGAAGAAAAGGCCACATAGTCTTTGAGTTCTTCGATAAAAAACTCGCGGTTATTCATCATCACAAAGTCTTGGGTGCGCGCGTCTGCTTGGGTGGGCAAAAGTTTTTTGCCGGGCACGCCCATCAATTTGATCGCCATACCGCGAATATCCCCTTTGGTATCGGGCACATTGGGGTCGCTGCCGCCATTGGAAAAACGCAGCCAAGCCGGGAAGTTCTGATTTTGGGCAAAAACACCCACGCGCATCGCCGGGGGCAGGGCCTGATTTTGCACCTGGAATTGGGCTTTGACACAGCCGTGGTGTTTGGCATGTACGTCACGTTTCATCGGTGGGGCCGTGAAATTCTTTTTGAGCGTGGCCAAAATATGTTGTTCGATTTCGCGGGTCGCAGCGGCTTCGTTGGGGGCCAGGGTCTCACCCAGGTTTTGGGCAATCTGTGTGGCACTGGCCTGGTAATTGGCCTGGAACTGTTCCAAGCGGGCATTTTGCTGAGCATTGACTGGGGTCAGTGAGGTTTGTTGGCAGGCAAAAAGTGAGAGTCCCCCCAAACAGAGTGCGGTTGCAGACAAAGCAAAATATTTCATAAAGGGCAGGCTCCTGGGGGAATTTCTCTAGAATTTTAACATTTAACCGAAAATAAAGCCATTGCTGACTTTTTTAAACCAAGAAAAAAGGCCCCCGGAGGGGCCAGCGTAGAGAGTTGGGAAAGAAAAAAAACTGTTTAGCGATCAGTTACCGATCTGTGGTGATATTCAGGTCAATCGTGACAGGAATATGGTCAGAGGCATTGTAAAAATGCAGATTCATCCATTGCTCACCCTGTTTAAAGGGTTTGTAGAGCTTCGCCGATTTGGGCACGTATTCGTTGAGCATGCTCGGAGAGAGCAGGAGATAGTCAATCCGCGAGCGGTATTGCTGGGGATGATAGGTAAAGACCTCAGGGCCATTGCCCAAATCTTTCATGATGATGTCGGTTAGACCCAAACCACTGACCTGGGGATTGACCAGCGGTTGCACGGGTTTTTCCAGGGGTTTGTCGTTGAAATCGCCCATCACTACCACGTTTTCGCGGGGGTTGGCTTTTTGGAAGGCACCAATGATTTGTTGGGCTGCGCGAGCCTCGGCTTCGCGGCGGACATCGGCTTCGTCTCCCCCATGTTGGGATTTGAGGTGGAGAACAAAGACGGTCAAAGCGTAATTATTCGGGCCTTGAATGCGCACTTGCAGCAAGTCGCGACTGAATCCGACGGGTTGAGCTTCGCCGGGTACGGGAAAACGCACTTCTTTATGGCTTTTGACAGCGGTCACGGGAAAGCGGCTGAAGAGGGCCACATCAATGCCACGGGTATCGTTGCCTTCGATTAAGACGACTTCGCGGTAACCCATGTCTGCCAGGTATTTGTCACGGAATTGGGTCAAGGTGGCTTTGGATTCGACTTCCTGCATGCCAACGACATCGGCGTTGATATCGTGCATGGCTTGGCTCAAGGCGATTTTTTCTTTTTCGGGTTTGGCCTGTTCGGGTTCTTTGCCAGGGTCTTGAATGCCATCGAAGAGATTGCGAATATTATAGGTGGCCAGGCGCAGGGTGCCTGCTTGACGGCCGGGAGCGGCAGGAGCCACGGAGTTGGCGCGCACGTTCATGGGGCCGACTTGGCGTGGCATGATCGCAGATGGGTTCAGGGGGGCTTGGCCGCAGCCAATACCAGCCAATAAAAACAAACTTGAACAGAGTACGGACATTGCTTTTTTCATGGGAATAAATCCTCTACGCGATTTTGATAATTTACTTATCGCGACATCGGGGGTTTTTATTCTTAACTTTGGATTGTTGGAGCTTTAAAGTCTGTTTAATCTTGGGTTTTGTTATGGGGTCAGGCCAATATCCTGCGAATTTCTTCGCTCACGCTCTCCTCGCGAACCTTGACCAATTGGCCTTTTGAGACCACCTGCTCGCCGCCGACAAAGACCGCTTGCAGGGCACTTTCGGGCCAGGCCGAAAAGATCAGCTGGTTGAGCACAGCGGTCTCCACGTCTGCGGCATAAGCGGCCGGCAGAAGTGAGGGGTGTTCCAGATCCACAATTTGAAAATCTGCCTCCATACCGGCTTTGAGTTCACCGATAGGCAGCCCCAGCAATTTGCCCCCCTGCAGATGTAACATGCGGTACAGGCTGCGGGCGGCTGGCACACAGCCCATCGAGAGCGACTGCACCCGCTGTAGGTATTCTGCTGCGCGGGCCTCCGCAAAGAGATTGGTTTCGATATTGGCATCGGTGCCGAGGCCAACAGAAACGCGACGTTTGACCCAGCCGGGCAAATCTGCCACGCCATCACCGAGGGCCATATTGGTGATCGGGTTATAGGCAATGCCCACCTGTTTTTGGGCGACCAGATCTTTGTCTGCTTCACTTAACCAGATCGCATGCACCAAAACGGTGCGGTGGTCCAAAACGCCCAGTTTTTCGAGGGCACCGACAGGGGTTGTTCCATACAGACTTTGGGCCAGCTCCAGATCGTGTTTTTGCTCAGCCAAGTGAATGTGCCAGGGGGTGTCGCGCTCTTGGGCCAGGGCGGCAGCGGCTTGAATCAGTTCAGCCGAGGCCCCGTGGAGTGAGTGTGGGGCCGGCAAAACGGAGATCAGGGGGTGCTCTGCATATTGCTGAGCCAATTGTCGCGTTTGCTCGATCGCTTGTTGCCAAGGCTCTTTAAAACGTTTTTGACCCTCTTTTTCGCCCTGATCGTAGAGGGCGCGAATCAGGCAGATCCGCATGCCGAGATCGCGGGCGGCCTGCAATACGGCTTTGACGTTGCGCTGGCGGCTGCTGGTGCCGTCGGGCAAATTGTGTAAATAAAAGAATTCGCCGACGGTGGTGATGCCCTGTTTGAGCATTTGGCTAAAAACCAGCAGAGCTGAAGCATAGAGACTGTCTTCGTCGAGTTCGAGTACCAACGGATAGAGAAAGCGATCAACCCAATCTTGAAAATGCTGGGGTTGGCCTGTGGTGGGGCGGAGTAGGACTTGGAAGGCGTGGCTGTGGGTATTGACGCAGCCGGGCATCAACAGGGAGTGGGGAAAATTCAACTCTTCTTCGACTTCATACTGGCGGTTCAGGGCATCTGCTTCAGCTTGGGAGCAGACCTTTTCGATTTTGCCCGTTTTGTCGATCAATAAACAGTGATCCACCAACCAAGTGGTTCCGGTATCGATGTATTTACTGTTAATCCGTTTCGTGGTACACATTGTTTGCATCTGTTTGTATCCTGTGGGTATTATTCATTCTAACGCAGAACCAAGGAGTCCTTTATGGCAAATGATAATATGCAATATGTATTTGGCCTGAAGATCAAAGACAAAGAAATTCATTTTGGTGGCGATCGCATTTTTGTTGAAACGCAAGTGGAGAAATGGCTCCAGATTTTTGCGGGAGATCTGCCTGCGAATTTGATGCCAAATGTGGATCATACACCCTCGGCTCCTTCGGCCCGCGTGGCAGATATTGCCAACGCCACTCAAGCCCCGGCCGGTGGCCGCCGTTTGCCGACCTTGGCAGAGTTTCTCAAAACCAAAGAGCCCAAAGAAATTTCTGATGTGGTCTTGGTGGTGGGTTTGTATATGGAGCGCTTTCAACAAAAGAATCTCTTCACCCGCTGGGATTTGATGCAGACCATTTTTAACCGGATCGGCAAAGAAGAAGCCGATGTGCAGCAGGCCTTGACTCAATTGGTGAATCAGCAGTTTTTGAGTGAAACCCAGACCATGGGCAGCACGGAAATGTCTTATTCGCTGACCTTTTCGGGTGAGCAAGTGGTCAAAGAGGGTTTTTCCCGCTAATTCAGCCAAACCTTAACTGAACTTCACAGAACCCCAACAGAAAAACCCCGCCATTTGGCGGGGTTTTTTCAGCTTAAATGGGGCTTTAGCGAATCAGGCTCAACGCGGTGTCGATATTCGAGAGCGAAACCTGAATGACCTTGGTGATCGCGGAATACATCTTCTGGGCCAACGACAACTCGGGAACCGTCTGTGTCAAAGAGGCATTTGAGGCCTCAAGCGAGTTGGGAACCACGCGGCCTGAAGGGTTGCCAAAGGCATCGTTGTAATTGCCGTTGACATCTAACAAACTGGTCGCTGGGAAAACAGCCCCAGGGGATCTTTCAAAAATGGTTGAACCATAACGCGAAAATTGCAGTTCCAGCTGGGGATTATTGACGATCTGAACCCGCAGGTGATCCAGTAAGATCTGACCATTAAACACGTCTTCGTCATTGGTGCCCACAGCATTGACTTCCCCGGCCAGGGCGTCTCCGTCGTCAAAGAGCATGACGGCATCGTTGTCAGCACTCATCACGTACAGGCCTTGGCTGTTTACGAGCTTGGGGGGGGATTCTGTATTGAAGTGGAATTCCCCGTCACGGGTATAATAAGTGGTGCCTGTACCATCAGCCAAGCTGTTCAACATAAAGAATGCTGGGGCTGCACTGGTTTGCTGAATCGCCAAATGGGTAAAGTCGGTTGAAGCCGTAATTGCGCCTTGATTGAAATCCAGGGTGGTTTCGACAATGCCCAGACTCTGTTCGGCAATATGCACACCCAAACGGGGCGATACGGTTGGTTTTCCTGTTGTGACAGCGCCACCTTCAAATTTAACACGGGTTGCTTTGTAGCCAACACGGCCAGCACCGGCCATATTTGAGTTTAAGACCGAGATCCATTCGTCGATTGAACGCAGGGAGGCTACGGCTGCAAAGCTTAAATCACCTAATCCCATGTGAGTTTTCTCCTCTTCATTTTCAGAACCTGTGACGAAACGGTTATTTCATCTTCAGTAGTTGGGTTTAAAGTTATACTTTTCCTTGTGCCATTATCAGGGATCCCCCTGAAGAAACTTTACCCACTTAACAAAAATATAACATAAAACCCGGCATTTTTAATTTTAAAACGCTACACTTAACACATTATTAATTTAAGGGTCTGCCAAGTAAAACCATGTCATTCTTGCGTGCTGCCAGTTTAATTGCCATTCTCTCCTTGCTTTCCAAAGGCGTGGGACTCTTGCGGGACATGGTCTTTGCCTATTATTGTGGGCTGAGTATTGTCACCGATGCTTATAACACGGCTTATATGATTCCTGGCAGTTTTGCGCTTTTGATGTTGGGCGGCCTCAATGGCCCTTTTCATTCGGCGGTGATCTCGACCCTGACCCGTCCCTGGGAAGAGGACGATCAGGAGACGTATCAAACCGTCTTGGATACGACGCTGCTGTTTACAGTCCTGCTGATGGGGGCCATTGCCTGCCTGCTCTATTTTGCGGCAGCGCCCGTGATTGGGCTCTGGAAAAGTCTCTCTCCCGAAACGGCCAAACTGGCTGTTTTGCAATTGCAGATCATGGCTCCAATGTTTTTGCTTTCGGGGCTGATCGGGATTTCGTATGGGGTCTTAAATATCCGCAAGTCGTTTTTTACACCCAGTTTGAGCCCGATCATGGCCAGTTTGACCATTATTCTGGCGCTCGTCTTTTTTGCGGGGCCCGGCAGCACTGGTTTGGTACAGGCCCAAGCCCTGGCCTGGGGAACCCTGATCGGTGCTGTTTTTCAACTTTTATTGCAACTCATTCCGCTCTTGCGCGGCTTTCGGCCCCGGCGTTTGCGGATCAATTTTAAACATCCGCTCTTTCACAGCTTGTTGCATCTGCTTTTTCCGGCGATGTTGAGCTCAACCGTGGGGCAGGTCAATCTCTTTGTGATCTATTTCTTTGCAGGGGCTGCAGACAAGGGCATCAGCGCCTTTCAATTGGGCAATCGGCTCTTACAATTGCCGCTGGGCATCCTCTTAACGGCTTTGTTGGTGCCGCTTTTGCCCTTGCTCTCTTCGGTGGCCCAGGCCAATGACGGCTATATCAGCCTCAAAGAAAAACTCAATCAGGGCCTGCGCCCAGTCTTGTTGATCACCCTGCCTGTCACCTTGATGTTGATCTTTTGGGGCCCGTTTTTGATTGCCTTTTTATTCCAAAAGGGCAATTTTACGGCTGAAGATACGGCTCTGACCCACCAGGCTCTGCTTTTTCTCTCGCTGAGTATCACCACCTACGCCATTCGCGATCTGTTGATTCGGGTCTTTTATGCTTTACAGGATTCGCGTATTCCTTTTTTAACCACCTTTGTCTCGATTGTCGGTATGTTTGCCTTTAGCTGGCTCTTGGCTCCCCGCATGGGCGTGGGAGGGGTGTCTCTGGCCGCTTCGCTCTCGACTGGCTTGAACTTTTTGGTCTTGACCCTGTTGCTGCGCCGCCGGATTGGCGCTTGGTTTGAGCGGGCCTCTTGGCTGCATCTGGGGCGGGTCTTGTTGGGTTGCATTCCGTTGGGTCTGGGTGGCTGGGCCTGTCTGCTCTATTTGCCTTTATTGGGCCCCTGGCAGAGTGTGGGGACGTTTGTCAGTCTGGGGCTTTTGGGGGCGCTCTACCTGGGCGTTTTAATTGTGTTGCGTGATCCAGAGGTGGGGCATGTGATGGGCATGGTCACCCGGCGTTTGCGGCGGCGTTCCTCTGTGAGCTGAGCCTGTCTAGAGGGGGCTGAAGCCTTTATGGCTCGCACCCCATTGACTGGCTGCTTGGTAGTGTTCTGGCGAGAGGGGTTGGGTCTGCTGGTTTTCGAGGGTGCGAATCACACGGGCCGCCGCCTGATAATTTGAGGCCTGGAGTGTGCCCTTGCGGCCCAAGGTGGTATAGACCCCATCGCCTTGGCTGCAGGCTTTGTAGATCCACTCTCCGCTGAGGGTGTCCCAGCAAATCAAGGTGCCGTCTTTGCTGATGGAGAGCACTTGGTTTTGACCGGGAACCACCGCCACGCCCGTGACATAATTGCTGTGCTGTTGCAAGCTGGCCAGGCATGGTCCGTGGATATCCCAGATTTTGAGGCTGCGATCCCAACTGCCCGAGACCAACCTGCTCCCGTCTGAAGACAGATCCAGACTGGTCACATCCAAGCTGTGGCCCTCAAATGTTTGAATGGTTTGACCCGTGCGCAAATCCCAATGTCTGAGTGTTTTGTCCCAACTGCTGGAAACAGCCTCGGCTTTGCCTGGGACAAAGCGCAGAGCCGTGATGCCACTGCTGTGCCCTGAGAGGGTGCTGTGTAATTGCCCATTTTCGAGATCAATCAGGTGAATTTGGCCATTGCTACAGCCGACCAAGAGCAATTTGCCTTTGTGGGCCAAAGCCTGAATCCAATGGCTAAAATATTTTTGGCTCCAAATGGGTGTCAGGCTTTGGCTATCCCAGCAGATCAGGGTTTTATCTGCACCGCCTGAAACCAGGGTTCGACCGCCATTGGCAAAGCAGAGCGCGGTAATCCGATCTTGGTGGGCATCGGGTTGGAAACGCCAGGGCTGTTCCGCGTTTTCGGGCTCCCAGAGATGTAATTCATGGGCGCTGTCCCCGGCGGCAATCTGGCCGCTCTCTGCACAGGCCAAGCTGAGCAGTGCTGCTTGGGGGCCACTCAACACGTGCTCCAGGCGGCCGGTGGCAATCTCCCAGCGCTTGACCTGCTGGTCTTGTCCGCCGACCCAGGCTGTTTTGCCATCGGGACTCAAAGCCAGACAGAGCAATCCTTTGCTGGCGAGTGGGTGCAAGACCATCTGGGGCAATGGGCTTACTTTGTCTGGCTGTGTGGGCTTTGACGGTTCTGGTGCTGGCGGAGTGGGTGCGGGGTTGTGGATTTTGACCAGCCAGTCGGCCACATTTTGCGGACGTTCAGCAGGCAAAAGACCCAGCGCGTTTTCCAAGACGGTTTGCCAAGGAGAGGGCAACAGGGCTGATAACGGGCTGGGCAGAGCTGCAAAGTTCAGCTCTCTGCCTTTGAGCCGCTCCAGGGCGGTGGGGGCCATTTCACCCAAGAGTACCCCATAAAAGACCATGCCCAATTGGAAAATATCTGTCCAGGGGCCTGTGGGAAAGTCCAGGGAGATCAGCTCCACGGGGGCATAAGCGGGGGTACAAACCTGGGGCACAGCATTGGCCAGACCGCGCAGAGAAGAGCCAAAATCCAGCAGCAGGGCCTCGCCATTTTCGCGAATCCAGATATTGTCGGGTTTGATATCCAGATGTAAAATCTCCTGGGCATGTAAGGAGCGCAAGGCGGCCAGCAATTGTTTAAATATTTGGCCTGCGCGTTCGGGGGGCAGGCGGTTGGCGGGGGCCCGTAGCAACATTTGCTCCAGGGTTTGGCCTTGCAGGTACTCCATCACCAGATAGGCGGTGCCGTTTTCTTCAAAGAGATCTTGGCAGCGAATCACGCCGGGTTCACGCAGTTGATACAACATGCGGCCCTCTTCGAGAAAGCGCCTGCGGCTGCTTTCGACCACCCCGCTCCAAAAGGCCTGAATCTCAACTGATCCGTCGGGATTGCGCTCCATGCAGCGCTGGGGAAAAAATTCCTTGATCGCCACGGGTTGATTGAGCAAACTGTGTTCCGCACGGTAGGTAATGCCAAAACCGCCTTTGCCCAAAACACTGCTGAGACGGTATTTGCCTCCGTGCAAAATGTGGCCTTCGGGCAGGGTGTTTTGAAAATAGCCGGGAATGTCTGCTTCGCAGCCAGGACAATGCTTGGGCATGGGCTCTGACCAGGTTGTATGGCAGACCGGGCAGCGGTCTTGGGGCACGGTCTTTCCTCCTGGGAGATATTCTGGAATCAAGCTTGGAAGGGTGATTTGAGCCTATTTTAACCCGTTTGGATTGGGAATCAAACACCCCACGTAGGGGAGCAGAACTTTAACCCCCCCTGATAATTCAGGTCATTTTGCTGTTATAATGGCTTAAACAATTCAATGATAAATGCACAAAGGTTACGCGTATGAAACGTTGGCTTCGTTTTGGAAAGACCCTCTCTGCCCTGGTACTCGCCACAGCTCTGGGATTTAGTCCCGCCGTTTCACAGTCGGCGCTGGCCCAGCAATCTCCTGCCACCACTCCCAATTTGGTGATTCCGCTCGGGCAGGTGATCACGTTTCAGGTGCCGGATGGTATCAGTACCTTTGTTTTGGGCGATAGCAGTATGGCGCGGGTGGTTGTTCCCCCCGGCCAAGATCGCTACGCGGTTGTCACTGCTTTAAAACCCGGTGTCACCAATATGTTGATCTGGACCCAACGCAGCGAAAAGCCGATCAATTATGTCATTGAAGTCTCTCCCAATGCCCGCAGTGAACAAATTGCTGTGCGCGTCAAAGTCTTGGAGGTGGAATCCAGCTCCGATGGCAAATTTGGGATTGATTGGTCAGATTTTGTCACCTTTCAAGAAGCCGTTCCCACTGCTCCTTTCCGCTTTGGTTTGCCCCTGCGCACGACCACCCTCAACGCCAAAATCGACACCCTGATCAACGATCGCAAAGCCCGTGTTTTGGCTGAACCCACCTTGGTGGTGCTCAATGGCAAAGAGGCCAGCTTTCTCTCTGGGGGTGAGTTGCCCCTGATTGTCACTGACCGTGACCGGATCAATGTGCAATGGCGTGAGTTTGGGATTCACCTCAATCTCAAGGCCCAGGTTGAAGGCACCAATATCATTCAGATGGAATTGAGTCCCGAAGTTTCAGATATCGACAAAGCCAACAGTGTCACAATTGCCAACCAGCTTCAGGGGGGCTCGTTTGTGGTCCCGGCTTTTAAAACCCGCCGGGCCAAAACCACCTTGCGTGTGCCCGACAATCAGACGATTGTGATTGCCGGTTTGCTCAAAAACGACAAACAGGAAGTCAATCAAAAATTCCCACTTTTGGGAGATATTCCGCTTTTGGGTTATCTCTTTAAGACCGTGGACTTTCTCGAAAGACGCAGTGAGCTTGTCTTTATTGTTACACCGGTGATTGTGCGCGATCCCAAGCTGGTTCCCGAAGCCAATTATGGCAAGGAAGCCGACGTCGAGCGCCAGCCGAACCCGTAACCGGGCCGTGAAAATCCCTCTGCTTTTGATGCTGGCAGCTGCTTTGTTCTGCCTGATCTTTTTTCAGACCAATCGCTCAATTTTTGTGCGCTCGGCGGGTCTGTTTTTGATCATGGCCTGTGGCTTTGTCTGGGAATTACAACTTTCACCTGAACCCCATTATTTGCTCTTGATCCTTTTGGCGTTGCTTTTGGCCATGGGTTTTGCCTCGGATTATTATTCCGCGAGTCTGCGCACCTGGTATTTTCGTGTGGCTGAAGAGTCGCTTTGGGGCGTTGTGATTGGCAGCTTTGTCGGAGGCTTTATTCTCTGGATGTTTTTGGGCTCGATTGGCGGCATGATTGTGGGCTCTTTGTTGGGAGCCCTGATTGGAGAGATCAAAGCCAAGGGCTTTGTCTCTTTTCGCCAAGTCACCAAAGCCACTTTGGGCGCTTGTGCTGGGGTCTTTGGCATGTCTGCCAAGTTGATGTTTGGCCTGGAAATGGTCTATTGGATTTTGACCACAGCCAGCCGCTCCGGCCATTAAATCGGCCAGTCACTTCAGATCTGGGGCTGGTTAGCCATGCGAATCAGGGAGTCTCCCCGCCGCAATAATTCGTGGTAGAGGCTCAGGGTCTGCTGCAGACTGCTGGCACTGACCCATTCATCGGCCCGATGTGAATTTCCACCCACCGGTGCCAGGCTCAAAACGGGTTTGCCACTTTGGGCCAGAATATTTTCATCGGCCACAGAGACCCCCATCACTTCGGGCAAGACCTGGCCCCGAAAACGTCCCATCAGATTCTGAACCCGTTCAACCAGGGGGTGAGTGGGTGAAATCCAATAACCCTGGGCCATTGGGGTGGGCCGCTGCAAAAGTGAAACCCTCACTTCGCATCGGGTCCAGGCCTGTAAAAAGTCTTGCAAACGCGCTCTGAATTCTTCAATCTCTCGGCCCGGATGCACCAGGCACGAGAGCACCCAGTTGCAGCGCTCGGGCACACTCAGGGTGGCTTGCCCGCCCCTGATCTCGCGCACCAAGATCTGCTCGCGTCCCCAGAGCGGATCTTGGGCCAAGGGCAAATCTGTGAGTTGTTGCAAGAGGCGGGCGCTTTCGAGAATGGCATTGAGTCCTTGGCCTGGAACTGCTCCATGGGCACTCTCTCCCACGAGTTCAACATTGTAGCTATAACAGCCAAACCGACCCAGCCCCAGAGTGGGGTGCAAACTGTCCACGCTGAGTTCTGGCACCAAGGCGGCGGCAATATCATCGAGCCAACCTGAATTGAGCAGGGTCCAGGCCCCTTGAGACCAACACTCCTCGTCGACACCCAGGGCAATTTTGAGTCTAAAATCCTGGGCACGAAACAGCCGGGCGGCTTCGAGAATCACTGCCAACCCGCCTTTCATGTCGGAGACACCCAGCCCGCAGAGGCGATCTCCCGTGCGTTGCAGTTCAAGGGGATCGCCATTCCAATCTGAGGCCGGTGGAACAGTGTCGAGATGGGCGTAAAGCAGAAGGGTTTGCGCTCCCTCGCCCGTCTCAGCCAAAATGTTAAAGCGCTCAGGCGCAACTGTTTGGTGTTCGGTTTGAAAGCCGCAGTCCTGTAGATAGCTCTCACACCAGAGGGCCAGGTCTTTTTCTTGGCCACTGACCGAGGGAATGGCCACCAACGAAGCCAGGGTATCCAGAATATTCATGGCCAGATCAGCGGTGTGGGGATCAGTAGCCGGTGCCAACCACTTGGTTATTCAGCACCACTTCCCAACGCTTGTCGACCCGGCGGATCTGAATCACACTTTGGCCATTTTGCTGGATATCCACCGTGTTTTTAAAGCCCAGGGCGTCGATGGCGCCAAAGCCGTTATACGCTTTGCCTTGGAAGACGGTGTCGAAGCTGATCTGCCCATCGGTGACCGTGCCATCGAGACTGGCGCGGCCATCGACCCGCAGAGCGATGGTATTGAGGGAGGGATGGCCCGTGTTTTCGCCCGTGCCACTGAGGGTGGTGTCAAAACTGCCGCGCAGGGGCACTTGGTGAGGCAATTTGGCATTGAGGGTCAATTTGAGGGTGCCCAGGGTGTTGGCGGGGTTTTGGGCCACACTCAGCTCGTAATGGGAGAAGTCCAGGGGGAAAACCTTGGCAGGTAAAGGACTGTTGCCATAATTGGAGACGGCCAATACATCAAAGGGGTAAGGCTTGTTTTGGGCATCTTTGAAACTCAGGGTGTAATTGCCGCGGCGCAAGGCGTCGTAACGGGTGTAATCTGTGCCATTAAAAAACCAATCGGGCAGACCACTTTTGACGTTGAAATAGATAAAGTTTTCGACCTGCTGGCGGCGGGTATTGATGCCGCGGGTCAGCACCATCAGGTTGGAGGCCTCTTGGGCCACGCTGATCATGTGGGTGGCCAGAGCGGTCAGGCCTTCGTCGCGGCTGATCTTGTATTCATCGGGGGGGATCTCAGCAGCGCTTTTGAAGAGTTCGGGACGCACCCCTTGAATGACCTGGGGAACCCAGCAGCTGGTGAGAGTGGTGGCAGCCAGCGCGCAGGTGGCCAGAGAGAAAAGATTGCGTTTCATGATGCTTTTGCCCTTGTGTCTTCAAGTGTCGTGCTTTTTCTTCAAAAAATGTATAGGCATCATACCACGAAGGGCAGGGGGGCCCAAATAGGGGGACCGTTGGAGCTTGCCCCAAGCCCAAGACTCACTCTGCTCCCAGTTCAGCCAAATTCACCCGCTCGGCCTCCGCTTTCAGCACGTCCCGGCCATAGACGTGGTTGATCGCGGCCAGGCGCAGATTCAGGCGATCAATCGGCAAGGTATCCGGCAGCTCCAGGCTTTCGAGCGCGCCTTCAGCCGTAAAATTGAGCGGGCAGACATCCAGAAAAACCTCACCCTCTTCCGCTTCGGGGTCTTGAAAATGAATCGGGTAGCCATGGCTGCGGCAGATAACCGGGCGAGCGGCGTAGATGCTGCAGAGATCGTCGACCAGCAGGGGGCAGTGTTCCTGGGATGCTTCAGGCTGAGTTAAAGCGACCTGAGACTGCTCACGCACCCGCTCGCGCAGGGCGGGGTTGGCTTGGGCCAAGTGAGCCAGGGCGGCAGAGACGCTGGCAGCTTCGACCGGAAAGACGCTCAGGCCCGGCAGACAGCAGCCGCTGCATCCCGCCTGGCAGGTGATATTATTTGTGTGTTTTTGACCCAGGGCCTGGGTCAGTTTTTCCAGATCGCTGAGCAATTGGGTATACGGTTCAAAAGGTTCAAAACTTTTCATAAACAAATTATAATCTGAACTTGATCCCGATCATGTTTTCTCCGCGATAAAGCCAGTACGCTGAAGACATACCAAAACAAGTCCGATTGCTTGACTGCAAGCCTGAGCAAAGGTCAGACTTTGATTAGACGCGCTGTGTTACCAGCCGCAGGGACTTCGTGCTATGGTGTAGAAGCCAAAAAGCATTAATTTCTGAATGAATAAGAGCAGGAACCCGTATGCAAAACGCAGAAAAACAAACTGCCAAACCCAACGTCATTGATGCCATCCTCTCGATCTTTGACTCGACCGTTGGTCGCAAATATATTATGGGCCTTAGTGGCCTGGCCCTCGTGGGCTTTATTGTCTTCCATCTGGCCGGTAATCTGAGCCTTTTCTTTGGAGAAGAGGCCTTTAACAGTTATGTACTCAAACTCGAAAGCCTGGGACCCCTGATTCGCCTGGCTGAATTGGGCCTGATGGCCGTCTTTGTCTTTCACATTATCTTCGCTTTCAGTGTCACGGCCCAAAACAAGGCCGCGCGCAAAACCCGTTATGCCGTCAATGGCAAAGCGGGCAAACCGAGCCGCAAAACAATTGCCTCCCAAAGCATGATCTATACAGGTCTGGTGCTGCTGATCTTTATTGTGGCCCATGTCTGGATGTTTCGCTTTGCCACCCGGTTTAACCCTGAACACGTGACCATTCATGGCGCAGAGGTGATCAACCTCTACACGCCCGTGGTCGCTGCTTTCAAGAATCCCTGGATTGCCCTGGCTTACAGTGCCGTCATGCTGCTTTTGGGCATGCACGTCAGCCACGGATTCTGGAGTGCCTTTCAGTCATTGGGGGCTTACCACCCCCGCTACACCCCCGTGATCTACACTGCGGGTGTGTTGCTGGCTCTGCTCCTGGCCGTGGGCTTTATTGCTCTGCCTGGCTGGGTCTATTTTATGGTTCCCGTGAAATAATTGGAGGTCAATACAGCCATGAGTAAACTGAATATTCAAGAGGGCTCTCCCCTCCAGGCCCATCTTCCCGCAGGCCACGTCTCTGAAAGATGGGACAATTACAAAGCCGGGATCAAAGTCGTTAACCCTGCCAATAAACGCAAATACACCGTTTTGGTGATTGGTACAGGTCTGGCCGGCGCTTCTGCTGCCGCCTCTCTGGCCGAGATGGGGTATAACGTCAAAGCCTTTTGTATCTCCGACTCTCCCCGCCGGGCCCACAGCATTGCGGCCCAGGGTGGGATCAATGCTGCCAAAAACTACCAAAACGACGGCGATAGCATTTGGCGTCTGTTTTACGACACGGTCAAAGGCGGCGACTTCCGCGCCCGTGAATCGAATGTCTACCGTCTGGCCCAGGTCAGTGTGAGTATTATCGACCAATGTGTGGCCCAGGGCGTTCCGTTTGCCCGTGAATATGGTGGCATGTTGTCGAACCGCTCTTTCGGGGGCGCGCAGGTCTCTCGTACCTTTTATGCCGCAGGCCAAACGGGTCAACAGCTTTTGCTGGGGGCTTATGGTGCCATGATGCGCCAGGTCGATGCGGGCAAAGTCCAGCTTTTCACTTACCGCGAAATGTTGGATCTGGTCGTGGTCGATGGCGTGGCCCAAGGTGTGGTCATGCGCAATCTCAAGACCGGCGAACTGGAATCGTATGCTGGTGACGCTGTGCTGCTTTGCACAGGGGGATATGGCAATGTCTATTTCCTCTCCACCAATGCCATGAACTCCAACGCCACGGCTGCTTGGCGCTGCCACAAACGCGGTGCATATTTTGCCAATCCCTGTTTTACCCAAATTCACCCGACCTGTATCCCCGTTTCGGGCGATTACCAGTCCAAGTTGACCCTGATGAGTGAATCCCTGCGCAACGATGGCCGGGTTTGGGTACCCAAAAAAGCCGGAGACAAACGCCCGCCTGATCAGATTCCCGAAGACGAACGCGATTATTATCTCGAACGCAGGTACCCCAGTTTTGGCAATTTGGTGCCCCGTGACGTGGCCTCCCGCAATGCCAAAGCCGTCTGCGATGAAGGCCGCGGTGTCGGAGAGTCGGGCTTGGCCGTCTACCTCGACTTTGCTGAGTCGATCCAGCGCTTGGGGCTCAAAACCGTCGAAGATCGCTACAACAACCTCTTTGAGATGTATGAGCGCATCACCGGCGAAAACCCCTACAAGGTGCCGATGCGGATTTACCCCGCTGTGCACTACACCATGGGCGGTCTTTGGGTCGATTACAACCTCATGACCACCATTCCTGGGCTCTTTGCCCTGGGTGAAGCCAATTTCTCCGATCACGGTGCCAACCGCCTCGGTGCCAGTGCCCTGATGCAGGGGCTGGCGGATGGCTATTTTGTTGTACCGTATACCATTGGTGACTACCTCGCTGGCAAAGCCCCGGTCAAAGCCGAAGCTGCCAAAGGCGAAGCCTTTACCCAGGTGCGCGGCGAAATTCAGGGCCAGATCGACAAATTGCTGTCGATCAAAGGCACCCGCACGGTGATGGAACTCTACCGCGAATTGGGTTTAAAAATGTGGGATTATGTCGGCATGTCCCGCACCGAAGAAGGCCTCAAACAGGTCTTGCAAGAAATTCCCAAGCTGCGTGAAGAGTTCTGGAACAATGTGCGCATCCCCGGTGATGCCGATGGCTGGAACAAAAATTTGGAATTTGCCAGCCGCGTGGCTGACTTCCTCGAATTGGGTGAATTGATGGCCCTGGATGCTTTGCACCGCGAAGAGTCCTGTGGTGGCCATTTCCGCGAAGAGTACCAGACTGAAGAAGGTGAAGCTCAGCGCAATGATGAAGCGTATAGCTATGCTGCGGCCTGGGAGTACACGGGCAATTTTGCCCAGCCAGTCTTGCACAAAGAACCCCTGGAATTCGAAAATGTCAAACCCTCACAACGAAGCTATAAGTAAGGAGAAGCACCATGTCTGATAATATGCGAATGAAGCTGAAAATCTGGAGACAAAAAGGGCCCAATAGCCCCGGTGCTTTCCGTGATTACGAGCTGGACAATGTCTCCAGCCACATGTCTTTTTTGGAGATGCTGGACGTGCTCAACGAAAAGCTGATCAAAGAGGGCAAAGAAGACCCCGTTGAATACGATTACGATTGCCGGGAAGGTATTTGTGGTACCTGCGGGGTGGTAGTGGATGGCGTTGCACATGGCCCTGTCAGACGGACCGCGACCTGCCAATTGCATATGCGCACCTTCCGCGATGGGGATACGATCACGATCGAGCCCTGGCGTTCAGAGGCCTTTCCCGTGATCAAAGATTTGGTGGTGGATCGCAGCGCTTTTGACCGGATCATTCAGGCGGGGGGCTATGTCGGTGTGAACACCGGCTGTGCCCAAGATGCCAACAGCATCCCGATTGGCAAAGAAGAGGCAGATAAATCTTTCTTTGCTGCGGCCTGTATTGGCTGTGGTGCCTGTGTTGCCGCCTGTCCCAATGCGTCGGCCTCCCTCTTTGTGGCAGCCAAAATCTCACAATACGCCCACCTGCCCCAAGGCAAACCCGAAGCCACCCGCCGGGCTTTGCGCATGATTGAGCAGATGGACGCCGAAGGCTTTGGCAATTGCTCCAACCACGCCGAATGTGAAGCGGTCTGCCCCAAAGGCATCTCAATCGACAATATCGCGGTCATGCGCCGTGAGTATTTTAAAGCCGCTTTAAAGACGGGCTCTGCCACGATTTAAGACCTGTTTTAAGTTCAAAGGCGCTCTTACAAAGAGCGCCTTTTTTCATGAACAGGGAATGGGTTTAGATCTCAATATGCATGCCCACTTCGATTACGCGCTCGGTGGGCAATTTAAAGAAACCGGCGGCTGACCAAGCATTGCGCGACATAAAGGCAAAGAGCGCCTTGCGCCAGCGGGCCATGGCCGTGCGGTGCTTTTCCATGAGCAGGGTTTGGTGGCCGAGAAAATAAGTGGTGTTTTCTCGGCGTACTTCGAGCAAAAAGGCTGGACAATTGTCCAAGAGAAGTGGAATATCTGGCGATTGCATAAAGCCGTACCAAGCAGTGACTTGGTAAACCCCTTCTCCCAGGTCTTTGACTTCCAAGGTTTGGTCCGCAGGCACAATTGGCACATTGCGTGACTTAACCGAAAGCAGAATCACCTGCTCGTGTAAGGCGTGGTTGAGTTTGAGGTGATGAATCAGCACCGGTGGCACGTGGGTCGAAGAGACTGCCATAAAAACAGCGGTACCCGGCACACGGGCCACATCTTCGAGCATATCGCTGGTGAGAAAGTCCATTGAGACATGCCCCACGCGCATATGGTGGCGGGGCTGATAGAGGCGACCTGTGCCGGGTTGGGGGATCAGAGAGAGATCACCTTCGGCATCGTGGTAGAGTGGCAGGGTTGAAGCATTGATGCGTCTGTACAGCTCTTTGCGGCCATCGCGCCAGGTCAGGAACAGAATCAGCATAAAGCTGGCCACAAGTGCAGGCAGCCAGCCACCATCGATAAATTTGATAATATTGGAACCGAAATAGGCCAGGTCAAAGGTCAAGAATAAAATCACCAGTGGCAGGGCCTTGAGCCAACTCCATTTCCAGCAATAGCGCAGCACAAACAAAAACAGGGTTGAAGTCAGCACCATGTCGGTGGTCACGGCCACGCCATAAGCGGCAGCCAAATGGCTGGACTCTTTAAACAACACCACCACCAAGAGGCAGGCCAACATCATGGTGTAATTGACCAAGGGGATATAGATCTGGCCTTCGGTTTCACTGGAGGTATGCACTATATTCAAGCGGTTGAGAAAGCCCATTTGAATTGCTTGGCGGGTGACTGAAAAGACCCCTGAAATCAGGGCTTGAGAGGCGATGATCGTGGCGGCTGTTGCCATGATCACCAGGGGGATGATCAAATAGGTGGGCACCATTTCGTAAAAGGGGTTTTTGGCCTCGTGGCTGAGCAAGAGCGCACCTTGGCCAAAATAATTTAGAATCAGGGCCGGAAAGACAAAACAAAACCAAGAGATGCGAATGGCACCCCGGCCAAAATGGCCCATATCTGCATAGAGGGCTTCACCCCCGGTAATACAGAGCACCACCGAGCCCAGCACCAAGAAGCCTGTCATTTGATTGGTCTGAAAAAAATTCACCGCATAACCGGGCCAGACAGCTTTGAGCACCTCGGGATTTTTAAAAATATGCACCAGCCCCATCACTGCCAGCAGGGTAAACCAGCAGATCATGACCGGGCCAAAGATGCGCCCAATTGAGCCCGTGCCCTTTTTTTGAATCATAAATAGGCCGAGCAAAATGCCACAGGTCAAGGGTACTGTAAAGGGTTTTGCCGCTGCTGTGGCCACTTCCAGTCCCTCTACAGCAGAGAGTACCGAAATCGCGGGAGTAATCACCCCGTCGCCGTAGAGCAAGGAGGCCCCTGTTAACGCGGCCAGAACTACCATGCCCTGGGCTTTGCCTGACATCATCCCTTTGCCTGCTTTTTCTTGCAAGAGTGCCAGCAAGGCAAACATGCCGCCTTCGCCGTTATTGTCGGCACGCATCACAAAGGTCAGGTATTTGAGGGTCACAACCAGGGTCAAGGACCAAAAGATCAATGAAAGTACACCGAGTACGTTGGCGGAATTAAAGGCAATGGCGTGGTGACCATGAAAACACTCTTTGAGGGTGTAAAGCGGGCTGGTTCCGATATCACCATAGACAACGCCAATAGCGCCCAGCGCCAGCGTTGCAAGAGAGGCTTTTGAATGATGGGGCTCGTGAACATGTTGATCACGTAAGGTCTGCGTTGGAGAGAGCGGCTCTGTCATGGATATCCTCTTAGAGGCCCTATTTTACTCCCGTAATCCTGATAAAACAAGGGTATTAATCGTGTTTTCGACACTTGCCCAAAAGAGCTGAATCTGGCAAGATCAGAGCAGGTCATTTGAAGGGAGTTCTCAGATGTTGGTTTGGCGCTCAATGGTGATTTTTTTGATCTGCTCTGGCACCTTGTTGCTGGGCTGTGTGCGCAAGAATTTGCTGCCGACAGAAACAGCCTGTCCGGGTATCTTTCAGCCAGTCTGTGGTTCTGATGGCAAAACCTACAATAATTCTTGTGAAGCCCGTAAAAAAGGCATTACCCGTACCACTGATGGCGAGTGCGCAGCTTGAACGCTGTGTCGGTCAATCAACCCCATCCATCGAATCAATTCGCTGAAAATGTGGGTTTTTTTTGGAAACGCACGCCCCAAAAAGGGCTTTTGGAGTACCGCAATTCCCGGTTTGTCAAAGGTCTGTTTATTTGTCTACTCGGCTGGGGCGTGGTGGCTTTGTTTCCACTTTTGTTTGGCAATCCCGGTTTAACCCGATTGAAATGTATGCGCACGGCCCCCAATGTCGGCAATTGCCAGCTTGAAAAGATCTATTTACATCCTTTTTTGGTCTTTTTTAGCAGCCGGGTTGAACTCCCTCTTTCCGAGATGGTGGCCCCCCAGGTCCACGAAATTGTCGGCGATGAATCGGACTCTTATCAATTGGTTTTGCAGCACAAGCGCGGAAATTGGGAAATCATGACCGCGATGTTTGAAGAGACCGCTGAAAACGCTGCTGAAGACATTCAAATTTTCCTCAGATCTCCCCAGGAAGATCTGGTCAAGGTGCGGTATTTTGACACCCTTTTCTTTTGGATCATGTATCTGCCACTTTACCTGATGATCTTCTATCTGGGCATGGGCCTGTTTTTGAAATTGACGGGCAAGCCCTTTAATTGTTATTGGCTGGTACTCGATGGCGCGACCCGCCAGGTGGTGGTGATTCGCAATACGGCTTTGGGCTGGTCGTTTACCCAAAAGCACGCCATTGGTGCGGTGGCTGGCTTTGACCTGATTGAACAAGAAGGAGAAAACACGGACTATATCCGCTTGCAAATGAAACTAAAATCAGGCACCCCTGTGAATTTAACCCCGCTGATCACAGCCAAAGACAGCCGAGAATTTGAAGACATGCAAGACTGGCTTTTGGACAATCTGAACCAGACCCTGAATGAGTTTCAGGGCCGGGTCTCGCCTTGAGGCCCTGAGAGGCGCTTTCCCCCTGTGTTATAATTCAGCATTCTCAAAGGCGATGGGGGCATTGATAGCTTGAAACAGCGTTCCGAACTGGGGTGGGCCCTTTTGATGCTTTTGCCCAGCCTGCTGGGAGTGGGGATTTTTACCCTGATTCCCGTGCTGGCTTCGTTTGGGCTCAGTTTTGCCCAATGGAATCTGCTCAGCCCCCCCAAATGGGTGGGGTTTGCCAATTATGCCGCTTTGATGTCTGAGCCCTTGTTCTGGAAGGTGCTCGGCAATACCTTTGTCTACGCCTTCTCGGTGGTGCTTTTCGAAGTGCCCATTGCTTTGGCACTGGCAATTGCGCTCAATCAACAGGGCTGGGTCGTGAAAATTTTCAGAACCGTCTTTTTTCTGCCAGTGGTGACCTCGATGATTGCCATTGCTTTGGTCTGGAATTGGATCTACGACCCTCAATACGGTCTGCTCAATGCCGCCCTGGGGGCAATCGGGCTCAAACCGATCGCCTGGCTCTTTACCACGGAGTGGGCTCTGCCCGCCCTGATTGTGATGGGCATCTGGAAAAACGTCGGCTATAGCATGGTGATTTTTCTGGCGGGTTTGCAAAATATCCCCGATGAACTCTACGAAGCGGCTTCCCTCGATGGGGCCAGCTCCTGGCAGCAATTTCTCAATGTGACCTTGCCGATGGTCAGCCCCACACTTTTCTTTGTCACGACCATGTCCACGATTACGGCCTTCCAGATCTTTGACTCGGTGTATATGATGACCCAAGGCGGACCTGAGAACAGCACCAATGTGGCGGTGTATTGGCTCTACCAGAATGCCTTTGAATTCTTTCAAGTGGGCCGGGCCTCTGCCATGGCCTACGTGCTCTTCGCAATTATTCTGACCCTGACGTTGATTCAATGGAGTTTAAGGAAAAAATGGGTGGCCCTCGAATCTTAGCTTATCTCTTTTTGGCGCTGGGCTCGATCTCCATGCTGGTGCCTTTTGTCTGGATGCTGGCGACGTCTTTGATGACCCCCGAGCAGATGTTCAGCCTGCCGCCGCGCCTGTTGCCCAATCCGCTGGCCCCTGAGAATTACAGCCGGGCCATGATGACCGTGCCGCTGGGGCGCTTTTTTCTGAACAGTTTGCTGGTGGCCTGTTTGACCACAGCAGGACAGATGGTGACCGCATCGATGGCGGCTTATGCCTTTGCGCGGCTGCGTTTTCCCTTTAAAGATGGCCTGTTTTTTCTGTTTTTGGCCACGATGATGATTCCACCGCAGGTCAATGTGGTGCCGCTGTTTATGTTAATGAGCAAATTGGGATGGATCGACAGCTATGCTGCTTTGGTGGTGCCCGGCTTATTTGGGGCCTTTGGGATTTTTCTCTTGCGCCAGTGGTTTTTGGGCTTTCCCGAAGAATTGGAGCAAGCAGCCACGCTTGATGGCTGCAATATTTGGCAGATTTACTGGAAAATCGCCCTGCCCACGGCCTTGCCCGCTCTGGCCACGTTGGGGATCTTTACCTTTATCGCGACCTGGAACAGCTTTCTCTGGCCGCTGATTGTGACCAACAGCGAACATATGCGCACCTTGCCGGTGGGGCTGGCGGCCTTTAAAGGCAGTTTTCGCGAGACCACCGACTGGGGCCAATTGATGGCCGCAGGGGTGATCAGTGTGCTGCCGGCCTTGGCCGTCTTTTTGCTCGGACAAAAATACTTTATCCGTGGCCTGATGGCCGGCAGCGTGAAGTCATAAGCGCTTCTGGCCTAAACTTTTTTCTCTTCGGCCGGCGTCTCTGTTTTGGCGACTTCGGCTTTGGTCTCTTCGGGCTTTTCGTCTTTTTTGCCAAAGAGGCCGCCCAAAGCCTGATTCAAGAGCCCTGAGGCTTTTTCAGCCACAGCTTGTCCCACTTCGGCGGCATTTTCAAGCGCTTCAGCGGCTTTGACCTGCATCTGTTGGGCGGCTTCAGCGACATTGTCACCGGCTTGGTTGAGCAATTCGGTGGCTTTGACCTCAACCTGTTTGCGCACTTCATCGGCCTGTTGTTGCACTTTATGGGCCGCTTCTTGGGCTTTTTCTTGCAATTGATGACCCGCTTCCTGGGCCTTTTCCTGAAACTGGTGAGCGGCTTCTTGGGCCTGTTGCTGAGCTTTGCCTGCAAACGAACCGGCGTTTTCGCTGACTTTTTTGCCGACTTCTTCGGCGGTTTCACTGGCTTTGCCTAAAATGCCCTGAGCGGTGTGGGCGAGGTTTTGACCGATGCCCAAAGCGGTTTCTCCGGCTTTTTCAAGCACAGTTGGGCAGGTCCAGGCAAAAACCTGTTCATTGGGGTTCATGGCTTCCATCTGTTCGGTTGTGACGCCGTGAAGTTCTTGTGCCTGGGCCAAAAACCACTGGCCAAATTCATCGCTGGGATGGGTCAGCGAGTGCATAAAATCTGGGTAAGAACCGTCCAATTCAACCACCTGCAGCATCAGATCGCCGTGGGGAGTCGATTGGTGCCAGAGTTTTTCGCTGCGCACTCCGGCTTTTTGGCGTGCGAGTTCGTATTCTCGCTGTTTATCTGTTTTGAGGGCCTGGGCGAAAGCTTTCCATTGCTCCACTTTTTCGGGCAAGATGGGGATGGCTGTTACATAGGTCTTGGGCATGATCGTATTCCTTTCAGAGAGGGACTTAAAGCACTTGGCTTTGGAGATTCGCCACTTGTTAAGCAAGTGGCATCAGTAGCATGCAACCAGTTGCGGGGCTTGTCAAGATCCCCACAACTGGCCAAAACAGGCTTAGCAGCCTTTCCAATTGGCAGCGCGTTTTTCGATGAAGGCGCTGATGCCTTCGCTTTTGTCTTCGGTGGCAAAGACCTTGTGAAAGTTTTGAATTTCCAGGCGCAGGCCTTGATTGATGGTTTTGGTCAGGCCTTCAGCCACGCTGTCGTGGATCAAACGCGAGGCCACAGGGGCTTTGGTGGCCACATTTTTGGCCAATCCCAGGGCTTTGGGCAGCAGTTCTTCAGCAGGCGTGACGTGGTTGACCAGACCCCAGGCAAAAGCGGTGGCGGCATCAATCGGATCGCCACTCAGCAGCATTTCCAGAGCGCGGGCACTGCCAATAATGCGGGGCAGGCGCTGGGTGCCGCCAAAGCCGGGAATAATGCCCAAATTGATCTCGGGCTGGCCCATTTTGGCATGTTCCGCACAGAGGCGCAGATCGCAGGCCATGGCCAATTCCAGACCGCCGCCCAGGGCCAAGCCGTTGATCGCGCAGATCGTGAGCTTTTTCATATCTGCCAAGCGGTTGAGGGCGCGCTGACCGGTCTCGGCCAGTTTTTCAGCTTCAGCCGGTGTCATGCCTGACATGGCCTTGATATCCGCGCCAGCGACAAAGATTTTGGGGCCAGCACCGGTCACAACCACAGCCAAGATTTCATCTTTGGCTTCGAGGTGGCGCAGCACTGCGTCCAATTCATCCACCACAGCTGGGCTGAGTGAATTCACAGGCGGGTGATCGAGGGTCACCACAGCGACTTTTTCTTGCAGTTCCAGTTTGACAAAATGATTCTTTAATTCCATTGAGAAAACTCCTTAAACATGTGTTTTGGCGGGGGTTTTTGCCGGAGGGCTAACGGGGTTGATACCCGTGGTATAAACCGGGTCGTGCTGCTCTGCGTATTTCAGGGCTGCTGTGGCCAGGGTCTTGAGTGCTGCTAGCTCAAACCACTGTTTTTCGCTGTCGAGGGCCAGTGGCACACCCACCCGTTCACCTATCCGAATCAGGGTTTCGGGTCTGAAAAATTCACAGAGCCTGACAAAGACGTCTTCAATTTGGGGCACAATCTGCTGTTCTATTGCCAGAGACTGGCCCACGGGGGAATCTTGCGCGCTGAGCACCTGCGGATAGGTCTCAAACTGCCAGCCGAATTGTTGAATGATCTCGTGAGCCAGGCTGTGCATCCAATTATTGGCGGCGGTGGCTTCGTTTAAGAGCAAAATTCGGCCTCGGCTTTTTTCGATCAGGGGTTGCATATCTGCCAGCGGTGCGGGTTTGAGTGTACGCAAATCCATCACGGCAATTTCTTGGCCTGTCAAAAAGCTCAGGCCTTGGGCCGCTTTCCAGGCCATTGGCATCAGGCGGCCATGGGAAAAGACCACTCCATGATCGCCTTCGCGGGTCAGGCGGGCTGTGCCCAGACTGTCTTCGGGAATGATCAGGCCTTCGGGCCATTCTTGCACCCAGGTGCCATCGCGCTGGTCCATTGCCGCGGTGGTATAAGCCAACCACTGTGTGCGGGCGTTGGGGTTGCTGGCCAGGGTTGAGGGGCTTTCGAGCAGTTCTTTTTCGCCGGGCAAAAGCGCAAAACCGGGCAATTCGAGATGGGCCAATCCCTGAGTGGTGGCTGAATCGGTCGGAAAACCGGCATGGGCGCGGGGATACATAAAGTGGACGGGATTGGGGTCTTTGATTGCGGCCACAAGCAGGGTGGCTGCGTCGTAGGGGTTGGAGACCGAGACCACCTTCCAACCGGGCAATCCCACCATTTCGTTTTCGACGGTTTGGGAGTGGTAGAGAGCGCCTTTGCCACTCAGGGCTCCGTAAGCGGTCATGATCACCAGCGGCATGGGCACGCGCCCACCACTGGCCCAGCAGGTCTCACCAATCATTTTCATAATATCGTAGGTATTGTGCTGGTAATCGGCAAACTGCATTACGCCCACAGCAGGCTGGCGCAAAAATGCGGCAGAGTAGGGAATCCAGGCCGCAGAGCGCTCGTTGAGAATGGTGTTGTGGGCAAAAGGCAGGCCTTGGGTCTCAGCCAATACACCGCCTTTGGCACCGGGGCCAACGCCTTCGTTGTCTTGACCCCAGACACCTGAGGTCAGCCAGCCCTGACGGTGGCAGTGTAAAAGCGCCAAACGCACTGCGTCTTTGATTTTCATGGGTCAGAGACCTCCACTTCAAGGTGCGCTCAGTATACCATGGGGGGCTCTTAGACTTCGCTCGAACCAAAGAGCAGATCCAGAGCGACTTGGCCCTGCTGCATCAGAATATCTGTCTGGTACAGCTCTGTATAGCTGCAAGCGCTGCAAGAAGCGGAAATCACCCCGCACAGTTGCGGCTGGTCTTTCACCATTGCTTGGTTTTGGCCACAGCAGCGACAGATAAAACGGGTGCCCAAACTGGCCTTGAGGGCTTCTTGTCTCTGTTTGGGTCTGCCATCTTTGCGCGCCTCACACTGCCAACAACTCTGGTAAGCGCCTTCGTTTTTTTCGCCGCAATCACTGCACCGCCACATTTTAAACCTGCAAGACGGCTATTTTGAGGGGGGGCTGTCCGTCCCGCGAGGGAAAGTCTGCTTCGGGTTCCAGCCATTGCAAGGCTTGAATGTCCCGCCCGGCTTTGCTGGCGCAGCGCATCAGGCTTTCTGCCCAGATCTCGCGCTGGACCGCAGCCACGTTATTGGTGCAGAGCAGACGGCCACCGGGACGGGTGGCCAAGAGTGCGGGTTTAAACACACTCTGGTAATCGCGGATCAGGTCAATGGTGCCAAAGGGGCTTTTGGACCAACGTGGGGGGTCCAAGCAGACCAGATCAAATTGGCGGGGGGCCAGTTTGGGGTAGCTGCGGCTTTCAATCCCTTTGCCGCGCCGAAAGGTGATCGGCAGACCGGCCCACTGTTTGACAGCAGTAAAAAAATCACTATGCAAAAAATGGTGCTGCTCGTTGTCTAAGTGATTGAGCCGGGCGTTTTCTTGGCCGATTTCGAGATAACGGTTGGTAAAGTCCACATTCCAGACCTCACTTGCCCCGCCTTGCATGGCTGCGATCCCCAGACCACAGGTATAGGCGCAGAGATTGAGCACCGAGCATCCTGCGGCTTGGCCCAGCACATAGCGCCGTCCCACCCGCAGATCGAGAAAGAGCAGTGGATCTTGGCCGCTGTGTTTGCCCATGACTGTATAAGCCAAATTCAGCTCGTGGCAGAGAAAGGTGTGGGGGCTGAGCTCGTTTTCATCTTTGCGGCGCGAATGGGCGGCGCTGCGGTCGTTATGCACCACTTCCAAGGGTTGAAAATGGTCACGGCTAACGGCTTCAATGGTGGCAAGATCGTCTGCACTGAGGGGGCTGTGAAAACTCTGAATCAGCAATTGGGGACCGTAGCGATCCACGGTCAGGCCCGGGCGGCCTTCGTTGCTGCCATGAAAGAGGCGATAGGCAGTGGTGTTTTCGGCGGCCAAAGCCGCGAAAAGCGCCGCGCGCCGCTCCAAGGCACTGCGCAGATCTTCCGCAAGTTGAGAGTCGTCAAACACTCACAGATCCCGCCAGCGCAGCCAACCCCAAGAAGCCAGAGAAAACAGGGCAATATACCCCAGGGTCAAAAAGACCGAACGCCATTCTGGGTCTTTGGCCACACCCATGCCGAGCAGGGCTGGCAGGGGATTGGGAATCAGATCGGCGATGATCTTCATCGGCAGGTAATCGCCCCAGCCCTGGGGCAGGAGTTTAAAGCGCAGGACGTTTTCGACCACCATCGAATAAAAGAGATAGGCAATGATCGTGAGCCCTTGCTTTTGCACCACCAAGCTCAAAAACAGAGCAAAGACCAGTGTTGCATAACATTGTAAGAAGAAAATCCCGACAAAGTGGATTTTTTCTGTCGCGCTGGCCCAGCTGACGCCTTCGCCGTAAACCAGGCCACAACCCAGACCCACAGCCGCTACCAAAAGGGTTGAGACAATCGTGAACAGGAATAAAAGCAGCAATTTGCCAATCAAGACCTCTTCGCGGCTCATCCCGTCGATAATATTCTGCCTCAGGGTGCGAAATTGAAACTCGTTGGTGACCAAGAGAATCACGAAAAAATAGAGCAGCAAATTGAACCAAGAGGCCATGTAGGTGACGTTTTGCCAGACCTGGGGAAAGAGGTAGAGATTGAGGCCCAGACTGGTGCCGCCAGAGACCTGGATATTAAAATTGGCCAAACTCACGAAGAGCAGTGGCATCAGCAGGAGATAGCCCAAGGCCGAAATCCAGAAGGCGCGGTACCAGATGACTTTTCTCAGCTCAATGATTAACAGGCGCATCTTGTTGATCCTCCCGTATCAAGGCCAAAAAGCCACTTTCGAGGTTGGGTTTGTAGATCGCCAAATGGCTCAGGGCCACTCCCTGCTCCATAAACCAGCGGTTGATCTCTGAAGGGGTTTTTTCGTTTTCGAGGTTGAGTTCGAGTTTGTCGCCATTTTCGCGGACTTGCTTGACTCCCGGACACTGCTCGGCCATTTGTTTCAGCGTGGCCAACTCACCCCCCGAAATTTGCAAAAGTGGCCCCGAGGTGAGCACCTCGCTGAGTGAACCTGCCGCGAGGCGTTTGCCCTGTTTGAGCACGGCCACGTGGGTGCAAACTTTTTCGACTTCGTCGAGAATATGGCTGGCCATAATGATTGTTTTGCCCGTTTGGGCCGTGCGCTGAATGACCGCGCGCACATCGGCAATGCCCTGGGGATCCAGTCCGTTGGTGGGCTCGTCCAGCACCAAGACTTCTGGGTCTGAAAGCAGGGCCGAAGCCAAAGCCAGACGCTGACGCATCCCCAGCGAATAGGTGCTGATGGCGTCTTTGGAGCGCTGACTGAGCAAAACCAGATCCAGCACTTCTTTGATGCGCTCTTGGCCTCGGCCTTTGATGGCCGCGACAATTTCGAGATTGCGCTGGGCCGAGAGATAGGTATAAAAATTGGGGGTTTCGAGCAGCGTGCCCACCCGGCGTCGGGCCAGGGCTGTGGGCGGGGCCTCAAACCAGCGGTAATCACCTGTGCTGGCTTTGAGCACGCCCAAAACAATGCCCAAGGTGGTGGTTTTGCCACTGCCATTGGGGCCGAGAATGCCCCAGGTGCTGCCTGCTTCGACTTTTAAGTTGAGGCTTTGCAGGGCCTGGACTTTGCCATAGCGTTTGGAGAGATTGGAGATTTCAAGAACTGTTGCCATGTTTGGCATTGTACCTTGAGCAGAGGGGCAAGACAAACCTCTCTTTTAGCCGGACAAGGGTTCTGTATCCGGCGTGTTCAGAGCAGACTTGTGAGGGCGTGGGTCTCCCATTCTTTGACCTGTGGCTCAATCTGGGGAATGGTGTAGAGTTCGATGGGGTTGCCCACCGGATCATTGACCGTGACGCCCCAATAGCTGCCATGCCGCCATTCAGGTTTGCTGGTCAAAAGCTGTTTTTGGGTGTGTTTAAGCTGGTAAAGCACGCCCAAAAACAGGGCCTCGGGCACCCGAATCGACCATTGACAGGGAATATCCAAATAGTCATAGGCTGTCGTTTGGGCCTGATGAACGGCCTTGCTCTGACAAAACATGACCTCGGTCTGGCCGAGCTGAAAGACACTGTAGGTGTTCTCTTTCCAGATTCTTTCTTCGAGCCCCAGCAACTCGCCATAAAAAAAGCGAATGGCGCTCAAATCTGAACAGATCACGGTTGAAAGATCGGCCACACCTGTTGGTATCTGGTGGTTATGCTCTGGTTTCCACATAGTCCGCCCTCTTAGCTCTCAAATTGGTTCTTTGCTTGTTCTCTTATACCCGTAGAATCTCGCCCATCCTGCTAAAAAAAGCGTCTTTTACAGAACATTTAATCCACTTTTGATCTGCACCCAATACACTTAATATAAAGAGGCTTTGTGTGACAATTTCGAGATCTTGCCACTGATGAACTACATCCCTCCAACCCAAATGGGTATGGAGGGAGTTTCGTGCTTCGCAGAGAAAGACTTCTCTCCACACAGGGCCGATTCCCGACCCTTAATACTCTCTAAGGCCCAGTTTAAGATCACACGCGCAGCATTCTGATCGCGACTCAAGGTTAAGCCACATGGACATATGTGTTGCCTTTCGGATAAAGGCTTCTTTGCCTGATTGCCACAACCACAGCAAGTCTGACTGGGCTTGGCGATGCTGTCGCCATCCGTAAGCACTTCGTGCAACGGCTGCCGCTCCTTGCGCGTCGGCACTTCAATGTATCTCGTACCAGCCTCTGCCGCTTTGTACTTCAACATCGCGTGAAATGCCCCTGGGGCTGTGCTCAATATTTCTCTGTTGAGTCCCTTTTTTCTCTGACCGCCGTTGGCCGTCATTCCTTTGGTATTCAGCTTCTCGACAGCAATTAACCCATTTGATTTGATCACCCAGGCACTGCTCTGATGCAGAAACTCATGGCGCTTGCGGGCTATTTTGCTGTGTAATGCCGCAACCTTTTTTTTCGCTTTGAACCAATTGCGTGAGCCCCGCTTTTTATGGGACATCTCTCGCTGCAATTGGGCCAGCTTTTGCAATTCAAGCCTTAAATGCCGTTCGTTTTCTATCCGGCTGTAATCACCGCTTTCATGGGCCAAAGTGGCAAAGCTCTCTACTCCCCAATCCAGACCCACAGCTCCTTTGACCAGAGGGGGCTCATGCTCCTTGGGTTTGCGTTCAGGTTCACAAACCAAAACAACCGAGGCATACCATTTTCCCCCTTTGTACAAAATATCCAAGGTTTTCGGTGTACCAGGCGTTCGGGCTTGTCCCCGCATCCGAATATACCCTACTCCTGAAAGTTTGAGCAGGCCATGTTTCTTTTCTTGAGGGAACAATCGCCAGCCATCACCATGGGTTTTGTAGCCCCAACCAGAATAGCGCTGGAGTGGCTTGAAGCGCGGGAAGCCCACTTTTTCAGCGTTTTCTTTGACCCGTCTGAAGAAGTGTTGAAAAGCATGTTCAAGCCGCTTGAGGGTCACCTGACAGGATTGGGCGTTGAGGGCATCATATTCAGGCATGGCTTGACGCAAGTCGGTCAGGTCCTTGCACTGTTGGGCGAAATGAAGCGAGACGCCACACCTGCGATAAGCGGTAATCCGTTGTTCGAGGGCTGCGTTGTAAAGTTGCTGATGCAAAGCACGGATTTTAAGCATTTCAGCTTCTTGCGCTTGGTTGGGGTACAAGCGATAAGTGACTCTGCGATTTAAGTTTTGAGAAAATTCCATACACTTAGTATACTACTGTTTTATTTAGAGTCCTAGTATAATTAGTTATGCTCAAAATAAATGACTTAAAAACGCTTTATCACTGTACATATAATTTAAATTATCATTTGGTTATTGTTACAAAATACCGTCGCAAATGTATCAATAAACCCATGCTTGATTCCTTAGAAAACATCTTTACAGAGCTTTGCCAAAAATGGGAGTGTGAATTACTTGAATTTAATGGCGAAAAAGACCATGTCCATTTATTACTTTCTCTCAATCCAAAGGTGCAACCCAGTAAGTTTGTTAATAATATAAAAACAGTTTCTTCTCGCTTGATTCGCAAGGAATTTGCAGAAGAAATAAACAAAGTATATGCCAAAGCGGTATTTTGGAGCCGTTCCTATTGCCTATTGACCTGTGGAAGTGCGCCATTGTCTGTGATTAAACAGTATATTGAACAACAAAGGCTGGAATGAGCGGCAGAACGCCGCTATCGCACTTCACCCCCCGCCAAGCCCAATGGCTATGGCAGGAGCACTGTGCGATAATTTGGTAGGCAAAACCTGAAACAATACCTCTAATTGCAATTGGGAGAGTCGCTCACGATGTTACCTTTGCCCAAAACAGGCCAGTCTGACTGGCTGGCCAGCCACCCCCATGAATGGGCCGCTCGCTGGCTGAGTGAACCCTTTACACTCAGTGAACTCAGCAGCAGTGTGAATTTTGTGCAGCACCTGCAGTCGGAGCAGACCCAGCTCGTGCTGCGTGTGAGCCATGCCCATCGCCGTCCTTTGGCTTGGCTTTTGGCTGAATCAGCTTGGCTGCAACATTTGCAGACCCAAGGTTTCGATGTTCCCCGGCCTCAGCTTTCGCGCCATGGCCTTTGGGTGGAATCTTCCGAGCCGTTTTATGCTGTGGCTTTTGCCTGGGCCGAAGGCCAGCCCTCGACCTTCTTTGACGAGCAGGCCTGGGGTTTGCAGGAGATCTTTGAGCTGGGCCGCTTAATTGGCAAATTGCATCTCTGCGCCGAGAGCTGGGAGCCCCCAGCAGAGCGCCGCCCTGATTGGGAGACCTTACATGCGCTGCCTGATTGCGATTGGGCCCCCGAAGAAGCAGAACTTTTGGCTGAATTTTATCAGACTCTGTTGCTCAGCCAGTCCTGGCCACGCAACAAAGCCGACTATGGCCTGATTCATGGCGACATCTCGCCCTTGAATCTCTTGGTGCGCCCCGATGCCAGCTTTACCCTGCTGGACTTTGACGATGCCTGTTATGCCTGGTACGCCCAAGATTTGGCCGGGGTGCTTTTTCACTATCTCTTGGTGAAGTCGGCCCACAACCGCCGCTTGTTCTTGCAGAAGTTTTTGCCCTGCCTGCTGGCGGGGTATCGCCAAGAGCGACCCCTGGAGAGCGTTTGGGAGGGTCGCATGATCACCCTGCTCAAGCTTCACAGCCTGTGGTTTATGCTCTCCGCGGCCCAGGTCTTAATGGCCCAGGGAGGGCCGCTTACCCCTGAGGTGCGCCAGACCCTGCGCACGCGTTTTGGGGTGTATCAGGGGTTAGAAGACTCATTGGCATAGGGGGTAGCCGCATTAGCGGAGGCTTGACCACTGAAAATGGATATGCCAGGATAAGCATAATTAAAACAGAGGTGAATGGCTATGGGTTATGGCATCATGGCTTATCGGGTGAGTCTCAGCCGCTTAAAATCACGCTTTGGGGTTAGCGTCAGCTCTAAAAAAAGCAGTATTCGCAAAAAATGTTTTCCGATTGGCCGGCGCATCGATGACATGGGTTCTGACGATGCTCCCCGTTTGATGCAGGTGGTGGAAGAGTTGCTCGCAGCCAAAGTCGAACACCCCGAATATGCCTATCTCTATTGGTATGCCCTCAAGGGGTTTATTGAGGATTTGGGTGCGCCCATGTCCAATTCGGCCTGGTATCCGGCTGAGGCCGATCTGTTTTATGAACTGCCTGAATTTAAACTCTATGATATCGATGCGCCGATGGCATTGCCCCGCCCCGACGATTTTCCTGTGGTGTTTGTCTTGCGGGCCGAGCAGAACACGCAGGCGTTGGTTGAAAAAATGCACTCTAACATTAAAGAACCCGAACAATTACAAGAGGTTCTTAATTGGTTGCAAAGCGCTCAGCGCTATAAGCAGGATTTGGTCTTGTATTATCATTGAAGCTGTGGCGGGGCTTTAGGGGGTTGTGCGGGTTTGTACTTCTTGCACCAGCCGTTCTCCCAGCTTGAGGGTGGCCAACTCTAAATCATAATGGCTTTGCAGATTCAACCAGGATTGGGGATTTACCTCAAAATAGCGCCCCAGTCGCAAGGCCGTATCTGCAGTAATAGCCCGCTTGCCATGCACAATTTCATTGATGCGTCGCGGAGGCACCCCGAGCGCCTTGGCCAGGGCATATTGGCTTAACTCTAAAGGTTTCATAAATTCTTCCAGCAGGATTTCGCCAGGGTGAATGGGAGGGATATCTCGGTTCATGGGCTTCTCCTCAATGATAATCCACAATTTCGACAGCGTCAGCATGACCCGCTATCCAAACAAAACAAATGCGCCATTGATCGTTGATTCGAATACTGTATTGGCCTTTGCGATTGCCTTTCAAGGCTTCCAGTTTATTGCCTGGGGGCACCTTTAAAAAATCCAGATCGACCGCTGCATGGATTTGCAGCAATTTACGTAGCGCAATGCGATGCAGACTGGGAGGCAATCTACGCGGGGTTTTGCCGTGAAATAGCTGTTCTGTTTCTTTGTTGGCAAAGCTTTTGATCATGCTTTGATATTAACGCAATGCAATAATAACGTCAATCGTTAATAGTTGCTGTGGCGAGTATTTGTAAGTACCCAGGGCTGAGTGCCGAAGAGGTGATGGGGCTTTAGGGCTGTTGCGGGCAAGGCTTTTGAGCTGCTGTGCTGAAAGAGGCATTGGCAGGCAGCATATTGCAGGCATAGGTGGTCTGTTCGATGCGGTTGCTGGGAATATTGGCTGAGCGCGCTTCAATCCAGCCCCCTTTTAAGGCCTGGTTGGGGATATTTACAAACATATTTTGAATCTCTACCCCATCACTGTCGATTTTGGACTCTAAAAAGACAGGCTTTTGTTTGATTTCTTTGCCCACTTCTGAGCGGGGCTGAAAGATAATTTCTGTCTTGGATGGAGCAAAACCTGTACCTGTGAGGTCGAGTTGGGGAGCGGCTTTGTCGGTGGTGATATCTTGGCCGTCTTTCTCTTTGGGCCATTCAGCCGAGAACAGTTTGGGGCCGAGGAATACTTCGAGATTCATTGTGAACATCTCTTTGTGCTGAGAAAGCCAAGTATCGTATTCCCATAATGTATTAAAAACAGAAAGAACAGCTGAGCGAACAGGTTGCGTTTGTCCAAATGAGGTCATCATTAAGTAGCCAGCTTTATTTGTTGAAAAATCACTGCTGATATAAGGTTTTCTTCTTTTAAGGCCAGATTCAGTGACTTCTTTGACGGCCTCTCCTTCGAGATTATTCACTCCCACCATCCCTGGAATCAAAAATTCACGCACCTTACGAAACTCACCATTAATGGTTTGACTTAATTTTGGACCTGGAGAAACGGCTCTCACATATAGGTTCCGAGGTTCTCTGATATTTTTATCTGCTTGCAAAAGCAGATATACCGCAGAAAGAGGCTCTGTGCCTGAACTAGAAACGCTTAATGGTGTTGCAACTGAATGACTGGCTTTGACGATATGGGTTTTGTGATAGCCAATGTGCGGAAGTGTAATATCTGGAAACAAACTTACATTTTTATGAATGATTGCATCTGTCGCGAATTTGATAAAATAATCAGCTAAATGGTCTCTCTGGGATGAATTGTTTTTTTGTTTTAAAACTGCATTTAATGCAGCAGTAGAACGTAAGGTGTCTTTGATTTGCTTTTTTTGGTTTAAGCCATATTCTTGAACTACATCAGCAATTATTGACGCTCCCCCGTAATGATTAAATAGATGAGTTCAAAAGGGTACCGTTAAATAAGGGCTTCGAGCCCTTCCTGCTATTCTTTTGAGATACATGCTTTCAGTTAATTGGTTTAAAATATCAAATCTTTCTGCATATTCATATAAAACGGGTACAGTTTTTCCCAAACCTAACTCTGTTGAGTTTAGTTCTGTGGCAACGGTGCCCATTAATGCTGCTGTGCCTTCAATTAACCAGCCATCAAGAGCTGAATTTATTTCGTCTTCGGGTGTGTTTGTATAAGCTTGTTGAAATACATGAAATAATTCATGCATTGCTGTTTCAGAACGTACTTGTCCCCAATAATCTGGTTTGAGTAGACCTCCTAAGGTACCTTGAGTAATATTTAATTGAATAGCAGAGCCCTTATATGTAGTTTCTTCATACAATTCATAAGCAACACCATTAGCAGAGCTAGGAACATTTAAATTTGTTGTAAGTAAATTTTGAAAGCGGTTAACAAGAAATACAGGGATTTTCGGGTTTTTAAACCCACGATCAAGATAAGGCGGAGGTTTTTTTTACTTCAATTCAAGATATTGAATATAGGCTTTTTCTAGGTATTCTTTTGCATTTTTTAGAGCCTCCGGACAGGCTACTCCATGGTTGTCGCTAATAAAAAAATATTTTGAAGAATCATCAAACTGAGATTTTTGGGGTGGTGTACAATTCGAATTTTGATTTTGGATTTGGAAAGGAAGGGTTATGTTATTTTCATTATTTAGGAATTGATCCATTTCCTTTGATGTATAGGCTATCTCGCGAGAGAAAAAACCAAATTTCTGTACCCAAAGCGGGAAATTATGGTGAGTAATATCGCTAAAATTTTCCACATCAGGTCTTTTTGCTAAGAGAGGGTAATATCCCCAAGATAAAGAATTAAATACATTCATACTTGACGTATCCCAAATGGTTGGTGCACTAAATTTTTGGAAATAATTATAAATGGGTAAATTGAGACGTGCTATTTGATTAAGCGTCATCCCCATCGGTTCAATTTTCACGATGGGTGCAGCAAAAACCCACCCTGGAGCACAATCATCAGGATCGTTGGGATTGGTACAATTTTGTTTGCGAGAAGCTACCTCTTTCTGCTGGCGCATAACCACCACTGTCGGCGCACTTAAGGCCCCCGCAGGCAAATCCAGCTTGGCCACCCCCTGCAACTCCACAGTCCCCCCGGCTGGCCCAATCTGCTTGATCCCCGGCGGATACGCCGCCTGCTGATTCGTCGTCCACCAGGCCATCTGAAACTCTTTCACTGTATCGGTCTTAAACTTAAGCACTAGATTCTGCCCATCGGGGTTGTACCAATCGCTCGGCACAGGCACAGGCCGCACACCCAACAAAAACCAGCGGTTGAGGTCAATGGGCTTGCCTTGTTTGGAGCTGAGGGTGTCTTTGACATAATACAGCTCATCGCTCACTTCTAAGCTGCTATTGGGTTTCCACTGGCCTTGCAGGTGCAGCAAAGCCTCGTAGCTGTGCTGCGGCAGGCGAATGGTGGCTTGCCCATCGCTGGCATCGCCATCGAGAATTTCCAGCTTCTTGCCAGTCCCCGCTTCGAGCACGAGTTGAAACGCACCGTTTTCGGGAATCTTGACCTGCTGCTTGCCGTTTTTGGCCTGGGTCATAAAACGCACGACAAAGATCTGGGGCAGATTAAAGCTCTGCACAGCAAAGCCTTCCTCTGTGGGCTTTTCGGCAAGGGCCTGCTCCAGCGCGGCATTGAGCTGGGCATTTTTATCGGCGGGCAGGTTTTGCGCCAAGGGTGTGGTTTTCACCCTATTGGGAAAGGTCACCTTTTCAGGCGGCTTTTGGCCTGTGTGTCCAACGATGAGTAAGCTAAGTAAAAGGATAGAAAATAAGGTTCTGTATTTCTTCATTCTGTTCAACTTTGGGTGAGTGAGTCAAATGCTTGTAAACGCATTTTGAGCATGTGCAGACTTTCTCGGATGGCGGTAATGTCTGGCAAATCGCCGTAAACCAAAGGACGAAAACTACTTTGATAGGTTTGGTTCAACTGCTTCCAAAGAATGTCTGTATCACTGAAAATCAGGGCATGGACCAAAGGTGCTTGATTCCATTCCCCCTGAAATTCCCGGCTGTCGGCATCGTCTTTTTGTGCGTCTTGCAAGGTCTCAAAAAACCGCCCACTGTTTACAAATTCTCTCAGCGGTTGATGATTCATTAAAATATGTAAATCATAGGTATGACGAATCTTGTTTTGAAGTTGCGCAATGGGGTCGGCATGGTAAGAGGCACGGGCCAGTGCCAAGACTTTTTCTACCAGTGTTCGCTCTGGGTGTAATACCAGAATAGAAAAGGGTTCAAGCCCATATTGACTGATCAAGGCTTCTTGGTTTTGAGCCGCGAAGAAGTCGGCTATCATTGTGTTGATTGGGGTGGGCTGATAGGGGGACGGATTGCCGAAGGCATTTAACTCTAAAACAAGAAATGCGCTGATCTGGCTCTGCGGTGCGGGGGCTAACTCTAAAACAGGATAAAGATGGGCCGTTCGGCGAAAGCGAGACCACTTTTTGGTGATGCCTTCCAGCTTGAGTTCGCTTAAATGGCGTGTGATTTCTTTGGAAACCTTGTCTATTCTGCTTTTGATCTGATTCCCGGTTAAACCTTCCGCCAGCAAAGCCAGATCAACATCCTCTGAAAATCGCTGGATCAGGCCAAACGCTTTGGAGAGAGAGGTTCCTCCTTTAAAGACAAATCGCTCATGATAGGGGGATTCTCCCAGCTTTTTTAAGACGGTTGTAAGCCAATAATCTTTTTCGACCCAGGTATCAGGCATTCCCAAATGAACTGCAGCAGCACGAATACTGGCTTTAAAGAGTGGTGGATTCTCATGTAAATTCATCGAATATACCAGTTGCGGTAGTTTGGAAAAGTGTCTTTGTCTATTTTGAGGCGATAACGACTGCTGGGATTGAGGGTTTGCGCCAAAGTCTGGGCCAGTCTCTTTTTTCCCAGACTTTCCAAAACCAAACCCACAAAGGCCCGGCAGGAGGGGGGATAATTCAGGGCCAGTTGGGCAAGCTCATCTTGCTGATCCCGTTTGAGTTCTTTAATGCGCAAGCGCAATAAAACAGAAGATTTTTCTGGGGTGGTGGCAGGGATGTTATCCATTTCCCGAATGGCATCCAGAATTTGCAAGAGATAGGTGTCTTGGACGGCTGTTTTGACATAACTGGGAATAAAGCGAATGGTGGTAGCCCCAGAAACAATCGGCATTCGACGCGGCTTGTCAGAGGCGATGACATACTCGGTGGAGACCTGTGTGGTGAGGCCCATTTGGGTATAGGCTGGCAGCCCGGTTAAATAGGCAATGCTGTCTTTGTACAGAAGTAGCAATTTATCCAGGAGGCCGCGTGTTGTGGGTGGGAGTTCGCCAAAAGGGCTTTGTTCAGGTTTGTAATACAAACCCTTGGTAATGCGTTGCAAACCACCTGCTCGGTAAAGTTCGCTCAGGGCCTTTTCCAAGGCAATTTTTTTTGCCAGAGGCAGTTTAAAATCCTCCAGAGATAGCAGCGCGCCCGCCGCTGTATTTTGCACCTGTGTTTTTACCCACTTATTTACATTCATTTTGAATTGGCCTAAATTGTTTTCTGACTTGGGTTTTATTGTAATCAAGTGGACGATATAAATCAAGTTTTTTTATGAAAAACCTGATTATTTTGAACTCAAGACCTTTATGCGTGGCGGGAAAGAATGACAAGATGCCCTGCGTCTGGGTTTGCAGCAATGAGCGGGTAGTAATTTGCTGAACGAATACCTTAGCCGATGGCCTGCCTGTGGCGAGTATTTGCAAGTATACAGGGCTGAGCGCTGAAGAGGTGGCGGGGCTTTAGTGGTTTTTGCAATTCCCTGCGCTGGTAATGCGGTAATCAGCTCCTTTGGGTATCATATTGCAAACCAGTTCGATTTTTTCTTTGTATTCACTCTCTAAATTCCCTGATTTTGCATAGATATAACTTTCCTCCTCTGGGGCTGCGTCATCAGGTACTTTCACAATAATTTCCTGTTCTTGCTCAATACTGACAGGTTGGGCTAAGTTGCTGACACTGTGTGCTTTTACAGCAATATCCGGCAAATTTGCTAAACGATGTTTGAAATAAACAACCGTATCTGTTAAAGAGAATCCTGAACCCCATAGTGCGAGCATTTTATTTTCGGTTACTCCATCTGATTCAGTAAAAGCTCTTTTGCCCCAAATGGTGGGCGAAACAAAGGCTTTGAATTGAAACGAGATGGTTTTTTTGTCTGAATTGGTTGTGATATAGGGATTGGTGATACTTAAAATCAGGCGTACACGGTGGGGTTCAGCAGGATTGTTTTGGGTGGGCCTGTCTTCCTGGGGAATGGGAATGCCCAAGATATAAACACTTCGCGGAAGAACCCCTTTAATACTGGGGTTTCGTGATTCTGTAGGTACATTTATACGTTTTTCAAATTTGAGAGGCTCGGCCACAATTTTGGGATCAGAAAGCCATTTTACTTTGGCCAAAAGGGGTTTTTCATCCTTCCAGTTGTCCAGGGGCTTCGGATTTTTGAGTACTAAGACTCGTGTTCCTTTGGCGATAAAATCTTCTGCTTGTTCATCTGTCAAACCCTCTGCGGAGGCTCTGTCGAGGTAGATATATGCCATATAGGGGTCTTTAAACTTTTTTGGGTCTTTGTCTGATAGTTTTTGAGTTACCAGTGGAAACTCCACATAGCGATGTGCCATTTGAAGGTTTTGGAGTGAGCTGTTGGTTACCATTTGAGGGTTGTTGGGGGTGTTGCGGGTTGTGACCAATATAGGGTTTGCACGGTCATTTGGTTGAGCGGGAATTGTGTAGTTCACTGTTTCGAGGTTGCCCGTATTATTGGCTATTGGTCGTATTTTAGGACGTTCTAAATATTTAAAATTTTCAGGCTTTTCAGATCCCATGCCATAATCTTTTAATGCTACTTTGGCCCCAAAATTTGGAAAAGTTGTATCAAGTTGAGCATAGTTATGGAGCGAGGAAACGGCACCCTCATTTGTAAATTCTCGTTTTTGAAGATAGTGAACATTTATATCGTGAATTTTCTGAAAGGCTATTTGATTTGGATAAAAATTGCTAATAAGGTTTAATATAATAAGACGATAATAAGCATTTTCGCCGTCAGGTATATTTGGCTCTTGATATAGAGATGTTTGATTTAACAGATCTAAACCTTTACTCAAACTACCATGGTAAGGAATTTTTCCATATAAAAAGACAACAGGATTTGGGTCAATTCCGTATTTTTTGTACAATTCATGATGCTTAAAGGTACTTATGCTACCCATAAACCTACCAGAACTTTCAATTAACCAAGCTCGATCTACTGTGCTTAAAGCCCAACCCCAGGGATTGAATGCTTGGTTTGGAAGGTCAAAACTTTTTACATTTGCAACTTGAAAAGAATGATAATTTTCATGGGCAGTAGAATCTATTAAGTTGTCAATATTGGGACCTGGATCTACCCACATCTCGGCATTGCGAAACCCGTTTCCTTTTGCATAAGTGTACCCATTGGTTGCTCCTCCTGGTCCAGATGTAATTGGCTTAAGATACAGAGGGATTCCTTTGAAATCCGTACCTCCATGCCGAAAATCTTCCCACTTGGATGGCATTATTCCCCTGGCATACGGAATAAAGTCTTCACGACTATTTAGGAGAACTTCACATGCTGCATTTTTCTTTTCTTCAGAAGGAGAAACATCCCATCTTAAAATATATTGAGGTGTTAAGTCGTTGTGAGTATTGATGGGTGGGTTTGGACAAGGTTGTTCACTAACAAGAGCAATTTGAAATTCTTCTTGTTCATTATTTCCAATATAAGAAGGGGAATAAGTTCGCGGAGCTACAAGTATACGAACAAATGAAAAATGATGTATTTCATACCACTCGTGTTTGGTCATATAATGAGCTTGCTTTTTTTGGGGGGCCAGATGAAGTATTTCTGCCTGTTCCCAGAAAATGCCATTATCGGGAAACAAATAATAATGTATAGTGCTCGGCAAATATCCTTTAGCCTTTTCTAAGTCAATTTTCAAGCGTATATTTGCTGGTTTTAAGAATTGTAAGCCGCTGGGTTGGAGTTCAACAGGTGTTGCCAGATCTATTTCATCTGGACCGGGTGTAAAATCTTCATCAGGAAATTGATATACTTCATCTTTTTGTTTGATAACTATTACTTTATTCTCAGTCAAAGCCCCCGCAGGTACTTCCAATTCAGCCACCCCCGGCAGCTCCACGACCCCTCCGCCAGGCCCAATCTGCTTGATCCCCGGTGGAAAGGGAGCCTCACCGCGCTGCTTTTGCAGGAGCAGCTCAAACTCTTTGATCTGCTTGGCCTTAAACCGCAGCACAAAAGCCTGCCCATCAGGGCTGTACCAATCACTCGGCACGGGAATGGGTCGCAGCCCCAGCTTGAACCATTTATTATCCCGCTCATCGTGGTGCCCCTTGTGCTTGCGCTCTTTGCTGAGGGTGTCTTTAACATAATAAAGCTCATCGCTGACATCTAAGCGGCTATTGTCTTTGGCCTCTTCTAAATGCACCCAGGTTTTGAGCGTGCTTGCGGGCATTTGCACCCGTGCTTCGCCATCGCGGGCATCTTTGTCTAGTAGCTCAAAGCGTGGGCCAGCTTCGAGTGTGAGCATAAATTCACCTGTTTCAGGCATGAGAATCTGGCGCTTGCCCTTGGCCTCTTTGCTTTTGAATTCAAGCACATAGGCGGCGTTGTTATCCTGTTCATTGTGTTTGTCATCTTTGTCTTTGTCGCTGGCTGTGCTGAAACCCGTGCCAGGGTCAACACTTGGGTTGTCTAAAAAAGCCCTGAGCAGGGCGCTCACTTCGTCTACTTCGCTGGGCTCGGGGGCCTCTAGCAAAGTGGTTGTGACCATATTGGGAAAGGTCACTTTTTCAGGTGCTTTGACTGTGCCCGTATTGGCCACGGTTTGTACCTGTGCCTGCTCAGGGCTTTTGCTGCTTTGCTGGGCCGGGGGAATCCAAGAGCAGGAAGCCAGGAGTGTTGCCAGCAGAGTCGAAGATAGGTATTTGAGAGATGCTTTCATTTAATTACCTCCTTGCGGGTAGAGGATATAGCGGCCTGTATTGGCCAGGGTGTCTTGGACCTCCACCTCTAGCGTATGGCCTGGCAGGCGATAGGGCAAGAGGTAAATACCAATGGTCTGTATACTTTTGTATGTTATAATGGACTGAATGAGTAAACACCGAATTCATTGGGATCATTATTTCAGTCAATGGCTGGCACACGCTTTGCCCCGCCATGATTTGGTGGTTGAAGAAAAACCCCAGTTCAGTCAATTGCCCTTAGAAGCAGACGTTTTAATTATTGCGGCTTCTCAGGCCAAGTCTGCATGGCAAAAGCATCCCCTGTGGTGTCATTTGAGCCCTTATACGGTGCTGGAGTTTAAGTCTGTCGTCGATCCCTTTCGCGCTCATGATTTGGAAACGCTGTCTGCTTATGTGTCTCTGACCCATCGTCAACACCCCTTGTCGTTGCCTACAGAGGTAAGCGGTTGGTTGGTTGTTTCGGCGATGAACAAAGCGTTGCGGAGCCGTTTGCAAAGTTATGGGATTCAATTGGAATCACGGCTATCTGGGTTTTGGCAGGCAGAGACGACGTTTTATCGTCTGGGAGTGGTGGAGTACAACCATTTGCCAAATACCGAAGCTTTTTTTGAGTTAAAAACCTTTATGCGCTCAGGACAAGCGTTGCGAGAAACCCTGCGCATGGGTTTAAAGCACTTAGCAGGTAGTAATTTGCAGAACGAATACCTTACAATAATTTCAGCGCTACACAAACAGGAGGCCGAAGCCGTGATTCAGGTATTGGAAAGTGAAAAAGAGAATGTGGCTTGGGTTGTGGAGCAGTTATTAGAGAAGTCTCCCGACTTGAGTGAAAAGATCCCCTTCATTCAAGCACAGAAATCTTCGGGTAAGCTAGAAGGGTTGCGTGAGACCGCCCGCCAGATGAAAGCAGATGGCTTGCCTGTGGCGAGTATTTGCAAGTATACAGGGCTGAGTGCTGAAGAGGTGGCCGGCCTTTAGGGGGCTTTTGCTTGGGTTTGGTTACAAGGTGTAGTGGGTTTATTCTGCAAGGTATTTGAAATCACATAGCTCGCATTGCTCTGAACGCTGTTGCATGAGACAGGTGTGATCCCAAAAACTTCGATTTCGAAGTTTTCTTTGACCTCCACCTCCAGTGTGTGGCCTATTAGCCGATAGGGCAAGTGAGCGTTGGTTAAAAATAGCCTCAAAACACCCATGCAAAATTCCTGTTAATTTTGTATATACATATGATATATTTTAAGTATGCGTTTGCCAGATCAAATCCGTACTATTTCATCCGCCCACAAACATGGGGTAACTGAAACCCAAATTTTAGACAGCTTGTACAACCCCTACCAACGCCCCTTGCTATTGCGTTCAGAGTCTGACCCGACTGTGGTACTGGCTCTGGCGGAAACAGAAGATGGAGAATTGTTTGAAATTGGCTATGTACCTGAGCAAGAGGGTGTGGCTAGAGTGATTCATGCCATGCCCATGCGCCTCAGTTACCAAAAACGCTATCACACCAAGAGGAAAAGGCGAAGATGAAACGAACTGTGCCCCAAACGCTTGCTGAATGTCAAACAGATGAGCAACGTGCAGACTATCTTGTTAAACATGATGTCTTTGAAAGCGATGAATTCAAGTATGAAGGGGTGGCCGAGCCTCCCCGTCGTCGCTTGATGCAGCAATTGCATATGCGGATTGACGAAGAAACCATTGCCCGTCTGCGCAAAGTGGCTGACAGTAAGCGCATGGGGTATCAGACGTTGGCCAGGATGTGGCTGATAGAGCGTTTGGAACAGGAAGAAGTCTGAGGCAATGGGTTTGGCCGCAGAACGTCAGGAATTGAGAAAGACCATGCTTGAGTTGGTGAAAGAAGATGTTGAAAAAACATTACAAGCACGTGAACTTCAAAGTAAACGCGAAAGCGCCCGCCAGATGAAAGCCGATGGCTTGCCCGTGGCCCGAATTTGCAAGTACACAGGGCTGAGCGCTGAAGAGGTGGCGGGGCTTTAGGGCTATTGAGGACAGGGCTTTTGAGCTGCTGTGCTGAAAGAGGCATTGGCAGGCAGCATATTACAGGCAAGAGTTGCATCAATGAGTCGGTTGCTGGGGATATTGGCTGTTTGCCCCTCTACCCAACCGCCACGCAGAGCTTCGTTGGGAATATCCACCACAAATTTTTGAATTTCAACTCCGTCACTGTCTGCTTGAGAGTTGAGAAAATGGGCTTTGCGCTTAAGATTTTTGTCTATTCCTGAGCGGGGTTCAAATACGATTTCTGTCTGAGTAGGTGTGAATCCAGTCCCTGTGATTAAAAGCTGTGGCAACCCTTTTTCAGCTGCTTGGCTGAGCTCGTTGTCCTCTTGGGGCCATTCTGCGGAAATGAGCTTGGGGCCGAGGAATACTTCAAGGTTCATGGTGAATTTTTCTGTATAAGCTTGTGTCCAAATGTCTGTTTCCCAGAGAGTATTAAAGACAGATAAAATGGCTGATTGAACAGGTTGATTTTGACCAAAAAGAGGCATCATAAAATGCCCTGATTTATCAAAAGCAAAACCACTGCTGATATATGGTTTGCGTTTTTTACCACTGGCTTCAGTTATTTCTTTGACCGCTTCTCCTTCCAGATTATTCACACCGACCAAACTGGGCGCTAAAAACTCTTTGACTTTTCTGGCTTGTTGATTAATGGTGTGGGTCAAATTGGGATCAGGAGAAATGGCGCGAACGTATAAGTTGCGCGGTTGCAGAATCTTCTTATCCGCTTGTAAGAGCATGTATATGGCAGATAGGGGTTCTGTGCCGTTGGTGCTAATGTGAAGTGGGGATTGGACTGTATGATTGGCTTTGACGACATGGGTATGCCGGAAAGCGACATGGGGCAATGAATAACTGGAGAAAAGGCAAATATCTTTGTGGATGATGGCATCTGTGGCAAAACGCGTAAAATAATCACTGAGAAGGGTGTCATCTTTTTTCTTTAAAAATGCTGCCAGAGCACCTGTTGAACGAGGTGTGTTTGGGGTATTGGCTGGTCTTTTTCTAAAGTTTAAGCCGTATTCTTTAAAGAGTTCAGCTATGCCGTTGGGGCCGTAATAGTTCGCAAAATGGGTCCACAAGGGAACTGTGTCATAAACACTGCGATTTTCGTTATAATCACGTAAATAATAAAAACTTTTTTCCAGTTGTTCCAGAGAACGAACACGCTCATAGTAGCTGTAAACTTGGGGATCTATTGCTTCTAATCCAATATCTGCTCTTCTCGTCTCGACCGCAAAAGGCCCCATATATGCTGCTGTGCCTTCGAACATCCAGCGATCACCGATGGATGCGTCATCTTCAGGTGTTTGCAAATAGGCATCTTGAAAAATATGAAACAACTCATGTGCGCTTGTATCTGCAAAATTGTGTCCCCAAAAATCTCGGCCACCTACCAAACTGTCTTTTTCGATATTCATTTGCATAGCTGAGCCTTGATAGACATTGTTTTTATAAATGGGATAAGCTACGCCATTTGCATTTTGGGGGGTGGTAGATGCAATGTCCCTCAAGAGATCTTGAAAGCCCTCTACTATAAAAACAGGAATTTTGGTCTCCTCCAGATCGGTTGGAGAATAAAATTGTGGAGGTGCTTTCATATCCCAACTGGCATAGACAGAATAGGCATTTTCAAGATATTTTTTTATACTGTCCATGGCTTCTGGGCAAGCTTCGCCATCATTGTCGCTAATATAAAAGTGTTCTGTAATTTCTCGTTGAAACGTACCCTTTTTTTGACAAGTAGGATTATAGCTCTGAATTTTAAAAGACTCTGATTCAAAAAACTGATCTACACTGGGTGTATAGTGTTGTTGCTTTGAAAAATAGGCGAATTCTTGGATCCAAAGAGGAAAATTATGATGTGTAATATCACTAAATTTTCGGACATCTGTACGTTTTGCTAAATAGGGAAAATACACCCAAGAAAAAGGTTCTAAAATATTTGCTGTTGCTACATCTTGTTGGCTTAATGGATCATAACGTTTAAAATAATCATAAATTGGTAAATTCAGCTTAGCTGGTTGGTTGAGTTTTAATCCTAATGGTTCTATTTTAACAATGGGAGCAGCAAAAACCCAGCCAAGAGCACAGTCTTGTGGATCATGTGGATTTGGGCAATATTTTTTACGAGAAGCTACCTCTTTCTGCTGGCGCATAACCACCACCGTCGGCGCGCTTAAAGCCCCTGCAGGCAAATCCAGCTTGGCCACCCCCGGCAGCTCCACAGTCCCCCCCGCAGACCCAATCTGCTTGATCCCCGGCGGATATGCCGCCTGCTGATTCGTCGTCCACCAGGCCATCTGAAACTCTTTCACTGTATCGGTCTTAAACTTCAGCACCAGCTTTTGCCCATCGGGGTTGTACCAATCACTCGGCACAGGCAAAGGCCGCACACCCAACAAAAACCAGCGGTTTAAATCGAGCAATTTGCCCTGTTTGGAGCTGAGTGTGTCTTTGACATAGTAGAGGTCATCGCTCACCTCTAAGCTGCTATTGGGCTTCCAGGGGCCTTGCAGGTGTAGCAAAGTCTCGTAGGTATGCTGGGGCAGGCGAATCGTGGCTTGGCCATCGCTGCCATCGCCATCGAGAATTTCCAGCTTCTTGCCAGTCCCCGCTTCGAGCACGAGTTGAAACGCGCCATTCTCGGGAATTTTGACCTGCTGTTTGAGGTTCTTGGCCTGGGCCATAAAGCGCACGACAAAGACCTGGGGCAGATTAAAGCTCTGCACAGCAAAGCCCTCTTCGGCAGGCTTCTCGGCCAGGGCCTGCTCCAGCGCGGCATTGAGCTGGTCGTTTTTATCGGCGGGCAGGTTTGTGTCCAAGGGTGTGGTTTTCACCATATTGGGAAACGTCACCTTTTCAGGCGGCTTTTGGCCTGTGTCGGCAGCGGTCTGCACCTGTGCTTGTATCTGGGCCTGTCGCTGGCTGCTTTGCTGGGCCGGGGGAATCAGGCTGCAGGCAGCGAGAAAGCTGGCGAGCAGGGCTGCGGATAGGGGTTTGAGTAAATTCATCTTAACTACCTCCTTGCGGGTAGAGGATATAGCGGCCTGTATTGGCCAGGGTGTCTTGGACCTCCACCTCTAGCGTATGGCCTGGCAGGCGATAGGGCAAGCTAAAACTGACCTTTACTGTTATCCCTCACCGCTACCTTTTGCTTTTACATTCTTTCTGAACGCAGTACGATAGCCTGCAAGAATCTTGTGAGAGGAGGTGCAAACTTATGGGGGATCAGAGTCTGATGTACATGGGTTTACGCTCGTGAGCGAAAAATCTTCTTGCAACATATTGCAGGCAAAAGCTGTATCGTTCAGTGTATTACTCGGCGTTTCTGCTGATAATCCGTAAGTCTGACCTGATACTTTTGCATGATTCGGTATTTGGACTAATAATTCTTGCACTTCTAGGCCATCACTGTCTGTAGATAAAACTTTTATGTCTTGAGGGTTGACTTTTGTTTTGATGGCAATTGCCCCAGATTTTGGTTGAAAAACCATCCACGTGTCATTCGGATCAAAACCAACCCCTTGAAATGATATACGTGTAAGCGTTTCATCATCAGAAAGGGCAATTTTTTTGCTTGATTTTAACTCTGGTGCAAGGTAATAGTTTATGTCCAGAAATATCGATAAGGGTGCTTGGGCGGATTCATAGAAATTTGAATTGGGTATGGCTAAGACTAATTTTTCAACATTGGTTTTATTTAAAATTACAGCAGGGAATCCATTTGTTTTGTCTATAAATCTCCTGTAATTTAATACTTTATCAATTCCATTTTCGCTTTTAATCAAAAATATGCGCGCATATTTTGCAAAATCAGAGGACTCTTCTTTATTTAAAATTTTAGGAGGAATAGATGAGCCCAAATTTTTAACGATATTATTTAAAAATACTATAATCTTTTTATTTGATGGAATATCTTGAGTATCTATTTCAAAAAAATGCACAGAATCTGCCGATAGCTCTTTTCTTAAATTTATTTTGTCCTTTGGGTAGCTTGTTTTTTTTATTTTTTCTATTTTATCAATAGGGGAAAATAATTCAATATTATAATCATTTTTAATCTTAATAAGATTGCTAGCCGAGTTCATGCCATAATGTTGGCGCGTATAAAGTGAGTGGGAATATTTTCCCCAAATTTCTTCCCAGCTGTCGTCTTCTAATTGAGCTTTTATGGTATTGTTTTGAAGAGCTAAAGTTTTTAAAGGGACAACTTGATGGTCAGAATTGTTGTGAAAAGATTGTACGTAACTGAGTAAAAAAGAGTTTCCAAGGTAATCGTTCTCTGGCTTGCTTTCAGAGCTTCCTACCAAATGCCAGAAATAGGACATGAGAGAGACTTGCTGATAAGGATCTGGCGTTAGTCTAACAGGCTTTTGGGTGTTTTTTATGCTTGGCAATAAATCTTCGATGTATGCAGTTAAGGAGCTACTTGACTGTGGACTGGACCAAATCAAAGAAAAAGCAGATTTCCCTGTAAAGTTTGTTAATATATTATAGTTGTTAAAATCTCTGTATAGTTGATGTGAACCCACAAAACGAGCCGTACTTTCTCCCGGTAGTCGACCATAATTACACGTTTTACAATATAATTGGATATATGTTGAGTAGTCTAAATTTCCAAACTGGAAAACATGAAACATCTCATGATAAACTTTCTCAACACCTAATGGGTATGTTAATAGCGGTATGGTTACAGAGGATGAGCCTGCTTTAAATTCTTTTAATTTAGTTGTTGCCTCAATGAGATTTGAACCTATATTTATTCTCTGTTTTCGGGAGGTGTATCCAGGTATTTGGTCGTCTAAAATCGGCAAAGAAATGTTAGCTTGATCTTTTTTTGAGAATTTTTGGTAAGATTTTTCCGCTGCTACCATATATGCAAGGATATAAGCCGCATCAAGAGCTGAATTTGTTTGGTCATTTGTTATATGGACAAAAATATGACCAGGATCTGGTGCTGGTTCATTGCAAAGTTCTTCAAGTCTTTGTCTTGCTGAAGAAACAGATATGATTTCATTTGCTAGAGAGATTCTTGTTAAGCAAAATTTGGAGCTACCTCCTTGATTTGGCTTTGGTGCTGGTAACGTATTGGTTGAAATTAGAAAATCATTGTCGGTTAATTTGGCAAAATATGAAAAATGATTTACTAAATAACCTACTTCGTCAATATTATTAAATTGAGGGTTAATTTGTTTTGTTTCAAAGTCTAGAGATTGGCAATTTACGTTTTGAAGAGGTGATGTCTTCAACTCTGGACAGGAAATCATTTGTATTAAACCAATGTGATAGGGCCAATTTTTAAAAAAAGTGCTTAAACGCATGACTGCAGGTTTTTGAAATGTAAGCCCAGTTGGATTCATTTTTACAATAGGGGATACAAAAGTAAAATCATTAAATGGATACGTAGAAACAACCTGCCTCATAGAGATAACTACTGGTGCTAATAATGCACTTGCTGGCACTTCAAGTTTTCCCACCCCCGGCAGCTCCACTGTGCCCCCCGCAGGCCCAATCTGCTTGATCCCCGGTGGAAACGGAGCCTCACCGCGCTGCTTTTGCAGGAGCAGCTCAAACTCTTTGATCTGGTTGGCCTTAAAGCGCAGCACAAAAGCCTGCCCATCAGGGCTGTACCAATCACTCGGCACGGGAATGGGTCGCAGCCCCAGCTTGAACCATTTATTATCCCGCTCATCGTGGTGCCCCTTGTGCTTGCGCTCTTTGCTGAGGGTGTCTTTAACATAATAAAGCTCATCGCTGACATCTAAGCGGCTATTGTCTTTGGCCTCTTCTAAATGCACCCAGGTTTTGAGCGTGCTTGCGGGCATTTGCACCCGTGCTTCGCCATCGCGGGCATCTTTGTCTAGTAGCTCAAAGCGTGGGCCAGCTTCGAGTGTGAGCATAAATTCACCTGTTTCAGGCATGAGAATCTGGCGCTTGCCCTTGGCCTCTTTGCTTTTGAATTCAATCACATAGGCGGCGTTGTTATCCTGTTCATTGTGTTTGTCATCTTTGTCTTTTTTATCGTCATCTTTGCCTTTGTCGCTGGCTGTGCTGAAACCCGTGCCAGGGTCAGCACTTGGGTTGTCTAAAAAGGCTTTGAGCAGGGCGCTCACTTCGTCTACTTCGCTGGGCTCGGGGGCCTCTAGCAAAGTGGTGGTGACCATATTGGGGAACGTCACTTTTTCAGGCGGCTTTTGGCCTGTGTCGGCAGCGGTCTGCACCTGTGCTTGTACCTGTCGTTGGCTGCTTTGCTGGGCCGGGGGGATCAGGCTGCAGGCAGCGAGAAAGCTGGCGAGCAGGGCTGCGGATAGGGGTTTGAATAAGGCTTTCATTTAATTGCCTCCTTGTGGGTAGAGGATATAGCGGCCTGTATTGGCCAGGGTGTCGTTGACCTCCACCTCTAGCGTATGGCCTGGCAGGCGATAGGGCAAGCTAAAACGCACATTGGCGCTGCGGTCGGTGGGTTTCTCCAAAGACCAATCATCCAACTCCTGGGGGCGTTTTTCTCTGGCACTGGCAATCCAAAAGCCATCGAGGTCCACAGCCGGGCTGGTGTAAAAAGGCGCGTCATCGACAAAGATTTTGAGGGCATTGTCTTTGAGTTGGTTTTTGCCGTTGATGATTTCTGCCTCAGACAAAGTGGCCCCACTTTCGTTCACAACAGGGTCAATCAAGGTGAATGAGATATTCGTTCTGTAGCTCTCCTCTTGGGCGTTGACCAGCTCTTCCTGGATGGTTAGATTTTTTACCACAGGTGGGGTATTGTCGACATGAAAGGGCACGGTATCTTTATTGACCCCTATTTGGTTGATCATAAAAATCTTGACCGGCACCCCATGGGGATAATCGGGCACCTGCACCAAGACCTGGGGCGGGTCTGCGCCTGCGCCCACCAGGGGTTTGGGCAAGAAGCGGGCCGTATATTTGCCATCGATCAGGCATGTTTGTTTTTCGTTCCAGCCGTCATACAGAATCGAGGCCAGACCCAGATAATTGACAAACACATCGCCATCGTCCCAGTTGCCTTTCTGGGATTTGAGCTTAATATCCCATTTCACAAAGTTGGCACCTGGAAAATTCTGGGTGTTGGCGGTCGTATTAAAACGCACCTTGTCGAAAAGTTGGTTGATATCTCGTGGAGAAAAAGTCACAGGAGACGAAGGTGCTGACTCATTGATAGAGACATGTTCAACACCAAAGCCCATCTCAACATAACAGCCAACCCCACTTTGATACCCAAAGTATTTAGGTGGGCAGTAAATACAGCGCCCTTGGTCGGCAATATAGCCGTCCGGGCATGTGCCATTTTCGTCAGGCTCCGGTTCGGGCGGAGGGGCACAAATGGCTCCTGCTGGGCAGGGGGTGGGAGTGCCCGGTTCTGGGCAAACTGCTCCTGCAGGACATTCGGGCTCTGGCTCAGGTGGGGCACAGATCCCATCGGGTGGGCAGACAGGTTCTGGCAAAGGAGTTGGATGGGTGGGCTGTGGCGTGCCTTTGCAACCAGCCAGAGGGCAGAGGGTGCAAATGGCTCCCTCTGGGCAAGGCCGATCGGTGGGCTCTGGGGGCGTTGGTGAGGGGCATTCCGTCCCTGGCGGGCAGTCTGGTTTTGCTGTGGGTTTGCTGATCGGTGTGGGGGTGGGTTTGGGTCTTGCGGTTGGGCCTGTGCTGGGGGCCTGAATTGTCACACTGGCCAAGGCCGTTTTTCCGGCGGCTTCCAATTTAAAATCTGCACTGCCAACGCCACTTACGCTGCCATTGGGGCCCTGGCAAACGCCATTCCAGCTAAATGTGCTACCGGGGGTGCCGAAGTCTTCGGTTTGACAGGCCACGTCTTCAGAGCCCGGCACAGTGCTTCTGAGTGTGCCGCTGACCAGGGTGAGTTTGCCTTTGGGGCAGATCGGCTGTTTGAGCGCAAAGGTGGCTTGGGTTCCGAGTGTCACAACATAATGTGTGGGATTAAACGCCACTTCGCTGCTGGCCGTCACCGTTGTTTTTCCGGGCTCTTTGGGGGTATTGGCATCGTCGTATTCGGCGAGCAACTCGTACTCTCCATCGGGAACAGCGCCCCCAAAGGGGATATCTATTTTGGTGCCCTGCCCACTTGCGATGTCTTTTGCAGTAAAAGAGCAGTCGTCATAGAGCCGTTTGGCTTTGGCCTTGAGGGTCCAATTGCGACTGGGATTAGACGGTGTGACCTTGATTTTGCTTGGGGCATTGCCCCTGGGATCAATTGTAGCGGGGTCGGCAGAAACCGAGATTGTATCCACCACCTCTTTGATAAACGGAATGCGTACCGTCATGCTCATCGAACCCGAGGCTCCCCCAATGACCCCGGTATTGAGACAGCCATAAACGGGCGGATCTTCATTTTGATCGACAATTCGCCATTTCATGCCTGAATTCAGGACGTTGGAGGCAGACAAACTGAAGCCGACAGTTGCCTTTTGGCCTTGGGGATCCAGGGTCAAGCTGGGATTGATCTTGATAGGCCCAGAGCCAGAACCTTGCACCAATTGACAGATCGCTGGGTCGACACTCGAAATATTTTCAACGCTAAAAATGCTGAAACTGCCCACAATATTTCCAGCATAAGAATGGGTGGGCACGTAGTTGACCCCATTGGTGCTGGTAAAATACATATACAAACTGCCAATTTCGCGGCGCAAATAAGGCGGTTCGGGTTTTTCATGGCCAGCGTAGGCGCTCATGCCCATTTGAACCAAGGTGGCGATTCTTTCGCCATTGTCTTTTTTGCCCCATTGCAAGACCTTAAACCCATAGACATAGTTATTGGCGTTGCTCAGTGAGATACTTGCGCTCGTGTTTCCGCCAATACTGGGCCAATTCATGCTTGCGCTCAAGGAGGTCACGGCACAGATATTGCCCCCACAGTCTTGGGGATAATCCTGAATTTTAAAATTGTCTGAACGTGGCAAGGCATTTTTTTGGTAATAGACATCTTGAGGAATCCACGAGATGTTGCTCTTGGGAGATGTGTTTTGGGGGGCTGAATGATTTTGTTCTGTTGTTGTGGTTGTGTTCAAACCCTGAGGGGGTAAGACACAAGACAGCAAAAACAGCAAAAAAATACCCCAACCCCATTGGCCCATTTTCATCGCAGACACCTCTGAGCAAAAAATCTCTTTTTCTATCTAACACCCATTTTTTGAAATGCGCCTCCCCCCATTTGGGGGAGAAAAGGGGGTAAAATCTAAAGAAATATGAAGTTGGCTGATTTAAGGTCTTTTGGCTGTCGGGAGCGATGACTGTGCCAATAATGCTTTCAGTTCTCTTAAACTGGTGCATTGGGCTTTTTCTCGCAGATGTTTGAGGTGGGTTTTAATTGTGGCCGGGCTCAGGTTGAGTTTTTCGGCTATGCCGCTTTGGGACAGCCCCCGTTGCAAAAGCTTTAAAACCTCTGCCTCGCGTGCGGTTAAGGATTCTTGCCAGGGCAAAAGCGGCTGAGCAGAAGCAAGAGATTGACCATAGAGAGCATTGAGAATCTCGCCATTGAAATAAGTGCCCCCTGTATAGACAATTCCAATGGCGCGGATCAGCTCTGAGATACGGCATTTGTCGACAAACCCCCGTATGTTGGCTTCCTGGCACTCTTCCAGACTCAGCCGACTGGGATAGCCCGAATACATAATCACATAGGGGGGACGTTTGGCTTTTGCCAACATTTTGGCTGCTTCCGCGCCGCAGACTTCTGTCAAAACTTGGTCCAAAATGGCAATGTCGGGCCGGTGTTTTTCTGCCAGTTTAAGAATGTCCGAGCCTGTTTTGGTGAGCGCGACAATGTCTATTTGATAGGGAATTAGATCTTGATCAGGCAGCGCTCGGTAGAGAGCATTAATGATGATAAACTCATCTTCTGCTATCAGAATGCGAATCGGTTTTTTAGGCATAAAAACATTGTTTTTGTTGGGTTTTACTTATTGGATTAAGTACATTAGTCTAACATATCTTTATTTGGTGTTATTTTTTTTTTTTTTCGCAAAATCCAGACAAAAAAAAGGAGAGGCGAACCTCTCCCAGGGATTTCAAGGGATAAAAGACGCAGAAGACGCGTCGACCGATTAATGGAATTGAGCTTCTTCGGTGGAACCCGCCAGGGCCGTGGTGGAGCTAAGCCCCCCCGTGATCACCTGTTGAATTTCATCAAAATAACCGGCACCGACAAAACGCTGATGCTTGACGGCACTAAACCCGTGCTGCTTTTCGAGCGCAAATTCGCGCTCCTGCAGGCGGGAGTAAGCGGCCATGCCTTCGCGGCTGTAAGCTTCGGCCAGCTCAAAAGCGGCTGTATTCAGGGCGTGAAAGCCCGCCAGGGTCACAAACTGGAAGCGGTAGCCCAGTTCACCCAGGTTCTCTTGGAAACGCGCGATTTCTGCTTCGGAGAGGTGGCGCTGCCAATTAAAAGAAGGAGAGCAATTGTAGGCCAGCATTTTGCCCGGATACTGGGCATGAATGGCCTGGGCAAATTCGCGGGCTTCACCCAGATCGGGGGTGGAGGTCTCACACCAGATCAGATCGGCGTAAGGGGCATAAGCCAAGCCCCGCGCAATCGCGCAGTCGTTGCCGCCTTTGAGGCGGAAAAAGCCTTCGCTGGTGCGCTCGCCGGTCAAAAAGGGCTGGTCGCGTTCGTCGATATCGCTGGTCAGCAATTGGGCTGCCTGGGCGTCGGTGCGGGCCACCAAGACGGTGGGCACGTTCATCACATCAGCGGCCAGGCGGGCTGCCACGAGTTTGCGGATAAATTCGGAGGTCGGCACCAGCACCTTGCCACCCATATGGCCACATTTTTTTTCTGAGGCCAATTGATCTTCAAAATGCACGCCAGCGGCCCCGGCTTCGATCAGGGCTTTCATTAATTCGTGGGCGTTGAGCACGCCGCCAAAACCGGCCTCGGCGTCGGCCACAATCGGGGCAAACCAATCGCGGCTGGTTTCACCTTGCAGGCTTTCGATCTGATCGGCGCGTTGCAAGGCATTGTTGATCCGGCGCACCACAGCGGGCACACTGTCGACGGGGTAGAGACTTTGGTCGGGATAGGTCTGTCCGGCGCTATTGGCGTCACCGGCGACTTGCCAGCCGCTCAGATAAATGGCCTGCAGACCGGCTTGCACATATTGCACCGCCTGATTGCCGGTCAGTGCGCCCAGGGCCCGCACAAAGGCCTGTTGGTTGATGCGCTGCCAGAGGGTTTCTGCGCCCCGGCGGGCGAGGGTGTATTCGGGGGTCAGGCTGCCACGCAAACGCAGCACCTGTTCGGCACTGTAAGGGCGTTGAATGCCCTGCCAGCGCTCACTTTGCCAAGATTTTTCAAGGGCTTGAATGGATTCGGGGTTCATATTATTTTCCTTTACAGACGTTGATACGCCAAGAGCGTTAAAAATTCGGGAAAGTTTTCTGCTTTGAGCAATTCGCCCAGCAATTCAGCGGCGGCCCCGTAGGCCCCGTTCTGATAGCGTTCGGCACCGAGCAAATTGCGGATTTTGGCCAATTCTTCGGGCAGCCAAGCCAGGGCTTTGGCAGGGGTGATGGCCTCGCCATTGCTGAAGCGGATTTCGGGCCGGTGCAGCCAAAGCCAGAGCTGGGCGCGGGAGATCTCCGCTGTGGCGGCATCTTCCATCAGGTTGTTGATCGCCACGGCACCTTGGCCGCGCAACCACGATTCGAGGTATTGCAGGGCCACGCTGAGATTGGTGCGAAAGCCCGCTTCGCTGATCTGTCCGCCTTCAATCTCAAAATTGAGCAGGTCTGATGCGGCAATGGTTGCTTCCGAGCGCGAAACCGATTTTTGATGGGGCTGTTCACCCAAGGGGGCAAAGGCCTCACGCGCCACGGGCACCAAATCCGGGTGGGCCACCCAGGTGCCATCAAAGCCCTGGCTCACTTCGCGTTCTTTGTCGGCACGCACCTGTTTGAGTGCCATGGCGGTGATCTCAGGGTGGCGGCGGTTGGGAATAAAAGCCGCCATGCCACCCATGGCGTGAGCCCCCCGTTTGTGGCAGGTCTGCACAAGCAAATCGCAATAGGCCCGCATAAAAGGCACCTGCATGGTAATCATGGCGCGATCGGGCAGGCTAAAGCCGGGGCGGTTGCGGAATTTTTTGATGGTGCTAAAGATATAGTCCCAGCGGCCCGCGTTGAGTCCGACGATGTGTTCGCGCAGGGCGTAGAGAATTTCATCCATTTCAAAGGCGGCCAGAATGGTTTCGATCAAGACCGTGGCTTTGATACTGCCCTGTGGGATGCCGAGCAGGTTTTGGGCCCGCACAAAGACATCGTTCCAGAGGGCGGCTTCTTGGTGGCTTTCGAGTTTGGGCAGATAAAACCAAGGGCCTTTGCCCTGTTCCAACAAGGCTTTGGCATTGTGGAAAAAATACAGGCCAAAGTCAAAGAGTGAAGCAGAGATGCCTTCGCCATTGACCCGCACATGTTTTTCGTCCAAATGCCAACCGCGCGGACGCACCAGCAAAACCGCTGTTTGGGCATGCAGGGTATATGTTTTTTCGCCGCTCTGGTGGCTGAGACTGCCGCGCACGGCCTGGTAAAGATTGGCCTGGCCCTCTACCATGTTTTCCCAGGTCGGGCTGGAGGCATCTTCACAGTCGGCCATAAAGACATCTGCGCCGGAATTCAAGGCGTTGATGATCATTTTGGCATCAATGGGGCCTGTGATTTCGACGTGGCGCTTTTGCAAAGGGGCTGGAATCGGGGCGATTTGCCAATCCCCGGCCCGCAGATCGGCACTTTCTGGCAAAAAGCCGGGCATTTGGCCGGCATCGATCTGCTTTTGGCGCTCTTGGCGCCGGGCCAAAAGGGCCTGACGGCGGGGATTAAATTCGCGTTGCAAGGTGGCAATAAATTCCAGGGCGGCGGGAGTTAAAATGTCGGGGTGGGTGGAAGGGCTGTCGGCGGTGATTTCAAGACCGGTGGGCAGGCTCAAAACGGGCATGGGGGAATCTCCTTTCAATTATGCACTGCATCAAACGTAGTCAGAATAACGCCCTTAACTTACAGTGCCCTTACAAACGAATTACAGCCTGCCAAGCTGGGCGTGTTATTCTAAACAGATGAGTTATTTAGACGCGCTTGCAGCCCTTGAGCCCCTTTTGCAGCAGGCCTCTCCCGCTGAGGTCCGGGCGCAGTTATTGGCCTTGCTGGCTCAATATCCCCAGGAGCCAGAATTAAATTACCGTTTGGGGGTGCTCTGTCAGGCCCAGAACTGGCCCGAGGCCCAAAACCACTACCAGGCCGTTATGGCCCGCCTGCCGGCCCATGCTCCAAGCTGGTTTGGCGTGGGGTTTTTGGCTTTTCGTCAGGGGCTGTACCCACGGGCCGAGGACTATTTTCGTCAGGCCCTGCATTTTCAGCCAGATTTTGTTTTGGCCTTGGATTATTTGGGTCAGCTCTGTTTGCTGCGCGAAGCTTTGCCAGAGGCGCTGGCATTTTGGGAGCGCTGTTCCCAATTGCAACTTGATCTGCGTTGGCACACCAAATTGGCCCTTCATTACCAAAAAATCAAGGCTTGGCCTGAGGCTTTTCGCCATGTCCAGGCCTGGCTGGCCGGTGATCCAGAGAATGCCGATGCCTTCAATGAGGCGGGGTTGATCTTGATTCAGTTGCGCCAGCCCGAAGCGGCCCGCCGGGCCTTTGAGCAGGCCCTGCAGCTGGCCCCTGACTTTGCCGAGGTTTGGACCAACCTCGGGCGTTTGGCCAAAAGCTGCGGGCAAATGGCAGAGGCCTTGGCCGCTTATAAACAGGCGGTCGCCATCCGGCCTGATTATGCCGAGGGTTGGTACAATCTGGGCATGTTATACGAAGAAAATGGCCAAGCTCAGGCTGCCCGTGAGGCCGTCGAACGGGCTCTGGTTCAGCAGCCCATGCTCTTTCGACCAGCCAAAACGGGTCCGGCTTTTTGTCCCACCTCTGCCAGTGAACGGGCCTTGCGGGTCTTGCGACAGGCCCTGATTTTGCCCCGTGTCTATGCCGATCAGGCCGAGATCAGCCTTTACCGCTCCCAATTGCGCGACACCTTGATGGCGCTGGCGGGGACGGCTTTGCAGGTCTGGGTTCCCGAGCGGGAGTTGATGGGGCTCACGCCTTTTTATCTGGCCTACCAGGGCGAAAACGACCGCGAACTGAATTCGGCCCTGGCCCGGCTTTTGGCCCCGGTCTTGGACCGCGCTCCCAGTCCGGTCTCGTCGCCGCAAGGAAAACTGCGAATCGGGCTGGTTTCGGCTTTTTTTCAAGACCACTCCGTGACCCATTGTTTTGGTTCGATGATCCAGGCCCTGGCCGCTGAACCCGATTGGGAGGTCACGCTTTTTTTAACCCCCGCTGCCCAGCCCGATGCGGTCACACAGTCCTTGGCGCAACGGCTGAAATTGGTTTCTTTGCCAGCCGGTTTGGCCGAGGCCCGGCAGACGATTCTCGCGCACAGCCCCGATCTGCTGATTTATCCAGAGCTGGGTATGGACTCCTTCTCCTGGTTGTTGGCTTTTGCCCGGTTGGCCCCGGTGCAAGCGGTTTTGTCGGGGCATCCGGTCACCAGCGGGATCCCCAATCTGGATTATTTTATTTCCCACGACAGCCTTGAAATCCCTACAGCGCAGGATCATTATTCCGAAACACTGATCACCTTATCCGGCGTGCCTGTGAATTATACGCGCCCCCCCCACCGGGGAGTCTCCCGGACACGGGCGGAGTTGGGGCTGTCTGAGTCGGCCCATCTCTATTTTTGCCCCATGACCCTGTTTAAGTTTCACCCGGATTTTGACGCCGTCTTGGCCCAGATCTTGGCGACGGATCCGCAGGCCCAAATTCTGCTTTTTTGTTACCACCACAGCCAATTGCACCAGATTCTGCAGGCCCGTTTGCAGCGGCAATTGCCAGCCCCCGCTTTTCAGCGGCTGCAATTTTTGCCCTGGGCCCGCTGGGAGACGTTTATGGCCTTGCTCGAAAACGCGGATGTGGTGCTGGATACTCCCCATTTTGGTGGCGGAAATACGCTGTATATGGCCTTTTCGCGGGCCTTGCCGGTGGTGACTTGGCCTGCGCCTTTTCAGCGGGGGCGCGGGGGCGCGGGCCTGTACAGTGCCATGGGGCTGGATTTTGGGGTGGCTTCAGATTTAAGCGACTACGCCCAGCGGGCCGTGCAATTGGCCTGTGTACCCGAGTGGAACCGGCAGTGCCGCTCCCAATTGTCTGAGCGCAACGCTTTGCTCTTTGGGCAAACGGAAAGCAGCCAAGCCCTGATTGCCTGGGTGCGCAGCTTGAAGCGCGCTTAAACCATGAACCCAGCCCGCGCCAATCTCTGGAAACTCAGGCTCTACTGGTTTGGTCACAGCTTGGTTTTTGCCTACGTGATCGAGCGGGTCTTTGGTCTGTCGCGGGGCTTAAGTGTGCAGGACATGGTCACCGTCGAAATCTTTTATGCGCTGGCGGCCTTGGTTTTAGAGGTGCCAACCGGGGCTCTGGCCGACCGCTGGAGCCGCAAAAAGACCTTGTTGCTCAGCTCTGTTTGTATTTTCTTTGAGTTTTTCTTGTTGATCTTTGCCTACAATCTTTGGGGGTTTTTGGCTTCGGCCCTGGCTGCAGCCCTCGGGGGAGCCCTGGCGAGTGGCACAGCCAATGCCCTGCTCTACGATTCCCTGCTCGAAACGGGCGAACAGGGCGACTTTGAGCGCCAATTGGGGCGGATTGGTCTGTGGGAGAGCTTGGCGGGACTGATCGGCGCATTGGGCGGCGCCTGGGTGGCTGTGCACTGGGGTTTGACTTCGCCCTATTGGCTCTCGCTGCTGGGGGTGGTACTGGCCTTTGGCACGGCTTTGAGTCTCTACGAACCACGCAAACAGAGCGATCATACCCCCGCAGAGAATCTCTGGGCGCATATGGGTGAGGCCCTGGCTTTTTTGCGCGGTCAGCCAGTTTTGCAAAAAATTGTGCTTTTGGCGACCTGTTTGGCGGCGGTTTTTGAATATGTTGATGAATACCTGCAAATTTATATGCTGGATGTGGGCGTACCTGTGGCGTTTTTTGGTCTCTTTTATGCCTGTTATATGGGCGGGGAGGCCGGGTTTCGCAGTTTGGCCTACCGGCTCAAAGAGATCAAACAGCCCCGCTGGCTCTTTGTTGGATTCTTGGGGGGCTTTGGGCTTTTTTTGCTCGGGGCAGCGGCCCTGCGTTCGCTTTGGGGCCTCTTGCCGCTGTTTCTGGCCCTGGCCTGTGTCTGGCTGAGTCAACCCCTGACCACAGGTTATTTGCACCACTGCACACCTTCGAGTCACCGGGCCACGGTGGAATCGTTTGCCCATTTGCTAATCCGTTTAATGGCTGTGGGTGTGGGATTGGCTTTTGGTCAAATTGCCACCCGTTGGAATATTTTTAGCGGTTACCGATTTTTGGCTGTCATTTTATTGGGGTTTACACTCTATTGGGCGCTGGCTGCCCGACATTTACCCGCTTATGCCGCCATTGAGGCAGAGGGTTAGACTGATGGGCAGACTGATGATTCGGCTTTAATCCCGAAATTGGTAGCGGAGTTGGAGTTGCTTCTGGATTTGATTGGGACTGGGTTTCCAGACCAGTTTGCCTCCGTTTGTATACCAATCCCCGTGATAACTCTCTTTGAAGTCGCCTTGCAACTTCCAGCCTCTGTATTTTTTGTCCCCTTCGTGTAATTCCAACTCACCAAAGCCATGGCCTTGCATTTCCAAATCGAGACCATGCACATGGGCTGAGCCTGCGTAGACCAAAGGTATCTCCTGAGCTTTGCTCAGATTTAGCTCTGTCTTTGTGGGGCTTGAACAACCCACACAGAGGAGCAGATAAACCAAAGGTAAGAGCCGCTGACCCCTTGCCAACAGACGGAATGGACGGTGGAATATTTGCGCTAAAATCTCAATCATAAGCCTCTTTTTTTGCGGTACAATACCATTATTCCAGTATAGTCTGTTTAAAAACAAGGAAGTCAAATGTCGTCTGTCTCTGAGCCGTTGCCCGCTTTAGAAAAATCTGCCTGGGAAAGTCAAGCCGCGCCTGAGCCCGTGGGGGCCTATCCCCATGCCCGGCGCGTGGGCAATTTGCTGTTTTTGTCTGGTTTGGGGCCCCGGCAGCGCGGCAGCAAAACCATTCCCGGTGTGACCCTTGGTTCCAACGGTGAGATTTTGGATTACGATATTGTGGCCCAATGCCATTCGGTCTTTGCCAATGTGCGCACAGTCCTGCAAGAGGCTGGGGCCCGCTGGGAAGATCTGGTCGATGTTACGGTCTATCTCACCCATATGGAGGCAGATTTTCAGACCTTTAATTCCCTCTGGGCTGAATACTTCCCCGATCCGGCCACGCGCCCCTGCCGCACCACTCTTGAGGTGGGGGCTTTGCCCACACCGATTGCAATTGAACTCAAGTGTTTGGCTGAATTGAAATCCACTCAAGGAGCGTCCCATGCTGCCCATCCCGATTAATTTTATGCAGTGGATCGAAGATCACCGCGATTTGCTCAAGCCGCCGGTGGGCAATCAGGTGGTCTGGCAAGACACCGAGTTTATTATCATGGTGGTGGGGGGGCCGAATACCCGCAAAGATTACCATATTAACCAGGGCGAAGAGTTTTTCTACCAACTCGAAGGGGATATCACCCTCAAAGTGATTGATCAGGGGGTTCCCCGCGATCTGCCCATTCGCCAGGGTGAGATTTTTCTCTTGCCTGGCAATGTGCCGCACTCACCCCGCCGCCCGGCCCACACCGTTGGGTTGGTGATCGAGCGCAAGCGCCGCGCCGACGAAATTGACGGCTTTCAGTGGTATTGCGAAAACTGTGGCTTTAAGCTCTACGAGGAGTTCTTGCCCGTAACTGATATTGTCAGCCAATTGCCACCTGTCTTTGAGCGCTTTTTTAGTGACCCTGCCCATACGACTTGCAGCCAATGTGGCACGGTCATGCAGCGACCCGCCCCCCCTTCGGAGGAAAAATGAAAATAGATATCCACACCCATATTTTGCCCGAAAAACTGCCCAATTTTGTCGAAAAATTTGGCTATCCGGGTTTTGTTGAATTACACCACCACACACCCGGCAAGGCCTTAATGGTCAAAGGGGGCAAGGTCTTTCGCGAAATCGACAGCAATTGCTGGGACCCGGCTGTGCGCCTACTGGAATGTGATCAACACGCTGTCGATGTCCAGGTTTTGTCCACGATTCCGGTTTTGTTTAATTATTGGGCGGTGCCCGAAGATGCCCTCGAAGTTTCGCGCTATCTCAACGATCACCTCGCCGAAGTGGTGCGCGAAAACCCCCGCCGCTTCGTGGCGCTGGGCACCTTGCCCCTGCAAGAGCCCAAGTTGGCCATTGCCGAACTCGAGCGCTGTATGACCGAATTGGGGTTTGCTGGGATCGAAATTGGCACCCATGTCAACGATTGGAACCTCGATGAACCTGCACTTTTTCCCATTTTAGAGGCCTGCCAAGACCTGGGCGCGGCGGTTTTTGTGCATCCCTGGGACATGCGCGGCGTGAAAAATCTGCAAAAATACTGGCTGCCCTGGCTGGTGGCCATGCCCTTTGAAACCGCTGCCGCAATTTGTTCGCTGATCTTTGGCGGCGTGATGGAACGTCTGCCCAAGCTGCGCCTGGCTTTTGCCCATGGGGGCGGGTCTTTTCCCTGTCTGGTGGGGCGGATTGAACATGGCTTTCAGGTGCGGCCCGATCTCTGTGCGGTCAATCAAATCCGCAACCCCCGTGAGTATATCCGGCAGTTTTGGGTCGATTCTCTCGTTCACGACGCCGGTTCGATGCGCGGCCTCTTGGAGATCTTCGGCGAAAACCGCATCATTTTGGGCAGCGATTACCCCTTCCCCCTGGGTGAAGATCATCCTGGCAGCCTGATTGAGTCGATGTCCGAAATTTCACCCGCGCTGCGGGAGAAACTGCTCTTTAGCAATGCCTTGGAGTGGCTCGGACGCGAATCCCAGCATTTTTGCTGCAATTGACAAGCTGAAACAAAGGCGCTTTACTGGACTGATACAGAGAGGCAGAACCTGAATCTTTTCGCGCTTATTTTTAGCCTATCAAGAGAAGGGTTCCTGTGATGTTCGATTGCGGTAAAAAATTCCAGCGGTCTTCCCTGTTTATATGCTTGGCCCTCAGCACCTGTTTGCTTCAGGCCTGTGACCCCGGCGATTTGAAGCGGCTTTTAAATCCCGATTCACCCCATCAAGTCATGCCCCAAGCAGAAACCCAAGGCAAACCCAGTGCCACTCCCTCGGGCGGTCTGCAAATTCCCTCTCCCCGGCCCAGTTTGTTTCGGCCACCGGGCCAGCAGAGCCCGATCCCCGTCTTGGCATCGGCTTCTCCAGGGGATGTCATCGCGATTTTGCCGGATCTCTACAATACCCGCATGCCGTTTAATTTTGGTTCCGTGGGTGCGCCGATGATTGGACGCCGCCATGAATTTTATGCGGGCCCCACCGGCCAATTTGCCTTGGATATTCAATTTAAAGCGCCATTGCCCGATCTCAAAGCCAACGGTCTGATGGTCAAATCCGGTTCAGGTCAAATCGTAAAAAACCTCCGCAATTCAGATACTGTGCTGGTCAATGGCAATGTCGCCATTTTGGAGTTAAATTGGGATGGCAATGGCGAGAAACCCGAAGTTACACTGCGGGCTCTGGGAAAAAAGAACGCGGGGGGCACATTTCCGGCCAAAGTGACAACCTTGGGGGATCAGGTCAAAAGCATGCCCGTCACGCT
>JBFWRL010000005.1:0-84170 GCA_050248915.1 Candidatus Sericytochromatia bacterium
CGATCCGAGCTGGGGTATCGGGAAAGCCGGTGTGCAAACCCGTGTAGTCGATATGATCGTAACAGGCATCGGAGGAGTCCCAACCCAGCACCACGGTGCAAAAGCCAAAGCTGTCTTCAGCCGCCGAGAGAAATTTGGCTTTGTGCATGTATTTGCCACGCAAAATACCATCGAGATCGGAGAGGGCCACCTTGACCTTTTGACGGGGATCCTGAAGAATTTCGTTGAGAATATCCTGAGACATGGAAAACTCCTTTATCAACTTCTAGATTTAATCGGAAAGCGCGGGCAATTCACCCGTCTGATGCAGGTGCTCGAAATCGTCCACAGTGTAGATTTCTTCTTCGGCCTCCACCCCTTTCCGCACGAGCAGAAAATAGAGACTGCCCAAGGCAAAAAGCCCCAGAAAAATAAAATAGAGCAGCGCATTGAACCAGGCCATGGCCACCAGCGCCACCCCCGCCAAGAGCAGCGCCAAAGCCGGAAAAAAGGGATAAAAAGGCGCAATAAACGGCCGGTGCATCTCAGGGTCATCGACACGCAAAACAAAGAGGGAGATCATCGAGACGATATAGAGTACCAGCCCCCCCATGGCGGAAATGGTAATAATCTGGTCAGTGAAACCGGTTAAACACGCAGCCATGCCCAAAATGCCAGGCAAAATTAAGGCCCAATGGGGTACCTGGGTACGTGGATGAATTTTTGCCATCAAATGGGGCAAATAATGGGCGCGTGCCAAGGCAAAGGCCTGGCGAGAATAGCCAATAATAATCCCGTTAAAACTGGCGATCAAGCCAAAGACCCCGAGCACGGCAATCGCTTTGATCAGCCAATGGCCTGCGGGCAAAACCCGTGCCGCCGCATCGGGCAGGGGGTATTGGACCTGGGCAAGGGTGGCCAAAGGGGTCACGCCCAAGGTACAGATCGTCAGGGTCAGGGTCAAAAAAACGAGGGTGCCAATTCCAGCAATATAACCCAAAGGCACGTCTTTGCGGGGGTTGGCTGTCTCTTCTGCCGACATTGCCACCCCTTCGATACAGAGATAAAACCAGATCGCAAAGGGCAAGGCCGAGAAGACCCCGCCCCAGCCCTGGGCAAAAACGGGTGGGGCCAAAACCTGCTTTAAATTGAGATGGGGCAAGGTAATCGCAAAAAAGACCAAAAGCACGGCAATCGCAACAAAAGTGACCACCAATTCCAGCATGACAGCTTCTTTAATCCCGCGCAAATTAATGCCTATAAACAGAGCAAACGCCAAGAGCGCAATCCAGACCCGCGGCTCAAACATCAGCAATTTGGGCAAATTCAAACCAAAGGTCTGGGCAATAAATTCAATATAGGCCCCAATGCCCAGCGCAATTGCGGGGGGCGCAAAAACAAATTCAATTAATGTGGCAAAGCCAGCAATAAAACCCGCAAAGGGCCCCATTGCCCGGCGGGCATAGGCATAAGGGCCCCCCGAATTGGGAATTGCCGTGGTGAGTTCGGTATAGCTAAAGACAAAGGTAATATACAAAACTGTGACCAGGCCAATGGCAATCAAAAAACCGACGGGGTCTGAATTTTTGAGCCCAAAATTCCAGCCAAAGAAATCGCCAGAAATAACCATGCCCACAGCAATGGCCCAAAGATGAATCGGTTTGAGAACGGGCTTGAGGGCAAATTCCTCAAGGGGATGGGTTGAACCTGTTTTGCTTGGATAACTTGAATGGGTTTCCACGAATCGCCCCCGGATCGCTTTTTCAAACGCTTTTTAAAAGGGTAGCTCAGTTTGGCAAGAAGATCCAGAGCGGCTTGGGTCAAAAAACCCAAATGTCTAAAACACTTTCAATTCATTCCAGAAATTGGTATTCATTGTTCCAGTCGACCGAATCGGTATGCGAGAGTGGGTAAGCCATCGGAAAGACATTCAGCAAACGATCTGAGGTAGCCAGCTTCATATTGGGGCTGCTCATCAAGATATAAGGCAGGGATTCAGCAGCCAAGTCTTGGGCCCGCGCATAGAGTGCCTTTCTTTTGACAAAATCAAACTCCTGCGCCGCCTGCTCATACAAAGAGAGGATCTCCGTTTCCCAATTCGCGTATTGTGTCGTTTTTTTTCCTTTCCAATAAGTGGAGTGCCCCATATTAAAGAGATGTAATTGCCCCTCTGGTCGCCAGACATTAATCCCAAAATGGGGTTCGACAACCCCGCGGGTTGTTCTCATCAGCATGGCATCCCATTTTAAGGTCTCATTGATCAGCTGATTTGACTCAACAGCAGACATAGAGCGAAGATTGACCTGGATCCCCAATTCTTGCCAATAGCCTTTCAAAAAATGAGCAAGGGCCGTTTCAAGGGGCAGTTTTTCAATACTCCATAAATCAAACACAACAGGATGGCCATCTGCATCGATTAATTGTCTCTGTTGATTTGTTTGAAAATGGGCCTCTTTGAGCAATGTGCGCGCTTTTTCAAGGTCATGGGGATATTTACGCACACAGGGATGGTAGAAGGGACTCTGCTCAGGAATAATCGAATGTGACTCTACCCCATCTCCGAGATATAGCTTGGTAATCACTTCAGCGTCATTGATGGCATAAGCGAGGGCCTGGCGAAATTTTTGATTGCGAAACCAGGCACTTTTAAAGGGTTCAACCACAGGTTGATTCTGCAGATCATGGGCCAAGCTCTGGTTAAACATCACAAAAGAGGCAGAAGTATCTGGCCCCAGGTTATAAATCTTTATATCTTTACGCTTGAGCCAATCATAGCGATTTCCAACAAAAGAAACCGCATCAACTTGACCCTGATTAAATTGATTGAACCAGTCGAAATGATCAAAATAGACAAAATAGACTAATTTATCAAGATAAGGCAATGGCTTTCCTGCTTGATCGCGGTGATAATAATGGGGGTTTTTGACCAATTCAACCTGCTCAGGACTGACTGTGGCGAGCTGCCAAGGCCCACTCACCACAGGGGCTTGGGGAGGATGATCTTTGCTCCAGAATGTGAGCAAAGGGATCTTTCCCTGGGCATTGGGCTGCAAAGCGGGCTCAAAAACGTGTTTGGGCAAAATCGGAGCACTTAATCCCATTAAAAAAGGAACAAAGGGTGCATCCAATTGAAAAGAGACAGTCAGGGCATCCTGCTTTTTCATCACAGGAAAGTACCCATTCACCAAGAGCCCAGCCCGGTAATTATTGGGGATCTTGGGGTGGTTAATCAGCTCATTATAGGTAAAGACAACATCATCAGCCGTCAAGGGCCTGCCATCTGACCACTTTAAATAGGGCCTTAAATGCAAAGTATAGGTCCGTTTGTCTGGGCTGATCTCCCAACGTTCTGCCAAATCGGGCTGAATCTGAGAACTCAAAGGATGGGTATAAACCAAGCCCAGATACATCTGTCCGAGAATTCTGCTAGAGGAACTATCATTGGCCAAAACAGGGTTATAGGTCTCAGGCAAAGAAGGCACACCGATTTTTTTTGTTCCACCTGGTTTGCCTACCAAGACAAGCGGGGATTTTTCCGGAGTCAATATCGGCGGAGCAAATAAGATATGCCGAGACTCATATCCAATCCAGGCCAATACGGCAATCAGCGCCAAGGTAAACCCAATCATTTTCTTTCCTATTTTCAATTGAATCACACCCATTGAGCTTAATTTCAAACAACTCCCAAAACCAAACCCCGATCACCCCCCCCTAAGCATAGAAAATTTTGGGGCAATCTGCAAATCAAGCAAAACGTGCAATCATCACATTTTTAACCCCTATAATTAATTTTATTTTAAAAACATCACAATCTTTCCTTGACATTCATAACCTTACCTTAGTATATTGATTACACGAACTTCGGTGAAGCGAAGAAGCGTGACAAAGAGTCTGGGTGCAACCCCCAGACAAAATCCCAGGAGGGGCGGCGTTTGACGCAAGTCAAAAGATGCCAGCTTGAGCCCGGGGAGCAAAACCTGAGAGCCGTCGAAACGGAAAGCAGGGAATCGGCTGGAAGCAGCAGAGAAGCTCCGGGTAGGATGAACTCCCTGAAGGGAAAACACCCAGGAGGGTAAAGGCCCGGCCGCAAGGTCAGGCACACGAAGCAGAGGGAATAACCCGCTGAAGCCTCGGTCGAGTGACGCAAGTTGCTTGAGAAAAAGGCAAGAGCGGCAAGGGCCGGTGACGGCACCCCACCTCTGGTGAGTGTAAAACCCTGGAGGGGTCAAGGACGAGAGGGAAACGGGCTCAGCTTACGCTGAAGCAACGGATCCGCTGGAAGGGAAAAGCCCTGAAGCCGCGAGAAACGGCATGGGGGCCAAGCTCAGAAGAGGCTGCAAGGTCTGTTTTGGGACCACTTTAGCGGGGGGAAATCCCTGAGGGTCCGACGAAAAGCCTGAAGAGGAAGCTGCGCAAGCGGCTAGTTTCTTCCAGAACAGGCGTCGAGAGTGGGTTTCCGCAAGGGAATAACACTGGGGGCGTGAGGGTCCTGAAAATGGAGTCACCCAGCTGGATGCGACGAAGACCTCAGGAGGCCGGTGCACGCAAGAATTCGCTTCAATGCCGAAGTTTGTGCCTTTTGGGGGTATATTCCCCTTTGGGGCTTTTTTTATTTTTTGCCTCAGCTGATAGGTGTGTTTCACATGCCCACAGAGACCCAAAAGGGTTAGAATAAGGCATGTCCAACACGCCATCGGTTCAAGCCCAATACACAGCCTGCCCCTATCCACCGCTGGAAGCGGGGGAATTGCCCCATATTCGCCCGCCAGCGGCAGATTGGGATTTTGTGCATTATTATTGCAGCCACCGCCATGCAGCTCAAGAGCCCCATATCTTGGATGCCGGGTGCGGCACGGGCTTTTCGACGCTCAAATTGGCCCGCGCCAACCCCAACGCCAAGATCACCGCGGTTGATTTAAGCCCCACGTCTCTCCAATTGGCCCAGCAGCGCTTGATAGCGGCCGGCATCCCCTGCGAAAATATCCACTTTCTACAAGCCGACTTGGCCCAACTCGATCTGAAACAAACCTTCGACTATATCTATTGCACAGGCGTTTTACACCACATGCCCGATCCAGCAGCGGGCCTGTCACAGCTCAAAGCCCATCTCAAACCGCGTGGTCTGATGACGCTGATGCTCTACAACCCCCATGCCCGCCACGAGATTTGTGCCTTGCAAAAAATACTCCACGGCCTCTGGCAAAATCCAGCAGATTTGCAAGAGGGTTTGATGCTCTGCCGCACCCTTCTGCATGGCTTGCCTGAGAGTCATTCTTTCAAAAGGATGTATGCCCAACACCTGGCGGTGATCACGCAGGAATTGGGCCCGGCTTTTGCGCACGCCGATGCCTTTCTGGTCGATACCTATCTGCAGGTCTGGGAACAGGAATGGGAACTGTCCCGCTGGTGGCAGGAACTAGACAATGCTGGCTTACAACTTTTGCGTTTCTTTGATGAGGCCAGTTGGGAGCCCGGACAATACCTCAAAGGTCTGCCAGACTATTACCAAGCGCTTGATTTTCGCGAACGCTGCTGTTTAATCGATCCTTTGCGCCGGGCCAATAATTACCTCTTTGTTGTGGGTCATGGGGCTCAGGCCTGGAGACGCCCCGCATTGGCTTGGCATCCAACAGACACCCCCAGCAAACTCCCATGGGTGCAGAGCCAGGTCTTGGCCGATCAATTTTTGGCTTTGGAAAACCAATTGGGCAGCAAATTGGAGCTGGCACCGCTGGCCCACGGCCTCTGGGAAAATGCCGATGGAAAAACGGATTGGGAAACCCTGATTCAAACCTGTAGCAAAATTTCTGACTCCCATCCGACAGAATTGCGCCAAGCACTGGAGCGCTGTGCACAGCAGCTTTTAGATGGGTATTTTGTCTGGAACCCAATGGATTAACCCCTTTCTGAAGCACTTGGCGGTACAATGAATAGGTTGCCGGATCCGGCACCATTTATCACCCTGATTTTTTTATAACTAAGGACTATTTTTTTTCATGACCGACACCTTACAACTCGAACAGAACACCCTCGAACTCGAGATCGCCCTCGAAAACCTTGAAAACTTGGTAGGGGGACCCGGCTTTTCTCGCGAATTGCAAAATGTGGAGGGCCTGCTGAAACATATGCGCATGTCTGCCGAGCAGGCTGCGCCACTGCAAGCTCGCCTGGAAGCCCTGCGGGGCCAACAACTGACCCAACGTAACGAAGCCTCCACAGGTTTACGTAGCGAAGTGGAAGAGCGCCTGACGGGCATTTCTGTGCCCACCCCAGAAGAAGCCCAGGCCTCTGACGACTTCAAAACCCTGCAGAGCCAATTACAAAAAGCATGGCAAGCCCTGGAAGACAGCCGCCTCTGGCTGGAGATGGAAGGACGTCGCCTGAACCGCACCGATCGGGATGCCTGCTGGCTGACCTTAAAAACCCTGCGTTCGCAACAATACGAAGCCCGTCAAATCCTTCAGGGACGCCTGGTCGAACGGGCCGAAACCCTGGTAAAAGAAGCCGCTGAAGTGGTCGAGAACACCTCTCTGCGTGATGCCCGCGAAGGTTTTAAAAACCTCCAGCAAGAACTGGGTGGGATGCCTTTAAAACCCGCGGATCGTCAGCGTTTTCGCGGGGAATTTGACAAACTCTGGAACCGCCTGCAAGAGCGCAGCAAACAACATCGCGAAGAACGTCAACAGCGCCAAGAAGACGGGATTCGCCGCCTCGAAGAGGCCCTGCAAAAAGTGGAGTCTTTCATTGAGCGCAAAGAGCCCGAACTGCAAGCCCAAGAGCAGCGGCTGGAACAGACCGGCTGGCACGAACAAGATCAAATTGAGCGCCGAATTGTCCAAGACAAAGAGGCCCTTGAAGATGCCCGTCGCCGCCAGGGTGAGTTACAAGCCAAACTGGCCGATGCCCGCAACCGCTTGAACCGCAACTAAACATAGAGCAACGAAGCCCGCTTCAATCGGAGAAGATTGAAGCGGGCTTCTTGCTGTCTGACAAAAGGCCCTAACTATTGCTCAGAATAAACAGTGCCTCTTTGTCCTTGATCAGCTCTCCATTTTGATCCACCCCGTAGATCCAATAAACGGTGGGTTCTTTGCCTTCGCCAGGTTTGTAAAGCACCATTCCCGCAAAGTCTGGGGAAGGGGTATAGTCTTTAAACGCCATCAGTGCCCCCCGCAGGCCCAGGCCCCGTTGAGAGGTAAAGGGATTGGCAAAATCTTTCCAATAACTGCCGCCATAAGCACTGCTTTGAGCTGCCTGAATCAGCAGTTCCAAATCAGGAGCATAGGTTCCCCCATGGTCTACGCCATAAGTCTCAACAATGGTTTGCAGGGTGTGCATATTGGCTTTGACGCTGCTCAGCTTGGCCCGTCCCATGGCAGAACCGTTGAATGGTTCTGAAAAGGTTTTTTGCAGGGCTTTAAAGTCCAGCTTATCCATGTCGATGGGCACTTCGATTTGGCCACTGACCGCATCCGTTTGCTGATTCCACTGCATCAAGAAACCTTGAAATGGCGCAATTATATTCATCATCGCCGGTAAATCATTGTCATCTTTGCCCAATTTTGCGACAAAATCGCGCAGCTTTTCGGCATCGAGATAGAGCAAAAAATCCGAATTGGGTTCTTTGAGTTTTTTCTGCAAACGGTTAAACAGGGGGTTTTGTGCAAAATGTTCTTTGGCAGAGGCCTGATCCACCGCTTGCTTTAAGAGTGAGAGGTTGCTTCCCAAGACCCAAAATTCACCCAATTGCACAAACCCCGGCTGAAAAGAGAGCATTTCCGGCGTTTGAATACTCTTAGGCAACTGTAGCAGATAAATGGACTGATTTTGATAGACAATCGGCTGAGAAGCAAAGACAATCGGTTTGGAAGAAGGAATCTGGGGGAAAGGCAATTTTTCGGCAATTTTCTCCATACTCGTACTATTGTCTCCGCCCTGAATCGCCCAGAGTTCACCTGCCGGTGAATAGCCATAGACCCGATAGCCAGAATAATGTTTGCATTTACAATCCTGGCTGTATTGGCCTTTCCCAAGCGGCTCATAAAAAACCATGCCCGCAAAACTGGCCTGGGGCTTGAAGTTTTTATAGGTTTTATAATCCAACAGGGCTTTTTTCAGTCCTGTTCCCTTTTGCTGATTCACGGGGTTGGTGATCTCTTTCCAATAGGGATAACTGCCTGTCTTGGCCCCTTTTTCAAGTCTGGCCAGATGCTCGGGATACTGACCGCCCCAATCCACCCCATAGGTTTCTACCAGGGTCTGCAAGGTGTGCATATTGGCTTTGACACTGCTGGTTTTGGCCTTGGTACTGGCTCCAGTAAACTCCTCAAACAGAGCCGGATTGAGTTTAAATTTGTCGCGCAAAAACGGCCCCAATTTGGCTTGGCTCTCGGGTTTAACTCCCAAATAAGCCAAAACCTGCGGCACCCCTTCTTGATTGACATCCATCACCATTCCATACCGGCCATCGAGATGGGGCAAGAGATCTTTTTTCAGATCCAGTCCTGCATCCACAGCAGGCAGCAGTTCTTTCCAGGTCGACTCCAAAGTGGTCATTATTTTTTTCATGTCTTGGCTGGCCTGGGAAGGCCCCTCAGGGTACAAACCCACATCCGTGTAACGGTTGAGTTTCTGACCGCCCATCACAAACATGGGCTTGGCAGGGAGCGCATCCAACAGGCCATTTAACGGAGAAGAAGCAGGTGCCGCCCATTGGGCATAAAAATTCTGCCACTCAGCGGGAATATTTTGGGCCAAAGGGGTATAAAATTGCATGGACAGGCCTTCTTGTGAAGGCCGCAGACTAAAGCCCGTTCCCGCCCACAATGCCTGTAAAGCGGCGCCCTGCTGAAACGGGTTTTCGCCAGACATTAGCCCCAAGGCCTGCGTAAATTGATTGCCCACCGCCCTATCTGCCCACACCCAAAAGGGCTCCGCATTGAAGCGTTGATACGTTTTATGAAAAGCGGCCTGAGACATCACGTTGCCAGAACGGCTGCCTTGAGCAGCCAGGGCCCGTTTTAAAACTGCGGTATCTGGAGCCACACTGATCAAAAGATTTTGACCACTGACAACCAGCGCCACAACCAATTCAGGTTTCTGTTGTTTTTTTTCAGATACAATCAGGAAAGTTCGCTCCTCATGGGTTTCGGTTTTAACGGCAATATCTGGGTCGTTTATTTTTTGTAATTTGTTTAGCAAAGCCTGTGCTGCAGAGACAGAAGAGACATCCACCGAGAGCAAAACTTCAATTTTTTTGCTCTCGGGCTGCCCATCGGCATAAGCTGCCACGCTGACATGACTGCCGAAGAGTGGCAAGATATCGCTGGTGAGATTCAGGCCTTTTTTTTCGAGGGTCGCCACAATTTCTTTGAGTTCATCACTTTGGCCCAATTCCAAAAAGCGTTGAACAAAATAGCCCCAGGGGGCCAATTCCGTCTGCACTGTCGCAACAAAACAGGGATCTTTGGGAATGGGATCGAGGGCATTTTCAACACTGGCCAGTACAGGGCTTACCCACAACGTTGAGGCCAGCGCAAGACCGGGAAGCAACTTAAAAAGGGAAGGGGACAATAAGCGCATCATCAGCAAACTCCTTGAAATGATTTCAAGCAGTTTACCCCTTTCCAAGCCCAGCGAAAAGCTGGCCACGCCTTTGATTCACCACTTGCAATAGCCTTAAAGCAAGCAATAAGGGGTTGGAAAGCCCCTACCACCTTCGGTAAGATAGAGAGGTTTGAGATTTTTTTTAGGGAGCTGATCATGGAATTAAAAGCCCGTACCTCTGCTGCTGCGATGGCCCAAGAAGAGCGCTATGGCGCTCACAATTACCATCCCCTGCCCGTTGTTTTGGCAAAGGGTGAAGGCGTCTATCTCTGGGACATTGAAGGAAAACGCTATCTCGACTTTCTGTCTGCTTATTCCGCCGTCAATCAAGGCCATTGCCACCCCCGAATTATTGCCGCATTGACGGAGCAGGCCCAAACCCTGACCTTGACCTCACGGGCCTTTTACAATGATTTATTGGGCCCTTACGAAGAATATATTACCAATTATTTCGGTTACGACAAGGTTTTACCCATGAATACGGGCGTCGAAGGCGGCGAAACCGCTCTCAAATTGGCACGCAAATGGGGCTACCAAGTCAAAGGGATTCCCGACAACCAGGCCAAGATTGTCTTTGCCCGTAATAATTTTTGGGGTCGCACCTTAGCAGCGATCTCTTCGTCAACCGATCCCAGCAGTTACAGTGGCTTTGGGCCCTATATGCCGGGTTATGAGCTGATCCCTTACAACGATCTAACAGCCTTGGAACAGGCCTTGCAAGCCCCCCATGTCGCCGCCTTTATGGTCGAACCCATTCAAGGTGAAGCGGGTGTGGTGGTGCCCGATCCCGGCTATTTGCAAAAAGCCCGCGACCTCTGCAGCCAATACAAGGTTTTACTGATCTGCGACGAAGTGCAGACGGGCCTCTGTCGCACTGGCAAAATGCTGGCTGTCGACCATGAAGGTGTGCGTCCAGATATTCTGATTCTGGGCAAAGCCCTCTCTGGCGGCGTGCTGCCAGTCTCAGCTGTGCTGGCCGACGATGAAATTATGTTGTGTATCCAACCCGGAGAACACGGCTCAACCTATGGGGGCAATCCCCTGGCCTGCCGGGTCGCGCTCGCAGCACTGCAGGTGCTCAAAGACGAAAATCTGGCAGAGAATGCCGAAATCATGGGCGAACGCTTTCGTCAGGCCCTCGTGAAGCTGCAACAAGAAGTGCCGTTTATTTCCCATGTTCGCGGCAAAGGCCTGCTCAATGCTGTGGTGATTGAACCCTTTGCGGATGGCCGCACAGCCTGGGACGTCTGCCTGGCCCTGAAAGATAAAGGCCTGCTCTGCAAACCCACCCATGGCGATATCATTCGCTTTGCCCCACCTCTGGTGATTGATTCTGCTCAAATGGAACAGAGCCTGGAGATCATCTCCGAAGTATTGGTGGGTTTTGCCTAAACAAACACACCCATTGTGCTCAAACAGTCCAGAAAAAAACCGGGGTTTTGGCCCCGGTTTTTTAATTTTTTTGGAATTAGTCGCGTTCGGCTTTGCGCACACCCGAAACCGTTGCGGCCTGTAAGGCATCGGGATAGCTGACATTGCTATTTTTGCCGCCAAAGAAGGTAGAGACACTGCCGACAGCCCGGCCCACAACCCCTGTGTCGGGCTTTGAGAAATGTTCGCCCACTTTTTCTGCGCCTTTGTCGAGCAAATTGAGAGGCAAGGATACAACGGTTGAGACACCGCCGAGGAGTGTGTGCAATCCCACTTGCAGAAAATTACCCACTGTCTGAGCCGAATTGCCGACAGCGCGCAGCGTATCACCTGCAGCTTGGCCAATTTCACCTTTTTTCAGATGTTCCCAGCTGTCTCCCAAATTTTGTTTGACATCAGCGGCATCGTCATAGAGTTCAACCAGATTTTTGGCCTGACCTTCGGCAGCATATTCGGTAATGCCCATAGCAATGTCTTTGGGATAATCGAGCAGACCTTTGACAGTACCATCTTCGGGAGCCGGCTCCCCCCCAATCGCTTTCGGAACGCTGGGAGCAGGGGGTTCTACAGGCTTTGCAGATGGGGTTAAGGGCGTTTGAACAGACTGTGGCTGAATCATCATGGTGAAAAAGGGCTCCTGCGGGAAATATGATCTTATTGTAGCTTATAACGGTCTGATTCAAAAATCTGAAGTCTCAGGCCATTTCTTTAATCAAAACTGAACAAAAGTTTGGCTGAGCTGCACGAAAACCAAACTCAAGCGACCGAAACGGCCAATTTCGTGTAGCCCTTCAGAGTGGCCTCAAGCAGGTCACCGGTATGCACAGGCCCAACACCCGCGGGGGTTCCAGTATAAATTAAATCACCGCGCTGCAAATCAAAAATGCCTGAGAGGTAGGCAATTAGGGCAGGAACAGAAAAAAGCATGTCTTTTAAGGATCCCTCTTGGCGCCTTTCGCCATTGACAGAGAGTTGAAAAGTCAGAGCTTCGGGAGCTTGAATGTGTTCTACAGGAATGAGCGTTGAAAGCGGGGCAGAAGTGGCAAACCCCTTGGCCACAGACCAGGGTTTGCCAGCAGCTTTGGCGCGGGCCTGCACATCGCGCAGGGTCATATCCAATCCAATGCCATACCCCAAAATGAGTTCAGAAGCCTGCCCCACCGAAACGGAGCCAGAGGTCTTCGCAATCGCCACAACGACCTCTACCTCATGGTGAACCTCTTGAGCAAACGCCGGGAGGCGAATCTGGCCTCCTGTGTACAAAATCGAAGATGCGGGTTTGAGAAAAATCACAGGTTCAGCCGGGCGTGGGCTCTGCATTTCTTGGGCATGTTCAAGATAGTTTAAGCCCACGCAGTAGATCGTGGGCACCGGAATGCGTTCAACCCGCTCAGGGCTGTGGCACAACTCAAAATACATCAGACAACCCCTTCAATCCGCTGCAAGCTGCGAACCGTGCGTTTGGCCGGCAAAAGCATCGATTGTCGTGTTTCCAAATCGGGTTCAACCACACAGGTCAGGTGCGCCACTTGGTAATTCCCCTGTTTCTCAATTTTGCGCTGCAATTGCTCGATACGCTCATCCATGAGAATTTTGACCCGGCGGGTCAAGACCTTGAGATTGAGGCTCAAATCAGTTTTGAGCGAAGTGAGATCAACACTAACGCGGCCCAAATTATGGGTTTCAAGCGTCAAGGTCAATTTGAGCGGACGCTCACCATCGGGCCCCTGACGGGGATCGCGGGGATCGTAATCCTGCTGGATATACAACTCAGCGGGATAACTCTCTTTATTGGCATGTACCATCAGGGGAATACAGTGTACAGGCAAATTCTGGGTCAACATTTCGCGGGCCATCAGATTGGAGTGAACCTTATCGACCTGAAAACCGACCTGCTCCAAGAGGCTTCGCAGGGTTTGTAGCAATTGCTGCTTTTCAGCATCTCCAGTCACGTGTTTGAGCTGTTCTTTAAGCTGCTCCTGATTGGCCTCAATCAGCTGGGCCAATTTGCTAAAGAGATCCAACCCATCCTGGTGCAAGAGACCTTGAATTTGTTTCGACAATTCAGGAAAAGCCTTGTGGAAAAGCTGTTGAAACTCATGCATTTTTTGCTCCATCAGGCCCGTCAATTGAATCACCTGCTGGTGCTGAATAAAGAGCTGCTGATAGTCTTTGAGCTGCATATTCTCGGACAAATGCCCCGACAACTGCAAGATCTCACCGAGCAGTTTAATCATCCGGTAAATCCCCTCATCGGGACTCATGACTTGGGCTTTGCCACCGGGACCAATCTTCTCGACAGGAGAAAGATCTCCTCCCGTTAGATACAAGTAGAGAGATTCTAAGGCTTTTTGTTCTTGCTGAGAATAGGCCTGCTGCATCGGCTGATTGATATTCAGTCCTTGAGAGCTGGACTTACCACCTTGAACCGTGTTGACGGCTTCAAGAGCCTGCTGGCGGGTTTCAGTCGTTTGCATGGCTTGAATTTTGAGGGCTGTGCTCTGCTCAGAGACCTTGTTGAAACCCTCACTGCGATTTTCGATCGCCTGGGATTGCCCCGCAGCCTGTTGCACCACACTCGATTGGGCTGCCACTTGAGCCATGCCCTGAGGCGTGGAGAGAGCCGTAGATATAGCTGTGGGAATCACTTGGGGTGGCACGGTGCCGGGTGTTGTGACAGGCGCTGCGCCAAGTACAGCAGGAGAACCGGGCACTCCCTGCGTCTGTGGAGCATTTGCAGTTGGAATGGCGGTTGTGCCAACTGCCGCGGATGGAGCAAGCGTGGTGCCTGTCGCTGTTTGCATCCCTTGTGCAACAGCAGGGGGTGGCTGCGCTGCTCCTGCCTGCCCCGCAGGCAAAGCCAAAACAGCGCCAGGTGTTGTACCGGGCAGAACTCCTTGGGTCGAACCCGCCGGAACAGCCGCTTGGCCAGGGGGCAGAGCCAAAGCATGGGCCGCTTGGCCGGCAGGCAAAGCTGCCGTGCCTGTTGGCAAGGCAGGCAAGCCTTGCATTTGTTGCAATAACGCCCCCACATCTTTGGGCAAACTCTGCATTTGCTGGGGCAAAGGCTGCCCATTCATAAACTGTTTCACGGCCATCACCGTTTGGCTGTTGACAGGCAAATCCTGGGTGAGGAGAACCACTGCCGCTTCAATGGTGGCAGGGCTGCGATCGGGCAGTCCCGCCAAAGCATTCTGAACAATTTGCAAGGTCTGATTGCTGACAGGGTGACCGTAATTGGCCAAATTCTGGGCAATGGTCTGATTTTGTTGCGAAGGTTGGGCCCCCATTTCCAAGAGTGCATTCATGATATTTTGAACGCTGTGTTGAATAATGGGCTGAGCGGGGGCCTGAAATGGCGCTTGGGCAGGAGCCTGTGGCGGCGGAGGGGCTGTTCGGCCAGCGGGGGCATTGAGTATCAGGTCGGGAACGCCTCTGGGGATCGCTTCGGGTCCAATTGGCCCAGGAGGCAACCGCCCCTGAAGTGGATTTAAACCAGGGACTTCCACGCTGAGATCTCCCTTTCTGAATGGATTGGACAGAACCGAGCTGGCAAGATGATACTAATTGATCTCCCCATCGCGCTCACGGGATTGGTTGATAAAATCGCTGGGTTTGAGCGTTTGGATAAAATCTTTAAAATCGCGGGTTTCTTTTTCTTCTTGAGCCGGGTTGATCGGAATCGCGCTGGAGAGCATGACTTCTTCTGAAACAAAAATCGGGCTTTCGGTGCGCAAGCCAATGGCAATAGCATCGCTGGGGCGAGAGTCGATCTCCATTTGTTTGCCCTCTTTGGTGGTCACTTTCAGCACAGCAAAAAAGGTATTATCTTCCATGCGATTGACCACCACGCTGTTGACGATCACCCCCAATTGCTCCAGGGCGTTGACAAAGAGATCATGGGTAGCAGGGCGGGCCAAAGTGACGTTTTCCAAGGCCAACATAATCGAATTGGCCTCTGGCGGGCCAATCCAGATCATCAAAGCACGCCGTTCAGGAGTATCTCGCAAAACAACAATGGGGTTACGGGACTGGGGATCGAGAACAATCCCTGAAACGCGCATTTCTATCATGGAATAAGCTCCTTTGGTCTGCGCTTATTTTAACACGGAGCCAGAGAGCTTGTCCCTAATTTAGACAGAGCCTTTCCCATCAGCCCGGTCTGTTATACTGGGAAGAATATAAACCATGTACAGCGATGATGAAATTCAACAATTAAAGTGCTGTGGCCTGCTCCAGCAGCAAGGCCGCTGGGGAGAAATTGCGGTCATTTGCAAAGAGTTGCACGCCCAATATCCCCAAAATGCCGATGCTCTGCAAATCTGGGGCATCAGTGAGGCCCAAAAAGGTCATCCCGAGACAGGAATCCAATATTTAAAACAAGCACTTGAACTCGCGCCCACAGCCGCCCATATCCACAATAATCTGGCCAATTTACTCTCAGGCCTGGGGCAAATGGATGCAGCGGCAGAACATTACCAACAGGCCCTGCAACACAACCCCCATCTCTCAGAAGCGCTGCACAATTTGGGCAATATCTACCGCAACCAGCAAAATTGGGAAAAGGCACTCAGCTATTATCAAAAAGCATTGACCCAATTGCCAATGCAGACCGCCATTCGTCTCTCTCTGGGGCAAATGCATGAAAAATTGCAGCATTGGGACGAGGCCCGTCAGCAGTATCAAAATGTCTGCCGCCAGGCTCCCCAGCTTTGGCAGGCCTGGTTTTATCTGGCGCATTTAGAGCATCAATTGGAAAACAGTACTGCCGCTGAGGCTTTTTACCGTCAAACCCTCAAAGTTCAGCCTGGCCAACCCGACGCACTCTATTGGCTCGGAGAACTTTTGGCGCAACACCATGTCTATGCCGAAGCCATTCAATGTTTTGAAGGGGTTCTGGCCCAAAATCCCGAGCACGCACTCAGCCACAACAGCCTTGGCAATATTTGGTACCGCTGCAATCAATTGGAACAGGCCAAAGCGCATTACCAACAGGCCCTGGCAATTCAACCGGATTTTGTCCAGGTGATCAATAATTTGGCGGGTGTGGCCATGGCACGCAGGGAATATGATCAGGCCTTGGCTTACGCCCAAGAGGCGGTGGAGAAAGCACCTGATTATGTCGATGCCTGGGAAAACCTGGGGGTCATTGCCCGCGAAATGCATAACCTGGAATTGGTTGAACAAGCATATGCCAAAGCCTTTGCCTTGCGGCCCCGCCCTGGATTACAGATTCGCAGAGCCCTCTTGTTGCCAGCCCTGTATCATTCACTTGAAGAAATGACGAGCTGGAAAGAGCGCTACCACCAAAACTTAGAGACACTTTTAAACGCCGAAATTCAGCTCCAGGATCCCGATGCAGAAGTCGGTGAATTGCCCTTTTATCTGCATTACCAGGGAGAGCCGAACCCGGATCTTCAGCACAAGCTGGCCCAATTTTATCAAAAAGCCTGTCCAGCGCTCAACTTCATCGCCCCTCACTGCCAGAATTATCAGCTGCCCACAGAGCGCAAAGTCAAAATTGGCTTTGTCTCCAAACATCTGCGCGGGCACTCAATCGGAAAACTGATGCAGGGCATTATTGCCAACATGGATCGCGATCGTTTCGAGGTGTGCGTCTATCCCCTGATCGCACCCGATGATGAGCTCGGCCAAACCATCATGGCAAGCGCCGATCGGGCCCGAATTCTTACCCCCTCACTCTATGCTGCCCGACAAGAACTGGCAGAAGAAGCTTTGGATATTCTCTTTTACCCGGATATTGGCATGGAATCGCTGTCTTATTTTCTGGCCATGGCCCGGTTGGCACCGCTGCAGGTCATGACATGGGGACACGGAACAACTTCGGGAATCGACAATCTGGACTGTTTTATATCGAGCGAGAACTTGGAAACAGAACAGTCAAAACAGGTCTATAGCGAAAAATTACTCTGTATGAAGGTGCTGTTTCCCTATTATTTTCGCCCGCCGTTTGAAAAACAGGAAAAAACCCGTGCTGATTTTGGTCTGCCCGAAACGGGCCATCTCTATATCTGCCCCCAAAGCCTGTTTAAAATCCATCCCCAAACAGATCGTCTTTTCGAAGCCATTTTGAGCCGAGATCCCGAGAGCCACCTGGTTTTACTCGAAGGCATACATCCCCGCTGGAGTGCCATTTTGCGTGCCCGTTTTGCCCGAGATTTGCCGTTGGTACAGGAGCGAATCTTGTTTTTACCCCGTCAAAATGAAGGCAATTTTTTGCAGTTGGTGGCACTCTGTGATGTCAATTTAGACACCTGGCCCCTGTGTGGGGGCAATTCCAGTCTCGACACCTTGGTCACAGGGACACCGCTGATCACACTGACGGGAGAATGGCCCATACAGCGCCTAAGTGCCGCCATTTACCAACAAATGGGGGTGACAGAGTTAATTGCCAATCACCCAGAAGAATATCTGGCTTTGGCTTTAAAAACCGCCCAAGACAAAGCCTTTCGGGCAAAGGTTCAGACCCGCATCGCAGCTGGCCTCAAGCAAATCTATGAGAATCTATCAGCCGTACGTGAGTTAGAAAGTGTTTTATTAACTGAATTGAACCTGCGTAGCCAGAGCAAAACAGAGGCCCTGTCTAACCCCTCTTTTTCAGAACGCTAAAATCGGGTAAAATCGGGATATGCGCATTTTGCTAATCGACGATGACAAAGATATTTTTGCCCTGGTCCGAATCGCCTTTCGTTCAGAGCCCGTGGAACTGATTTGGGCTGCTACAGGCTTAGAGGGGTTGCGTCTGTTTGACAAAAACCCTCCCGACTTGGTTCTGTGTGATATCGGGTTGCCTGATGTAGATGGTGTCCATCTGGCCCACGCCCTCTCAGATCGCCAGCCAAATATCCCCCTGGTTTTTTTAACGGGCCACAACACAGATATGGACCGTGAGGATGCCAAAGCAACGGGAGCCCGCGACTATATCTGCAAACCGTTTGAGATCCGCGAGTTGGTCAAACGCGTCAATGCGGTTTTGGCACAAGCGCAATGATTCTGATTTTGGAAGAACGGGAAAGCTGAGATATGCGAATTCTGCTAATTGAAGACGATCCAGATATTTTTACGATTCTGGATATCCTTTTTCAAAGAGAAAAATTTGAATTGGTCTGGGCGGAAACAGCCCAAGAAGCCCTGCAAATTTTTGATGAAGCCTTACCAGATCTGATTATTTCTGATTTGGGTCTGCCAGATGTGGATGGCATGTTTTTGGTCCAGGTCTTCAAACAAAAATCACCCAAAACCCCTGTTATTCTTTTGACTGCGCGTGACAACGAAGCTGACAAGGCCAGTATGCTCGCAGCAGGCGCCCAGGACTATGTCCTCAAACCGTTTGAACCCGAAGAGTTTATCAAACGGGTCAAGGTTTTTCAAACAGCCAGCTGACCCCCCAAGAGAAGGGAGATTCTTGCAAGGCGATCGAGAATAGAGCGCGGTTTTAGCGGGCCAGTTGAGCAAACATCTCTGCATGGTTGGGGATCTTGATGGTCTGTCCCGGCTTGAGGCCTGTTACACCAGGATTTAATGCTTGAATTTCAACCCAACGATTGGGGTTGTCCAAATGCACATCAGCCAAATCTTCAAAGGTCTTCTGCCCCAACTCAACCACCACATGCCTAAAAGCGGGCAAAGCAGGCGGCGCAGCAGGGGGTTGAGCACTTGGGGGTTGATAGCTGCCATTGAGCAAAGCGCGGACGCCCGTTAAAACACGTTCAACCGAAAAATTATTGGAGGTATCGATTTTTCGGCCTTTGGGCACAGCCACATCGCGATGGCGGGTAATCTGGTTCAAAGGCACCTGATAGGTTTGCACCAACCAGCCGACCAAACGAATAATGCCATCGTATTGGGCATCCGAATAGGGCTCAAGGGAATCCCCCAAATTACAGATTTCAATCCCAATCGAAAAATTATTAACATCACCCACGCCATTAAATTCACTTTTGCCCGCATGCCAGGAGCGGCGGTCGTCTGCCACAGGCTGCACAATCGAGCCATCGCGGTCAACAATATAATGTGAGCTGGCCCCTGCTTTGGGATTGGCAAAGAAACGGGCCACGGCCCGAGAATCCCCCGCCATAGCAGTATGATGCAAAACAATGGTGTTGATTTTAGCATTGGCGGGCCGTTCATTGTGATTGGGAGAGGGGATTTGCACCACCTCAGGGCGAACAACCGAACGCAGAGAGCGAGATTGGGCATTCAATGCGGGGGGGGTGAAGGACTGATTCACAGGCTGATTCAAAGGATTTGGCATCAAGGCGCAGGCGCTGAAAGCCAGGGTCGAGAGCAAGAGAGCAGTCAAAGACGCAGAAGTAGAGCGCATAAAAATCCTTTGCACAACATTGGGATGAAGATCACGAGATTAAAAAAAGATTAACATAAAAACAGGTTTCGTTCAAGCCCTCAAACGCAGGGTTGAAGCCTAATAATAGAGCATCAGCGGCACTTTGTTTAAATGCTGCAAATGGGCCAGTCCTGCCTGCTCAATCGAAACAAACGGAGAGCGCTGCATGCGGGTGCTAAACATGTCCAACCACTCGTTAATCGAAGGCTTGCTATAGTCTTTAACTTTGGCATCTTTGCCAACCTGGGTCATTTTTTTGAGCTGTTCCAGGGCAAATTGGTAATCCCCGAGGCGATCAACCAATTTGTGTTTTAAAGCTTGGTTGCCTGTATAAATCCGGCCATCAGCCAATTCCCGCACGCGGGCTTCGGGCAATTTTCGGCCCTGGGCCACCGCTTTGACAAAGTCTGAATAGGTATCGTCAATCATGGCTTGCAAAATGCGGGTCTCTTCGGGGGTCGTGGGCCGAAAAGGAGAGCCAATATCCTTGTGTTTGCCACTTTTGATCACGGTGGTGGCCAAACCGAGTTTATCGTAAAGTCCCTGCAATTTGGTGAATTGGGCAATCACGCCAATACTGCCGGTCAAGGTGGCAGGGTTGGCCACAATCTGATCTGCTGCACTGGCAATATAATAGCCGCCAGAGGCTGCCACATCGCCCATGGCAGCAACCACTTTGACCTTGCTGCTGGCTTTGATCGCTTGCAATTGCTGGTAAACCGCCTGAGACGCGGCAGCGGTTCCACCGGGACTGTTAATTTTGACCAACAGCCCTTTTACACCGTCTTTTTCGGCCTGGCGAATGGCCGCCACCAGCTTTTCGCCAGAGGCCCCACTGCCGCCACCAAAACCGCTGTCAGCCTGGTACATGATCGTGCCTTCGACAGCCAAAATGCCAATATCCACATGTTCAGCCAACAAACTTTCGGCCAATTCTTTGCCTGTTCGATTGCCATCAGCGGGAGAAGCGGGCTTGCGCACACCCATCACCCAATTGCCCACGGCGGTGATCAGACAGAGCATTAACAGGGCAATCACAATGGTTTTTTCCTGACGATTGGCAGGCGGGGTTGACGAGGGACTCAGGGGCTGATCTGCTTGGGGCTCCACGACAGCTACTTCCTATTTCAAAAAAATGACGACCGAATAATTTGGATATCTACAAGTTGGACATCATTATACCCCGGCATTGGGGCTTCTGCCGATCTCAATTGCCGCCAGGCAAAAGGCGAACCCGATCAGATAGGCGCAGTGAGATTTGGCGAATTTCAATGGGGCTGTTTTGTTGTGAGGCCCGTTTGGCCAAATTGCGCAAAGCGCTGAACAGGCTTTTTTCAACCCGCGGAGCGGGATTGGCTCCGGGCAAGGGGGCCAAAGCTGAATTCAGGGCTTTTTCCAGACGGGCCAGATCAGTGGGGCCATAGGCTTTGGCAATCGCCCCAATAATCCGATCTTTTTCTGCAATCAAAGCGCTGTTAAAGTGGTCGTAAACAGCATTTAGATGGGCATCCTGGGAATTAAAACCCAGACGCTTTAAGACAAAGGGCAGATCGTGCACAATATGAGCCACCATCGAAAGGCCAACAATTTCGGTGGTGCTCAAGGCGGGATAGCCCCGCAATTCAGCCAAACGCCCGGAATCAAAGGCCGAACGCCACACTTCGGGAACAGCTTGCAAGTCGCCAGCGGCATAGGCATCAAAGGCCTGAAAATAATAATTGGCAAAATCAATCAAGAGACGGCCTTCAAATTCAGCCGCGCGTAAATCCCCTTTGCCAATATAGCTGTGCATTTCAGTTTGGGCCCGCTCGGTAATCACACGGTACATCGCAGCAAAAATGCCGCGGTGATCGCGGCGAGAGCCCAAAGCCTGTTCCATCTGCTTCAGCCGCAGCAAAACCTGATCGGACTTGGCAATCAACTCAGGCAGACGATCCGCAGCCGAGGCCCCCATGATCGGCGCAAAGGCCAAAGGGCTCTGCTGAGGCGCATTAAAACGCACCTTGCCACGCTGCGAAACCAAAGCCAGAATCCCAGGAGAGACCCGCAAATCCCGCAATTGCTCATAGCGCGACAGATCCCGAAAATCATTGAACCCCCAGCGGGGCTTGTGAATCGGGTGAATCGCGATGCCAGAGGGGGTCTGAATCAAGGCAAAATCTTGGCGTTTGCCTTGCACCTGTTTGAGGGCGGCATCTAAGCTGGCAGCCATGCCAATCGGCCGGGCCAACTGCAATCCCGGCTCAAACGACAAACTCTGCGTCCCCAGCTCGGGAGTGGGTTGAACAGGGCCAGCCAATCCAGCCAAACGGTTGGCCGGAACCGGAGACTGCGCCATGCGACGCAATTGATCTGGGCTGGCGAGTGCCGTTGGCAAGATCTTTTGCGGAGCGAATGCCCCAGCCAAGTGCCCCAGAGGCAAAGGAGCCAATGAGCGCAGGGGCATAACCTGAGCGTGAGTAGGAGAATAAGCGGTGATTTGCATAAAATTTAATCCGTAAGCTTAAATAAAAAAGACCGGGAACACAGTAAGGTTCTCGGTCTTTTCGATTTTCATTAAGCTTTGGGGCGCATCGTGGCTTCCATCAAAAGGTCAACCAAAAGGGCGTCCAATAATTTCTGGCTACGGTAGTCGGGGGTGGACTTGATCGCTTCACGCACCAGTTTGTCTGTGGCTTTGAGCTGTTCAAGGCTCAAGCTGCGGATGGCAACCCGGAAACCGGCCTGTGATGTGCGGAAATTGGCTTCAGAAGCATGGCTGTTGAGCTGTTTTAAGCTATTCTCAACAATGCTCTTGGGCTCCGTGCCAGGAATCGGGGGCATGGTGGGTTCAGGAAAACCAGGCTGGCCACCTTTGCGGGCAATTTCCAACTTGGCATCCAACATCAGGCTGTCAAGCAATTTTTGACTGCGGTGATCGCTGGTTTGGGCAATGGCTTGGGCAATTAAGCCTTCGGTGGCTTTGAGCTGTTCAAGGCTCAGGCTGCGAATGGCGACCCGGAAACCGGCTTGCGATGTGCGGAAATTGGCTTCAGAAGCATGGCTGTTGAGCTGTTTTAAGCTATTCTCGACAATGCTCTTGGGCTCGGCACCAGGAATCGGGGGCATAGTGGGTTCTGCAAAGCCCGGTTTGCCACCTTTGTTTTGAATTTCAATCCGGGTTTCTACCAGTGCTTGGTCCAGAAACACCTGGGTGCGGTAATCACCGCTTTGATTGATCAAGCCCTGCAATTGAGCCGCTGCTGCTTCCAAATTGGGCAGAGAGAGTTGGCGAATGGCCACACGGTACTGCGCCAAAGCGGCCTTAAAATTGTCTTGGCTGGGATTGCTGGCCAATTTGCTCAGCACGGCATCCACTTGGGTGCCACTGGGAAAGAAATTGAGGGCCGCCGGAATTTGACCAGTGCGCACACTGTCAATTTCCATGCTGTCGAAGACGGGCAGGGTGCGCATGGGCAAAATTTGAGTGGGGGCTGCGGGCACGGATTGGGGAGCGGCGGCGTTGATGCGGCCCAAGGCAGGAGAGGAAATCTGTTGAATCATCATACTGGTTAACCTATTTAAATCTAATCTTAATGTTATTTTAATATTTTATTTAAGAAAGATCAAGCCCCCCTGAGTGAGAAAAAGAGAGATTTTCAGAAATGGGGATCCATTCTGATCAGAAATCCCCACTTGCAAACCCTGTGCAATCTCAAAAAGGGTATGCTAGTATTGTTTCTGCATTGTTAGCAATAAGAGTGCAAATTACCCCCCGGCCACAAGCCGGTCACATCGTTTTAATCGGGGCGTAGCGCAGCTTGGTAGCGCACCACTTTGGGGTAGTGGGGGTCGCTGGTTCAAATCCAGTCGCTCCGATTTTTGTCTTTTTTTGAGGCACTTTTTGAGGTCTGGCAGATACATGAGATACCGACTTTGGCTCACTGCTGTTCTGCTCCCGCTCTTGGCGGGTTGCAGTGCCTTATTGGAACGCCCTTCGCTGGAGCGTTATCAGGCTTATTTTACAGATTCAAAAACCCCACGCAAATCCTTTCAGCCCGGTCAGGTGCGCGTCACCTATTTGGGCACCACCTCTTTGCTTTTTTCCGATGGCCAGACCCAGATTTTGATTGATGGCTTTTTAACCCGGCCCGGCCCGGCTTGGCAATTGCCCTTTCGTAAGATCGAAACCGATCGCTACAAAGTGCGCGAATACCTGAAGCGTTTGCAAGTCGATAAATTAGACGCCATTCTGGTTTTTCACTCTCATTACGATCACGCCATGGACGCACCTTACATTGCCTTGCAAACAGGTGCACAGGTCGTGGGCTCTGAATCTACAGCATTTCTCTCAGAAGGCGAAGGCCTGAGCTGGCAGCAAATTGTCAAAGCCAAACCCTACAAAACCCTGAGTTACGGTGAGTTTAAAGTCACGCTGATTCCCTCGCGCCACGTGGATTTGCCTTGGGTGGCCAATTTAACTGGCATGATGGGGGATATCGAAGCCCCCCTCAGGCAGCCAGCCGGCATGTTTGACTACCGTGAGGGAGAGACCTATACCATTCATATCGCCCACCCCACAGGCACCGCCATGTTACACGGGGGCCATTTTATTCCCGGTGAACTCCAAGGTTGGAAAGCCGATGCCGTATTTCTCTGCACCCCTGGCCTGGATCGCCTCGGGGCCCAACAAGAAACCTTTTATCAGGAAGTGATTGCCCAAACCGGGGCGAAAACAATTTACCCCGTACATTGGGATGATTTTTCGCTCTCTCTGGACGAGCCCCTGCAGCCCCTGCCGCGTGGGGCCGAGAACCTCGACGCAGCCATGGACTTTTTAATCGCCAAAACCAAAGAAAACACAGCCTTGCGTCTGCATTTTCTCATGGCCTGGGAACAGATCGGCCTGTTTGAACCCACTGGCAAAAAATAAAGCCGATCAGCTGGGCATGTTAAAACAACGATGTATTAATCCCAATTGATACCACCAAGAAATGCAACCAGTTTTGGGTATAACCGTCCCCTGAAAAATCTTTTTCGTCGGATTGCCCCACCGCTCCTCCGCCCAGATAGCGCAGATTGAGATAGGGATAATACTGATCACTGAGATTGACCCCCAGGCGCAGATTCGCATCCAGAATCGCCCCAATCACCTCATTAGCACTGCCATTGAGGTAACTGACGGGCGCATAAAAACCATCAATTTCGCTGGCGTACCAAAAATGTTCACCCAAACGGTGACGGGAGCGAAACTTAAGAATCGGCACAGGCCCAATATTGCGTTTGGACACCAATTGTTTGCCATCGAGAGATTCAAATTCAATCACAGCATCACGCAATTGCAAAGAGGCCCCCACAGCCAACTCTTCAAACGGATCAGGATTAAAGTCGTAGAGATAACTGCCCCTAAAAAAAGGAAAATCATAGAGGTATTTCATGGCTGTGCCTTTGGCAAAGGAAATATTGTCTTGGGTAATATCTTGTGCCAAAACCGATTGAGAGGTCAAAGACAGGGGTTGGTACAAAAACACCAAGGTATGTTGGGGATTGAGCTGCAAATCCACACTGAATTTATTCACCGCAAAGAGGGTATCCTGTCCTCCCTGACGCAGATAGTCAAAATACGTATTGTTGCGACTGAATTGAATCTTATGATCCAGGACCGCCAAAAAACCACTTTCGATGCTGGCGCTCAAACGGGGGTATTTTTCCCAACCGGCTTCTTCCGCCTGCACAGGATTCACGCCCCCCATATACATGCCCAAAGACAGACCCAAAGCAAAAAAAGACTGAAGACAGCGCCGCATAAGAATGACTCCTCATTTTAAAAAGATAGAATCAAATTAGCTTAATGGGGTATACAGGTCTGAAACAAGCCAATTGGATTGCGCAGTGCTCAGAGTGGGCTGTGATAAGATAGAGTCAACTTTAATCGATTGAAAGCCATGTTATGAAACTTGAAACGCTGCTGCAGGAGCTAAATTGCAAACTGATTGGGGCTCCTAACATAGCCATCACCAGCCTCTGCTACGACTCTCGCAAGGCAGAACCGGGTTCACTTTATGCCTGTTTACCCGGCACCAAGACCGATGGCCATCAATTTATTCTCCAGGCCCAAAGACAGGGAGCCATAGCTATTCTCTGCCAAAGCGACTGGCTCCAGAGCCACCCCCCACAAAACGGCTCAGACTTGACCTGGATTGGCGTGGACGACACCCGAGCCGCGCTGGCTGAAATCGCTGCAGCGTTTTACGCTTACCCCTCTCGTCGACTCGCCTTGGTGGGGGTCACGGGCACCAATGGCAAAACCACCACCAGCCACTTAATTCGCTCTCTGCTTGAAAAAGCAGACCGGCCCACAGGCCTGCTGGGAACCCTGGGCTGCTTTTTTAAAGACCAAGAAATCCCCACCGGTTTCACCACCCCATTTGCCCCTGAATTGCAGCAAATTTTGGCCCAGATGCAAAGAGCGGGGGCAAAAGCTGTGGCCATGGAATGCTCCTCTCATGCCCTGGAACAGCACCGCTTGGATGCGTTGGAGTTTGAATGTGCCCTCTTTACAAATCTGACCCAGGATCATCTCGATTACCACGGCGATATGCAAACCTACGCAGCGGCCAAACAAATTTTGTTTGAAAAACTGCTCAAACCTACGGGCACAGCCCTGCTCAACGCCGACGATCCACAATCGGAAAGTTATGCAGGCATTAGCCGGGGCAAGGTCATCCGCTATGGCCTCTCCCCCCAAGCGGATCTGCGCGCCAGCGATCCCGATTATGGCTTGGCGGGTGTGTCTTATACCCTGCACTGGCAAGGCCAAACCCACCGGGTCGAATTGGCTTTGCCAGGCCATTACAATATTCTCAACTCCCTGGCAGCATTGGGAGCGGGCCTGGTTCTCGGGCTGGATTTGGAAACCCAAATTCACACGCTCAAATCCCTGCCGGGGGTTCCAGGCAGATTGGAAGTGGTCACAAAGACCGATCACCCCTTCACGGTTTTGGTGGACTACGCCCACACACCCGATAGCCTGCAAAACGTCTTGGCCACGGCGCGGCAATTCACCCCATCACGTTTGCTCTGTGTCTTTGGCTGCGGGGGCGATCGCGACAAGAGCAAACGCCCCCAAATGGGAGCCATTGCCTCAGAACTGGCTGATTTCAGCTGGGTCACATCCGACAATCCGCGCAGCGAAGCCCCCGAAGCCATTTTGGCGGATATTCTGGCAGGGATCGCCTTGCGGAGCAAAGTTGAACATGAAGTGGATCGCCAAAAGGCGATTGAAAAAGCCCTGGCCACCGCTCGGCCCGGCGATGTCGTGATCATTGCGGGCAAAGGACACGAAAGCTATCAGATCTTTCAAGATCGCACCATTCATTTTGACGATCGCGAAGTGGCGCGCCACTGGCTGGAAAGGAACCCATAAGCCATGCCTGTATCCTTGATTCACAGAGCCATCCGGCTCAAACAACAATTGGCGGACTTTGGCCGTGAGAAATTTGCGGAAGTGTATCGCCAAGCCCAAGCCCAACTCTATCCAGCCCAAATAGAACTCAGTGAAGACGAACGCCTGGCCTTTGATACTTGGTTTGTGCTCGAATATATTTTACCCGACCACCGCACTGTGCTCTCACATTTTCTCGAAGTTTGGGAAGATGGGGCGGATTTGGTGATCGCCGAGCAATGGCATATGGTGATCCAAGGCATTTTTCAGGTGCGCCAGATCTTGGCTCACAACCATTTTGAATTGTTTAATTTGGTTAACGAAGTAAGTTACACCGTGGCCAGCAATCCCGACTCCCCTCTGCCACTGGAAAAAGGGGAATATATTGCGGCCCGAATCTTGCCCTTTCAAGATCACCATCTCTTTGTCGGCACCATCGATCGCCTGCCCACACGCAAAAAAAACGAGCTCTATGAATTGGTGGCCGAAATTCAATTGCAAAACCCGCGGATGGCATTTATCGACAACAAAGATCGGATTGAGCAGGCTTACCGCATCCAATTAGATGAATACCAGGATTTCGTCTCCTTTTTTGGCTCTGATGAAGTCATTCTCAATGGCACCGAACTGCCCGAAAAAATGCGGGAATTTTACCATTACCGCTATTTTCAAAAGCGCAGCCAAGAGACGGGTGCGACCATTGCCCGGGCCTTTCAGGAAAAATACCACCAATTGCCTCCTTCCCCCAGCTTTGACTTTTTGCCTGATCTCGAAAGCCAAGAAAACCTGGGACTGATCTACGACAAAACCGAAGGCATGGTCTTTTTATTGCAATATGGCCGTTTCCGCGAGATTTTTTCGCGATCAGATTTTAAGAAGATCAAAAACTGGCGGCAAGTCGTTCAGGGCTACCTTGAAGATCCCGCGATCTCTTCACTGCCGTTTAAACGCATGGGCAAAGAGTTTCCCGAAAATACCGAGGCTGTGTTTAAAGCTCTGCTCAAGCGCAAACACTTCTCAATGGAAGACGATCTGCTGTTTTTGATCAAACATTACAAACCCATGGAGGTCATGACTCACCTCACCCCAGCGATCATCCCTTCTCTGGTCAAAAGCAAAACCTTTCTTAAATCTCTCAAAACCGGGAGCAAATGGTAATCCATGGACGTTGAAATTTGTTTTAAAGAGACCCTCAGCAAACGCATTCTGCGCCTGACGCGCTTTATTTGTCGTCACCGGGGCGTACACTACAGCGATGAAGAATCTATGCCTCGCCGGATCCGGCACGAGGGTGAAAATACCGCCCTGACATTTTTACAACCCGCCCCTGCCCAGACCCATCTGGTCGGCGATATCCGCCTACACCGCCAGTTTTATTCGCGTCACCTCGAATTTGAGCGCAGCGTGGTTGTCTATCTGCCCCCAAGCTACAAGACCCACCCTTATAAACGCTACCCCGTTTTGTACATGCACGATGGCAATAATGTCTTTGATCCACGCACCTCTTTTGCAGGCGTCTCTTGGGAAGTTAACGATACCGTTGAAAGATTGGTTAAAGAAGAAAAGCTCGAAGAGGTCATTGTGGTGGGGATTTACAATACCCCCGCCCGGCTCTACGAATACACCTGGACCCCCATGAACCTCGATGGCGAACATATGCAGGGGGGGCACGGCAAAAAATACGCCCGCTTTTTGGTGCGGGAACTCAAGCAATTTATCGACAAAGAGTACCGCACCCTCACGGATCGTCAAAATACGGCGATCATGGGCTCATCTTTGGGAGGCCTGATCAATTTTTATATCGGTCGCCATTACTCCGATGTCTTTGGAAAAATTGCGATCATGTCTCCCTCTTTTTGGTGGGGCAACGGCATTGCCTATAAACACGCCCAAAATTACCCGCAGGATCTCAAGATCTGGATGGATATCGGGATCTATGAATGTGGCTCCCACCAGCCCAAGGCCAACGAATACATTCTCAGACAGACCCGCATGATGCGCGAAGCCCTGCTCAAACAGGGCTACCAAGAAAACGCCAATCTGCGCTATTTTGAAGATCCCCACGGCCACCACAACGAATACTCTTGGGGAAAACGATTGCATCGGCCCCTGCTGTTCTTTTTTGGCAAAGATCAAAAATCTGCAGATCTTTCTGCTTGAAAAAGCACTGCGATCTGCACCGATCGAATTAACATCTGCGAAGATTCCCGGTAAACTGAGTCAAGGATACGCAATCTCAGCTTACTGGTTTTCACCTGTGAGGTAGCTTGCGTTGGCGTTGAATGCGTCTATTGGGCAGTTTTGCACTGCTTCGCACACGTACTCAGATTGTATCCCGCACAACTGCAACTATCCTGAAACCTGTCACCTTTAAACCGTGGCGTTCTGGTTTCTTCTGGTAAGCGGAATTCAAAAACTGGTGAATTATGAAAGGAATTACGACATGAGCGTCGTTTCAATGAAACAATTGTTGGAGGCCGGTGTACACTTCGGCCACCAAACCCGTCGCTGGAACCCCAAGATGAAGCGCTTCATCTTTGATGAGCGCAATGGTATCTACATCATCGACTTGCAGAAAACCATGCACCAACTCAACGAGGTCTATGACGAAGTTAAACGTCGGGCCCAAGATGGTCAACGGATTCTGTTTATTGGCACCAAAAAACAGGCCAAAGAATCGATCATGGAAGAAGCAGATCGCTGCGGAATGCCCCACGTCAGCCACCGCTGGCTCGGCGGCATGCTCACCAATTTCAGCACGATTCAAAAGCGCGTGAACTACCTCAAAGACCTGCAAAAACAGGAAAATGAAGGCGAATTCGAAAAACGCACAAAAAAAGAAGCCCTGAACCTGCGCCGCAAAATGGAAAAGCTGGATCGGGTCCTTGGTGGGATCGTCAATATGAATGAACTGCCTGACGCCGTTTATATCGTTGACCCCAAAAAAGAATATATCGCCGTTGAAGAAGCCCGCAAACTGGGTATCCCCATCATTGGCATCGTCGACACCAACTGTGACCCCGATGTGATTGATTACCCCATTCCTGCCAACGATGATGCGATCAAAGCCGTGCGCTTGATCTCCTCACTGATGGCCAATGCCGTGCTCGAAGGCCGCAGTATGGCCAAAGACGTGGAAGATGCCATGATGGCCCAGGCCGCCTTGGCTGCCCAGCACGCCGAAGCACCTGCCGCTGAAGAAGGTGCAGCTATTGAAGCCGCTCCCGCTGAAGCCGCTCCCGCTGAATCTGCGGCCCCCGCTGTTGAAGCGCCCGTGGCTGAAGAGGCTCCCGTTGAAGAAACAGTTGTAGAAGCAGCTGTTGAAGCCGATGCAGCGGTTGTGGGTCAGGTCTAAACCTCCCCCCGCTTAAGTAAAGAAAGGATAGATCATGAGTATTTCTGCTGAAATGGTAAAAACCCTGCGTGAAAAAACCGGGGTAGGAATGATGGAATGCAAAAAAGCATTGCTCGAAACCGAAGGTGATCTGGAAAAAGCCCAGGAATATCTGCGCAAGAAAGGGCTGGCCGACGCGGCCAAGCGGGGGGATCGCACCACCGCTGAAGGCCTGATCGAAGCCTATATTCACATGGGTGGCCAGATTGGCGTGATGCTGGAATTAAATTGTGAGACCGACTTCGTCGCTCGCAACGACAATTTTAAAGCCCTCGCCAAAGATATCGCCATGCATATCGCTGCCAGCAACCCCCTGTATGTCAGCAAAGAAGAAGTCCCAGCCGATCTGGTCACCAAAGAAAAAGAAATTCTGATGGCCCAGCCCGATATGGCTTCCAAGCCCGAAAATGTGCGTGAAAAGATTATCGAAGGCCGGATCGAGAAATTCTATGAGCAAATTTGCTTATTGAACCAGCCTTTCGTCAAAGATCCTTCCCTGAAAATTGGCGATCTGGTCAACAAATCCATTTCGACCATCGGTGAAAAGATCCTGGTGAAACGCTTTACCCGTTTCTCCGTTGGCGAGAACTAAACCCCATGCCCACTCCTGCGTCTGATCTGACAGCAAGCCCGGCCACCGTGTCTGGCAAACCCGTGTTTAAACGGGTCCTGATCAAACTGAGTGGCGAGGCCCTGATGGGAAACCGGGGCTACGGAATTGACCCTGCGGTGGTTCGTTCCGTGGCCCTCCAAATCAGAGCTGTTGTCTCTCATGGAGTGGGTGTCTCCGTGGTGGTGGGAGGTGGCAACATCTTCCGCGGGCTCGCTGGCAGCGCAGCTGGCATGGACCGCACCACGGCGGACACGGTGGGCATGCTTGCAACCGTTATGAATGCATTGACCTTGCAAGACTCCCTCGAAAAAGAAGGCATTATCACCCGCGTGCAGACAGCCATTGAAATGAGCAAGGTTGCCGAGCCGTTCATTCGCCGCAAGGCCATTCGGCACCTCGAAAAGGGCCGCGTCGTGATCTTTGCAGCAGGCACCGGCAATCCGTATTTTTCAACAGATACCGGAGCAGCCCTGCGCGCAGCAGAAATCAATGCCGACGTCATTTTTAAAGCCACCAAAGTCGATGGGGTCTATACCAGTGATCCCGTCACCAATCCCGATGCCGTGCGTTATACCCAGATCTCGTATATGGACGTAATCAAACAGGGCATCAAAGTTATGGACACCACAGCCATCTCTCTTTGCATGGAAAACAGTATTCCCATTCTGGTTTTCAGACTTGAAGACGAAAATATGGAACGTGCCATTATGGGTGAACCTGTTGGCACCTTGGTAGGAGGAAAAGAAAATGAGTGAAGATCTTGAAGAAGAAGCCCTTTCAATTCAATTAGAAGCCGAAGAAAAAATGGAGAAATCCATTCAGAGTATTCGGATTGAGTTTCAATCGATTCGGACCGGCCGGGCCAATCCAGCCTTGCTCAACCGCATTCACGTGGAGTATTATGGCGCACCGACGCCCCTGCAACAATTGGCCTCTATTTCGGTGCCTGAACCCCGAATGCTGGTGATACAACCCTTCGACAAAAGTGCCTTGCAAGAGATCGACAAAGCCATTCAAAAGTCGGATTTGGGCATTGCTCCCAACAACGATGGCAAAGTCATTCGTCTGAATATACCACCTTTAACCGAAGAGCGCCGCCGGGACTTTGTCAAATTGGCAAAAAAGATCGCAGAAGAGGGCAAAGTGGCTGTGCGCAATGTGCGCCGCGATGCCAACGACCAGATCAAAAAGCTCGAAAAAGACAAACACCTGCCCCAGGATCAATCTAAAGACTATCAAGAGCAATTGCAAAAATTGACCGATCGCTTTATTGATCTTTTGGATAAAGTGGCTTTGGAAAAAGAAGCAGAGATTATGGAACATTGATCGCTTGTTATTCACCAAATTTATAAGCGGTGTCGTTGTTGGCGCCGCTATTATTCTTTCTGTTCTCTTTTTTAAGCTGGCTTGGCTCTTGATGGTGATTTTTCTCTCTGTCACGGGCACCCATGAGCTGTTTAAGATGCTGCAAAAAAAGGGCTATCGGGCCCAGTTCGTGTTGCCCGCCTTTCTCAATCTGATCATGTTGATCACCGTCTATCTCTTGGTCGACTCGGATTTCTCCAAAATTGTCGACAATTGGAGTGTGGGACACGCCCAGGTCATCTCGCTCCTAAATATGCTGGTGATGTTCTCAGCTTTGACCTTGATCACACGCAGCCTGTTCCTCTCCCCACGGGCCTCCATTCCCGAATTGGGCCTGCCCCTATTTCAAATCGCCTATCTGGGCTGGTTTCCCACCTTTTTTATTCTGCTCAGGTCGATTCCCCAAGGGGAGTTTTTTCTGGTTTGGGGCCTCACCAGTGTGGCATTTTCAGATATTGGCGCTTATTTTGCAGGCAAATACTTGGGCAAACGCCCTTATTTTCAGCACCTCAGCCCCAATAAAACCCGCGAAGGTGCTATTGGCGGTATTATCAGCAGTGTGGGCATGGCTTTTTTCTTGGCCTGGATATTTGGCAAATGGTTGCCCATGCCCTGGTACCACACCCTGATTCTGGCCACTGGCGCGGCTTGCCTGGGTCAGGTGGGCGATCTGGTTGAATCGCTGATCAAACGCGATGCCGAGGTCAAAGATTCTGGCACCTTTATCCCTGGCCATGGCGGTATGTTGGATCGCATCGACAGCTATCTCTTGCTGGCCCCGTTTTTGTATTATTATCTCGTCAATTTTGTGTTGTGAGTTTTTGGGGGTACGTTAAAAGCTGAGGCAGCGCCCCCAAAAATCCGCAGCCATAGGCCAAATGCAAGGTGGGAAAAATCAAAAGCAAAGCTGGAAAAAAGCGCAAAGCCGAACGGGCCTGACGCAGGGCAAAGCAGAAATCAGCAAAGAGATACAGCCCCATAATGCTTGCACATAAATAGCCTCCCCAGCTCGTCACAGCGCTCAACAGAGCAGAACCCAATAAGCTCAGCACAAACAAAGCCGGGATCAGGTGCCGCAATTGTAAACTCTTCGGGTATTGGCGCAAGACCCGGATTTTCCAAAAGCCATATTGATAATATTGCCCCCAGAGCGCTTTGAGAGAACCACGGGTATAATAATTGGCCTGAATGCGGGGATCCAACCAAATCTTGTAACCAGCGGCACGCACGCGGTAATTGTATTCATCGTCTTGGTTGCGGGTCAGCTCTTCGTTAAAGAGTCCCACTTTTTCAATCACCTCGCGGCGATAGGCCCCAAAAGCCAGGGTATCCACTTCACAGGCCTCGGTGGTATAGCGAAAGAGCGCATTGCCCACGCCAAAAGGCGAACTCATGCCCAAAGCAATCGCTTGAGCCATCTGGGTTTCACCCAGATTATTCAAGCGTCCCCCGACACAGCCAGCGCCAGTCTGGGCCAAAACATCCAGACAGAGTTCCAGGTAATTTGGGGCGATCTCACAGTGGCCATCCACCCGCACAATGACGTCGCCAGAGGCCCGTTTTAAGCCAATATTCATGGCATAAGGGGCCGTTTTTTGGGGATTATCCAAAAGCACCAACTGTGGATGAGCCGCTTGGAGTTGCGCCACAAGTTCACGGGTCTGATCAGTCGACATGCCGTCAATCACCAGGATTTCGATGTCTTCAGACGCAAGACTTTGTTTCAAAACACTGTGCAAACAGCGCTGAATATACGCCGCTTCGTTGCGAACCGGAATTAAAACACTGATGCGGCTCAAGTGTGAAAATGCTCCAAGACTAGCTTAAAAATTGAGTCGTACTCCCGCATTCGGGCTCCCCAAGCGTGAAGTGGCGCAAGGGCATTGGCTTGTTTGACCCTTTCTTCGCGGGCAGCCGGTGTTGCCAATAAAAAGTCGATTTTCTCCAGCAATTCGGTTTCATCTCGCCAGCTTTCAAAGCCATGCCCCACAACAGGATCATAATTCTTGCCCATGTCTTCGACCAAAAAACAACTTTGGGTTGGCATCACCTCAAACAGCCGAGTCGGCAGATAGGTCTCATCAATCGCATGGATATGTAAGCTCAAACGGGATTGATTGTAAATCAAATTGACCTGTTCAGGCCGCCAGCTCTGGCTGACAAAGAGATTGTATTTTTTCGCTTTGAGCAGATCTAAAATTCGGGCCCGGCGAGGCGAAAGACCACCAATAAAACACAGATCGTATTGGAAAGGCACATCAAGACGTTTATAAAAATGGGCATTAAAGGCATTGTGCAAACGCTGAGCAGGCAAGTGGTGGGCTTGGCACCAATCATAGGTTTGTTGGCTGTGAGCCACCACAAAATCAGGTGGTCGTGCCCCTTCGAGCAGATGCTGCTGCGATTGTAAATTGGCCTCTGAGGCCATATACACCAAGGGTTTATCAAAGGTTTCAAGATGGCGGGGGTCAAAGGGAATCCCATTTTGAATAAAAATCAAATCCGTTTGGGAACGGTATTTCTTCCAATCGGACTGAATTCGCCAAGGCCAACGGCTGCGAAAATTGGACTTAAAAAGAGTGTGTCCCAAGGCTTCTAAGCCTTCAGCCATGGGGTATTCCGCGCGCCATTTGCGGCCATCAAAGACCCCATAATACAAAATCTTCACGGCTGTTTTCCTGTCTGAGTGGGAATTTCTCAGAGTGTAGCATATTTTCTCTGCTCAGCCTGCGGTAAGATGTGAGTTATGCGCGTTCTTGTTCTTGTTCAAGCCTATCCTTCACAGCAAAAGCCCTATAATCAAGCTTATGTTCATGCCCGCGTTCTGCATTATCTCAAACAGGGCTGGCAGATCGACGTCTTGTCGTTTGCCTGCAAAGAAAAATACACCTTTGAGGGTGTCCAGATCTGGCCTCAAAGCGCCTTAAAAAAAGGGAGTCGTCCCTACGATGTCTGGGTTTCTCATGCACCCAATTTAAGGAATCATCTGCGTTTGATTCTCCAATGGCGCAAATATTGGCAACGGCTGGTCTGGGTCGTTCACGGCCACGAAGTGCTGATCAAACACAATTATTACCCTGCCCCTTATCCCTGGCTCCCCCAACCGAGTTGGTTAAAACAAAGTGCCGATCGCGCCTATGACACTTTAAAAGTCCAAATTCTGGCACGGTTTTTGGAACATTATCTGCCCAAGCAAAAATTGCATTTGATTTTTGTCAGTCATTGGATGAAAACGGCCTTTGAAACCTGTGTACCTCTTTCATCCCCATTGACCCCAAGTCAGTTTTCAATCATCGCCAATCCTGTACATCCCCTTTTTTTAGAAAACACCTGGGCCCCCCCTCTTTTGCCTGCCGCTGACTTTGTCACGATTCGCCCCCTGGATGAGCCCAAATACGCTGTCGATCTGGTCTATCAATTGGCCCAAAACAACCCAAATATCCAGTTTCATCTCTATGGGCAGGGGCGTTTTTTTCAATACCACCCCCCACTGCCCAATTTAACTTGGTTTGATCGCTTTTGCACCCAAGCGGAGTTGCCTTCTTTGCTCGCAAATTACCGGGCAGCTCTGATGCCCACACGCTTAGATGCCCAAGGAGTCATGGTCTGCGAAATGGCCACGCTGGGCATCCCTGTTTTGACCAGTGATCTGCCGATTTGCCGGGAAATGTTAAAAGACTTCCCACGTACAGGGTTTTTCTCACAAGTAGAAAATACAGACATCCAGGCATTTCTCGACCGATCACAGCCAGAGCGAGGCCACTTTCTCCGTTTTTCAGCCCCAGAGACCGTTGCCAAAGAAATCCAAGTGATCGCCTCTGGCAAAGCCTGTGGTTCTGAGCAGATTGACAGTAGCGGCGTAGAGCCGCAATGAAGTTCTCTGTTATAATGGCTCGTGCAAAGACCATCCCCAGGTAACCCTTATGGAAACAGTTTCTCTGTATCAATTGGCCCAATCTCTTGAGACACAAGCACAGTGGCCGGAAGCAAAACTGGCCTACCGACAGTCCTGTCAGGAGCATCCTGAACCCGCCATTCCGCTCTGCCAATTGGCCCGCATTCACCGCCAATTGGGCGAATTGGAAGAGGCCCGCCAGGTTTTGATGGAAGCCCTCGAAAAAGCCCCCGAAGTGGCAGAAGTACAGTGTGAATTGGGGCTTTTGTTTTATCAGACAGGACAATTGGAATATGCCGTACCCTATTTACAACAAACCCTGCGCCTCGCCCCTCAAAACGCAGAAGCTTATTATTATTTGGGTAAAATTTTTCAACAAGAAGGGCATGAAGACAAAGCGCAACGCTTTTACCAACAGGCCCTGTTTTACCGCAAAGACTACCCCGAAGCCTTCAACGCCTTGGGAACGGTGGCTCTGATACAAGGCAGCAATACAGAGGCCTGTGACTTATTCCACCAAGCTGTCTCCCTGCGCCCAGAAATGCCGGAATACCACAAAAACCTTGGTTTGGCTCTGTTTTGGGAGGCCCAAGAAAGCCTGGCCCGAGACCATCTGCTTACAGCCATTCGTCTCAACCCACGTTTGGCCGAAGAGTACCTGCATTTGGGCGAATTTTTTGCCCGTGAACGCCAATTAAGTGCTGCCAGTGCTTTTTTTAAACTTGCTCTACGGGGCCAGGGAGTGAGCAAGGCCTTTTTGTATAACCGTTTGGGAGAGTTGGCCGAACAGACCTCTGAGCCCGAAGATGCACTTTATTATTACCAAAAAGCACTTCAGCAAAAACCCGAAGACTGGTGGCCAGAAGTGCGAGCTGCCACCCTTCTGCCCTGGATCTATCAGAATTCAGCCGAGGTCTTGAGTTGGAATCAACGTTACAGCCAAAATCTGGACTATTTGTTTTTACAGCTGAATTACTTAAACCCAGAGAACATTCCACCGATCACCCAATTCAGTCAAAATTTTCTTTTGGCCTACCAAGGTGTCAATAACCGTGTCTTATATGAGCGCTTGGCCCAATTCTGGCAAGTGCTTTTGCCCAAACAACCGCCTTTACTCAGGGCCAAGCCAAGATCAGGTAAAACAGGGAAGATCGGGTTCATCTCCGCCCATTTTTACAAACACCCAATCACCGAATGTTTTGGCCAATTGATCATTCAACTGGCCCAAGCGGGTTTTGATGTCAGTTGTATTCAAATCGCCACCCCTCATCAAGACAGTACCACAGCAGAGATCGCCAGTAAGGTTCAGCACTATTTCAATTTTTCATCAGAAACCCAAGTAGATAAACTCGCAGAACGCATCCGCAAAATGCAATTTGATCTGCTGATTTACCCCGAAGTTGGCTTGGAAAATCTGACTTATTTGCTCTCATTGCTGCGTTTGGCACCCATCCAAGCCGTCTTGGCAGGACACCCCGTGACCACCGGAAGCGCCACCATTGATTATTTTATTTCCTGCTCGCTGTTTGAACCTCCCCAGGCCGAAAACCACTATGCCGAAAAGCTCTATTGTACCCAGACACCGGCAGTTACGATACCCAAACCCATCGCCCCGCGCTCTTTGCTGTCCCGAGCAGAACTGGGCCTACCAGAAGACCGCCATATTTATTTGATCCCCGAGACATTGTTTAAGTTGCACCCAGACTTTGATCTGCTGTTAAAAGGCATTCTCGCCAGCGATCCCAAGGGAACCGCTGTCTTGATCAAACACAAATACTATCATTGGCACCAAAAACTCTTAACGCGGTTTGAAACCAGTTTGGGTCAGCACCAAGAACAGGTCCTGTTTTTAGATTGGACCGATCAAGAGCGGTTTTTTATGCGCCTTTTACAGGCAGATGCCGTCTTAGACAGCCTCTATTTTGGCGCAGGCACCGTGGCCTACCAAGCTCTGGGACTGGGTATTCCACTGGTCACCCTGCCGGGAGCCATGATGCGGGGACGAATCGTGGCAGGTCTCTACCATCAAATGGGCATTCGCGATTGTTGGGCCCAAAACCAGACAGAATACGTTCAGATCGCCTGTAGATTGGCCAATCAGCCCGAATGGCGCAAAGCCATTTCCGAAAAAATCCGCGGCAAAAACGCCCGTTTGTTTCACTCAAATCCTGGCGTACAAGAATTGATCCATTTTTTCAGGACGCTTTTAAGCCCCGAATCCCCTCAGGTAGATATATTTCCTGAAAAAGATCAGGTATAATCAAAGTAATTCGGCTTTTTAAGCAGAGTTCAAAAGTTAAGCTTTCTTAAAAAAAGCTGAAACTTTTATTTAAATCTTGGTGTTTGAGACGCAAGATCCAAGCAAAAGAACCCCATAACCAGATTAAGAAACCACCATATCGCGGAGGGCGCAAGAAATGCAAGTCAATCCATACGGACCTCAACCCCCTGTCCAAGGGCCTGGTCAGCGTCCTGGATATCCTCAGCCTGTGGTGTATCGCCCCAATACCCCTGGTTATGGCACCCCTGATATGTATCGCCCCGGCATGCCCCCCACAGGCCCTGTAGGAGCCCCTGGGACAGCGCCTGCAAAACCTGAATATCAATATGTCGCGCCCAAAGATGTGGCATTTGGTTTGGCCGGTGCTGCAGCAGGCTTTTTCATTGGCGGCCCCATTGGTGCCCTGATCGGTGGAGCCATCGCCCTTTTCTTGAGCGCGATTATCCGCGCCGTTGCCCACTGGAAAGCCAGCAAAGAACAACCGCCCGTCCAAGGCCCTGGCCAAATGCCTGCGGCCCCCAATTATCCGGGCCAACAACAACCGGGTATGCCGAATCAGTACCAATACCAAAATCAGTACAATTATCAGCAAAATCCCAATCAGAGACCAGATCCCCGTTATCAGCAACAGCAGTACCCCCCCCGTTAAAGTCGGGCAAGATTCAACTCACAAAGGCCGGTGCATTTCACCGGCCTTGATGGTTTTTTGGGGCTTGAGTATGTCTGTTGGGAGCGCAGCAAAAAAATCTTAAGAACGGCTGAGCAGATCGTAACAATTGGCAATTCGCACAGCAAAACCACGGATCAATTGCAAAGTCCAGGAGGGGTGCAATTGAAAGATCATGCGAAAATGTTCTTGGGTCAAAGCCAAGACTTTCAGTGGCTCCAAAGCTTTAATGGTAGCGGAACGGGGTTTCCCTTCAAACATCGCCATTTCTCCAAAGATATCCCCTTCGGTCAGATAAGACAGGGTATGATCCGCCCGATAGACTTCGACGCTGCCTTCCAGAATGAGAAATAACTCATCCCCTTCATCCCCCTCGCGAAAGAGAATTTCACCCGCCGCAAAGGCCTTGCCAAAGCGCTGATAAATATCTTGAGAAATGGCCGAGACACCATAAAAAGCCAAATTATACAGGCCATACTGGGTGTCAATGCCCAGAGAAGAGGCCTCACTACTGAGTTTAAACTGTGATCCTTGGGGCTTTTTACGCTGAATTTGCACCAAATAGCCTTCAGCAGATTCACAATAGGGGCTTTGGGGATAAGAGTGGCGAATGCGCTCAAAATAGGCTTCAGCAACGTCGAACATGCCCCCATGAAAGTTTTCCTGCCCCAGGAGATAGAGCACGGTTGCCGCATCATGAATGCGCTCCTGTTGGTGACGCACACGAAAAGACAATTCAGCATCGACCCGCCGCTGGTGATGGCTCAGACTGGTAATCGCAGCCACAGCAAACTCAATATCTTTGCCCAGATAGAGTTCAAAGGTTTGGGGGTCCCACTCGACCCATTCTACAGGGGTCTTGGCAAGCGCAAAAACAGGGTAACGATTTGTATACAGACATTCCAAACCAATCAAGCTTCCGGGGCCGAGGAGAATTTCCACCACCGAACCCGTACTGGATTTACAGGTATATGCCACCTGTCCCGCAAGCAAATATGCCGGATGAATTTGCTCTGCTGGCCCCTGTGCACCGGACAACAAAAATTGCCCGGCACGAATCTGTTTATGTTGACCTTCTTGGGGGAGATGCACCCACTGCTCCTTGTAAACAAGCGATAAACCGGTGAGTACACACATTTAAAGTGTGCACTCACCTTACTCAGACTTAGCGATTGCCTTTGGCCGGAGTTTTAAACATATCCGACAAATTGGTGATTTTATAACCACCAGGCACCGCAAATAAACTGGCTTTGATCGGAATATTGACCTCAATACTCTTGGTTTGCATAGCGGCAATTTGGCCCCGTTTATCGGTAGACACTTCCACCTTTAAAGGCAAAACCAAATCTTCCGCCAGCCACAGCTTGACTTTGACCATTTCGGTACTGGTTTTGCCTTGGCTAACAGGAATTTTAGCGCTTTTGGCAATTTCCCAGATTGTACAAGGGTGACCCAAAACAGAGGTTTTGCCCACTTGCTTGCCGCCCTGCTTTTGCAACTCACTGCGCAATTTCGCAGGGTCACTTAAGAGAGTCGGGTCGCTAAAAAATTGGGGGTTGGCCGTACCAGGATTGCGCGAAGATCCTGTCATTTGATTCATCTGTGCCGTATCTACGCGGATGGCAGTCTTGTTGCGATCATCCAGCATATAGCCCACTTTTTTATTCATGTCCATAATCACAGTGGCTTTATTGCTGATTTTCACGGGGCTATTGGCATTGCTCATATTGGCATTGCTGTCCACCTCCGTGCGAAATTTCATATCGCTGTACCAAACTTTGGCATTGGCACGGATGTTCCGGCCACCTTCTTGAGAGACCAGTTCGGTCGTCATCATCAGGGTTTTGGGCAAGGCCCAGCTTTCCAGATTGGGAAAACTCAGGCTCAATACCACCAGCCAAAAGAAAATCTGTCGAAACATGGCTGTGACTCCTCTTGATTCAATCGTTTTGGATTGCATTTTTGATGTGTGTAAACTGCAGTTCGCCATTTGCCTGCCTCTGAATCCCCAGCGCATCAAAGCGAATGGGCCCAGAATGGGGATATTTATGCAAAAAATAACGGGCTGCCTGAAGCAAATGGCGCTGCTTGGTGGGTGTAATCGCTTCGAGTGGCTGTCCATGCCGCAGCGAACGCCGAAATTTAACCTCAACAAAGACCAAAGTTGTGCCTTCTTTCATGACCAAATCCAACTCACCCTGACGGGTATAGACATTCTGGGCCAAACACTGGTAGCCGAGGGATTCCAGCCATTGGCGGGCAATTGTCTCCCCCTGTAAACCCAATTGGCGTCGATTCAGTTCTGAAAGAGTGGACATTGGGAAAATCAGAAAAGTTCCTTTTTAAAAATACGGTCTTTGTTTTGGACAATTGTTTTAACTTTAGCATATCCTGCCACTTTTCTGGGACGGCAGGCAAAAGCAAAGCGCAAAATGAGCCTCTTTAAAATGGGAATCTCTGGCTCTTGGCCCAGTACACAAGCTATGATGAAGGAGCCATGATACATTCCCTCCATACCATTTTTACAGCTCTTTTTGTGATAGCCTTTGCTGTTTCATTGGGCCTCTTTGCCGCTGGCACGGTCACCAAATCGCAGCAATTACTCAGGTGGGGAGCCTGGGGCTTTCTGGGTACTTTTTTGCTTTTACTGATTGCTTATAGCACAGGATTCCCGCTAAAACAAACTATTTTAAGTTCTCCTGCAGGCCTGATCACCGCAGCAGCCGAAAAACACCACCGCATGTCCAAATTTGTTCTGACGGGGGGTATTTTAATTTCAGCCGCCTGTGGAGTGGTGTTATTCAGATTTCGCACTCAAAATTACCCCGTTTGGTTCAGCCCCAATTTGCTGTTTATTGGCTTTATGTTGATCTTTTTTCTTTTGCGTTCACTGCTCACAGGCTTTGGCATCCATTGGGCCGAGCAAAAACAAAAAGCCAGTGAACAATTTGCTCCCCAAAACCTCAGTCCCGAGGTGACGACTCAGTCCCAGAAATCACCCCAGCCTCAGTAAAAGGCAATTTGGTTTCGCCTGTAATCAGGCGGGCAGAGCGGTTGCGCGAGAGATAATTCCAGCCCCATTGCATCAGCACCATCAGGCGATTGGTAAACTCCACCAAATAGAGAATGTGAATAAAGAGCCACATCAGCCAGGCCAAAAGGCCTGAAAACTGAAGTTGGCCGACCTGAACCACAGCCAGAGAACGCCCAATTGTGGCCATACTGCCTTTGTCGAGGTAATGAAACGGGGAGACATTCAAGGGCTGATTGTGTAATTTTTGAAGCAGTAAACGGGCCACATATTTGCCTTCCTGCATGGCTGCAGGGGCCACACCGGGCACCTGTTTTCCGTCTTGGATCAAACAGGCCAAATCCCCAATCACAAAAATCTCGGGATGGCCAGGCAGACTCAGATCGGGCGCCACTTTGACCCGCCCTGCCCGGTCCAACTCGACCCCAGTACCCTGAGCCAAAACCTTTCCCAGCGGCGAGGCCTGAACCCCTGCCCCCCAGAGAATCGTCTGGGTTTTGAGTTCTTGGCTTTGCTCCTGAGTTTTAAGGGTGATTTGCCCCGCCTGAATATCGGTGACAGCGGTTTTGAGCATGACCCGGGCCCCCAGTTTTTCAAGCGCTAAACGGGCTTTTTCAGAGAGTTCGGGGGCATAAGGCGCCAAGATACGCTCTCCAGCTTCAATCAGCAATATTTCCGCATCTGCGGGGTTGATCTTGCGAAAATTATCTTTGAGGGTTTCATGGGCAATTTCGGCCAAGGCCCCGGCCAATTCGACCCCTGTCGGCCCCCCTCCAATCACAACAAAACGCAACCAAGCTTGGCGCAACAGGGGGTCTGATTCGCGCTCTGCCGCTTCAAAGGCCAATAAGACGCGCCGCCGTATTTCGGTGGCATCTTCAATGGTTTTGAGACCGGGGGCGTGTTTTTCCCAGTGGGCATTGCCAAAATAATTGTGGCTGGCACCTGTGGCCACGATCAGATAGTCATAGTTCAGGCTTTCGCCATCGCTAAAAGACAGCGTGCGCGTGTGGGGATTGATATCCACCACCTCCGCCAATAGGACCGAGGTATTTTTTTGTGTTTTGAGAATGGCGCGCAAGGGAGCCGAGATATTCGCAGGAGAGAGACCACCTGTGGCAACCTGGTACAAAAGGGGTTGAAAAAGATGAAAATTGCGGCGGTCAAGCAAAGAAATTTGGGCTGGAGCGCGTTTTAAATGTTGGGCCGCATACAGCCCTCCAAAACCGCCCCCGATAATCACGATATGGGGTTGCGTTGTCGGCATGGGCTGCCTCCTTAAGGGCACTGAATTGCAGGACTGCGATCTATTTTTAATTATAAAATATTAGTGTAAAAAATACAATTAAATCCGGTCGATCAAACACGGGCCCCAAAGATCAAACTGCCAACCCGAATCAGGGTCGCTCCTTCTTCGATGGCCCATTCAAAATCGCCGGACATGCCCATCGAAAGCACGTCCCAAGAGGCATTTGGCAAAGCCAAGGCCCGAGCCTGGGCCTGTAGTTCACACAAGCGTTTAAAACAATCGCGAACGGGCTGTTCTTGCTCAGAAAACAAGCCAATGGTCATCAGTCCCTGGAGCTGGAGTCCAGGCAATTCATGCACCCGTTGAATCAATGTCAAGGTCTGTTCTGGGGCAACCCCAAACTTACTCTCTTCATAAGAGGTATTGACCTGGATCAGAATCGGGAGCTGACGGCCCTCTTGCACCAGGCGCTGGCTGAGCTTTTGCGCTAAATCCCATCGATCAACCGATTGCACACAATCGGCAAATTTGAGCACGTCTTTGACCTTATTGGTCTGCAAATGCCCAATAAAATGCCAGTGGGCTGAGCTGTTTTGAAGCGCTTGGGCCTTGGGCCAAGCCTCTTGAACTTTGTTTTCGCCGAGCAGGGTTTCACCACAGTCCAAGGCCGCTTGAATTTGGGCTGTCGAAACCGTTTTGGTCACCAGCATCAATTGCACAGTTGCTGGGCTGCGCCCCACCCGCAAACAGGCCGCCTGCATGCGCTCACGAACGGCTTGAATCTGTTCTGATATCTGGGGTTCTGGATTCATAAAATAGACCTGTTCCATCGGGTGGTAAATCGCCCCCATCATACCATGCACCCAAACAGAGCGGGGTTATCTCCGCAAGAAAAAAGGCCCCTTTCGGGGCCCATGACTGGAGGCCTGGAGATTCAAACGGGACTTAAAACTGACTCCAGAGGTATTGGTTGGTAACTTCGTGGTGGTAAATAATCTCGGGGGTTTTGATGCGCGCACCCAACAATTTGGGACAGCGATCAGCCGCCGCCTGCTTTAATTCCAAGAATTTTTGGTGGTTTTGCTCTCCCAGCATGCTGCGGGCAAATTCACTGCCTTTAAAGTGGCGCATGGCGTCATAGATATTGTCGGGCAGAAAACGGGTGCGGGTACGCCGGGTTTCGCTGTCGAGGGTTTCACTCATGGGGCCTTCCATGCCGGTTTTGAGCAAGGTGTGCAGCAGCAAATAGGGGCTGGCATCGGGGCCCACGCTGCGCACTTCAATCCGGGCCGAGCGCTCATTGGCCAAGGGAATGCGAATCATCGAAGTCCGGTCAATGGCTGAAGACTTAATCTGGTTGGGTGCTTCGTAGGCCGGATCCAAACGGCGATAGGCGTTGACACTGGGGTTGAGCACCAGACAGATATCGTTGGCATTGTTGAGAATGCGATCGACAAAATTCCAGCCCTCTTGTGAGAGCCCGTCTTGGCCATTGGCATCATAAAAGACATTTTTACCTTTTTCTGAAATCGACATATTGGTGTGCATGCCATTGCCGTTGATATCTGCCACAGGTTTGGGCAAGAAAGAGGCTGTCATACCCATACTATTGGCAATCTGACGGGCCATGAGTTTGTACAGTTGGATTTGGTCGGCCGCAATCACTGCATCGCTGTAAGAAAAATTCAACTCAAACTGTGAGGGAGCCACTTCGGGATGGTCTTTTTCATTTTCAAAACCCAGGGCACGCTGGGCTTCGGCAAAGCGATCAATAAAGCGGCGCAAGGGGTCTTGGGGCAGGGAGTGGTAATAGCCACCACCCGAGACAAATTCAAAACCGCCGTTGAGTTCAAAGTTTTGCTCAGCATTGATGCCATTAAACAAAAAACCTTCAAGTTCAACCGCCACATTGGCCACACCCTGATTTTTGGCCCAGAGTGTTTCGCGCATTTGAATCAAATGCCCGCGCAGATCGGAGTCATACATGCTGCCGTCATTGGCTTTGATCAAACCAAAAACCATCATTTTGCCTGGCCCAAAGACATCTGAAGGCAACCAGCGGAAGGAGCCCCAATCGATGTGCAGACGCAGGTCAGATTCACGCACCATGCTAAACCCACGCACAGAAGAGCCATCAAAGGTCAAATTTTCATACGATTTAAGCAGAAATTTTTTATCGTAATCCAACATATGGAAACGGCCTTCGAGATCGGTAAAAGCCACAGTCACGGCTTTGAGGTCACGGCGGTCGCTGAGATAACGCAGATAATGTTCTTGCAATTGATCTTCTTTGACCCGTTTCAAGACCTTGTCTTTGGCCTCAAGGTTTAATTCTTCCAATTCGGCATACGAAAACTCTGAGAGACTTTTAAAGCTATCGGACATGGGACTCACCTTTTAAAATTTCAATTTGACGTGTTGATTTATGAAATCAACACTAAAATACAGTATAACAAATATAATTTTTAAAACAAATAAATTAAGTCCAATAACTTTTATAATAAATATCTGAACAGAAAGACTAAAATCTCAGATCAATTATTTTTTTGTGAGCCAAGTACTGATCTCGGACAGTGATAGGGTATTGAGCACCGCGGAGCGGGTCCAGCCCCCTTTGCGAGCCACTCCCACGCCATAAGTCACCACATCCAAGCCACCACAGCTGTGTGCATCGGGACTGATGGCCAATTTCACCCCCAATTGACGCGCCAAAGGACCGTGGCGCCAATCCAAGTCGAGGCGGCTGGGATGGGCATTGAGTTCCATCACGGTACCGGTTTCAGCGCAGGCCGCCAAAACGGCGGGCACATTGACCGGATAACCCTCACGGGCCAGCAAAATTCGTCCTGTCAAATGACCGATCATGGTCACCCGCGGATGGTGGATCGCGTGGAGTATGCGTTCGGTCATTTCAGCCTCTTTCATTTTAAAGCGGCTATGGACAGAAGCGATCACAAAGTCAAATCCCGCCAACAATTCATCGGGATAGTCCAGACTGCCATCGGGCAAAATATCCACCTCAATGCCTTTAAAGACTTTAAAGTTTTCTAAACGGGCGTTGAGGGCATCGATCTCTTGCCACTGGGCATGCACCCGCTCGATCTCCAAACCGTGGGCATAAACTGCCGATTGGCTGTGCTCCGAGACCCCCAGATAACTATACCCCCGCTGCTGACAAGCCTGAACCATGGCCGCAAGGCTGTCGGCCCCATCGCTCCAAGTCGTGTGGGCATGAAAAACCCCTTTGAGATCTTGCGCAGTGATCAAATCTGAAAAATCAGCACCAGCCAACACTTCGCCGCTATTCTCGCGCAATTCCGGGGGAATCCAAGGCAACCCCAATTCACGAAAAATGGCCGCTTCGCTGTCGCAGATAAGCGACTCTTCGCCACGAAACAAACCATTTTCATTGAGTGTGAGCCCCTGTTCTTGGGCCCGTGCTTGTAAAGCCCTATTGTGCTCTTTGCTGCCGGTCATCTGCAGCAAAAGAAAGGGGTACTCAGCTTCTGAGACCAAGCGAAAATCGACACTTAATCCCGATTTTAGGCGAATATGGGTCTGGGCCAAGCCCTGCCCAATTACCGACTCAAGCTGGGGCAAAGCCACAAAATGGGCCATGATCGCTTCGCGCTCGGGCTCATCACAGGCCCCTACCAACACAAGATCTTTGACCACTTCTCTGGCCCTGCGCAAAGACCCCGCCAAAGAACAGTGCTTGAGTTGGGGAGATTGTTTGAGCCAGTCGAGCACCACCATAGCCTTTTCCTGGGCAAATGGAAAGAGAAACAACCCTTGACGGGTTTTTAAAAACTCCAAGCCCTGGAGAATATTGGTCTGGGTTTTAGCCCCAAAGCCCTTCATGGTCACCAGACGGTTTTCATGGCAGGCGTATTCCAGTTCCCCCAAAGAGGCAATGCCCAATTGGGCATAAATGGCACTGACTTTTTTCGGCCCCAATCCAGGGATCTGAAGCATCTCCAAGAGTCCAGGCGGGGTTTCAGCCTTGAGGGTTTCGTAGTCCGGGTCAGGGTCACCCATGGCCCAGACGCGAATCTGCTGACTCAGACCTTTGCCAATGCCTTTAAGCTTTTCCAATTCACCACTTTCGAGCAAAAAAGCCATGTCTTGAGCAGCCATTTCGAGGGTACGGACGGCATTTTGATAGGCCCTGATTTTAAACGGATTGGCATCGTTCAGCTCCAGCAGAACCGCCATTTCTTCCAAACGCTCTAAAACCTGACCTTTGTTCATGCACAACGCCTTTACCTGAATTATTCAAAACCAAAGATATAATCCTTGTTTTTGGCACCTGCATGGCAATTGATACACAAAGGGACTTTGCCTTTGAGCCGTGGGGCACCGTCGGGTGCCAACATAGCATAAAACCAGTCCCCATTGGCAGGGTCATAACCTGGGATTTTTTTCATCACATAAATGCGTTCAATCGGCCCATCAGTCCCCACATGCCCCTCTTTAAAGGCCAATGCGCCGTCGGGAAAAGGGTAAGATTTGGCATTAAAGGCCTTAAGCGCGACAGGATCGAGATGGGTGCGCACATAGATCCCGCCGTGTTGTGGGCTGAGGCGCAATTGGGCATTCAGACTGGCAAAACCCGTATAAGACTGTGAAAGGGTCTTTAGCTCAGCCTCATTAGGTTCGGCAAGCACAGCCGGGGCAGCGCTTGCCGGGCTGCCATTGGCCGGAGTTTGGGAAGTTGTGGGAGCAGAACAAGCGACCATCGCTGAGGCCAGCAAGACAAATACTCCAAAGGCAGAAAAGAGCTTCATACTTTATTTGACAATCCCAAAATTCTGGACTTTATCTGAACCCAGATTAAAATGCAGTTCCAAATAATCGGGCACCTTGGCAATGGCCCCCCCTGGACCCACTTCGGGTGGCTGTAAACCCAAAGCCGTAAAGCGGGTGCGAATACTGCCATAGACTTCAATCTTGCCCGCAGATTTGCGAATTTTGACCAGCGCAGTCAGGGAAAAAGAGCGACCAGCCACCGCCAATTTACCTCTCACGGTGCCTTGACCTTTTGCCAAGATACTCTCCCACTGGGCTTTGGACAGGGCCTCAGTGGTAAAGGTCAAACTGGGCTGAACAGAGGCTTTTAAAATTTTTAACACCTCTTTGTCGCGGTCAGCCTCTTGGCTATTAAACGACGAAATTGGAATTGAGACGATAGCAGCAAATTTACCCGCCCCCGCTGCTTGGGCTGAGACAGAGACCTGACAACTGGTCCCCACCACCTCATGTTGAGACACCAAGGCCAGCGTCTTTGTGGTGCGCCACGCCACACAATGGGAACCCGACTGAAGCACCTGCCGGGGGGGCATTGTGCCAGCCTGAGCAGGCAAACTGAGAGGTAACAACAGACAAAAAGCCAAAAAAGCAGGTTTAATCACGGGGGCCTCCAATAGATATTCGCGATTCACGGGATCGGTTGAATGCAGTTTATTCTTCTCCTGAAAGTGCTTGTGACAAACAGAGAAAACATATTACGATTATAGCAGCCATCTTAATCGGAACTACCGATTAAAGTTGAACGGGCACGCAAAATAGAGATTCAATTAAACTAAAATGCCCTGGGTGGGAATAGAGGAGGAGCCATGCAAACCGGTTTTATTGATTATTATCAGACCCTTGGATTAAACAAAAATGCCACAGCTGAGGAAATTAAAAAAGCCTATCGCAAATTGGCCCGACAATACCACCCAGATGTGACAGCCAATAACGATGAGGCAGATCGTAAGTTCAAACAAATTAACGAAGCCAATGAAGTGCTTTCAGACCCAGAAAAGCGCAAAAAATACGATGCCTATGGCGAGCAATGGCAATATGCCGATCAGATCGAAAAAATGCGCCGCAACCAAGGCCAACAGTATACCTACGACGCAGACCCAGGTGATGGCTTCTCTGACTTTTTTCATTCGGTTTTTGGTTCGATGTTCGGAGGCGGACAATCCTTTGGCGGGGGGGCTGGACACCCTTTCGGGGGAGGCCGGAGCACTCAGCGGGTCAAAAGCAAAGGCCAAGACTACGAAACTGAAATCAGCCTGGATCTGGAAGAACTGTTGGAGGCCTCCAAGCGCACCCTCAACGTCGATGGACGGCAGATCCGCATTACTGTCCCCGAAGGGGTGAGTGACGGCCAAACTATCCGTGTGCGTGGTCAAGGGGCGGCCTCTCCTTATGGCGGCGAGAATGGCGACCTCTATGTCAAGTTTAAAGTCCGCCCCCATGCCCGATTTGAAAGAAAAGAAGCCGATCTGCACCTCAAAACAGAACTCGATCTGTATACCGCGATTCTTGGCGGTGAACTCGAAATCAAAAGTCTGAGCGGCCCAATTCGCTTAAAAATCAAACCAGGCACCCAAAACGGCTCTACCCTGCGCTTGCGGGGCAAAGGCCTTCCGCTGTACAAAAAACCAGGTGAGCGGGGAGATCTCTTTGTCAATCTGCAAGTCCAATTGCCCGAAAAACTCAGTTCCGAAGAAGAGGCGCTTTTCAGGCAATTGGCAATGCTCCGCCAAACACCCACCCAAACAGCATAATTTTCAAATTGGTAACCAACGCACTGAATATTCGCGCGCGAACCCTGTAAACTGCTATTTAAATCCAGAGATTGAAAGACAAAAATACATGAGCGCGACTCCCACCCTAGATCCAGAATTAACGACAGTCTATCTTGAGCGTCTGGCTGTTGTACAAGAATTACTGCGTCAGATACAAAGAGATACCTTGGATTATCAAAAAGCCCTTAAAGCAGCCTACCTCATCCTTGAACAATTAAGGGCCCATCCCCAATTGGGAGGAGCGCTCTCACTTTCCCCCACCATGCCCCTGCCCAGTGAGCAAGAATTGCCGATTTTTCTCGACTTTCTAACCCGGGTGATGGAGCAACTCTTAAAAAGTGGCTTGGAGCCTGAATTGCTGCGCAAGGTCCGTCAGGGATTAACCTACCTCCTGCCAAGGCTTTGGACTCCCCCCGAACACCAGCAAAAGACCTTCGACAAACTCAAACCCTCCTTAGCTGCAGGGGCGCAACTCTTTCAGAATGACTTGTTAAAATCCGCTCTTCAAGACATTGAGACCTTGCCCCCAGAGGCACAAATCGCCAAAGTCCTGAAAGGCGTTGAGCAAAGCCTGATTCAACATGAGCCCGAACAAACGGGGTTAATTGTGGGCGGCTCCATGCCTTTTGTTGAACAAATTCTCATGCTCTGTAGTATTCCTGGTCTGTATTGGCAGGTCTGTGTCAGCTGGCAAGAAGCCGTTCAAGCCTCAATGATCAACCCACCTGCCGTAGTGGTTTTTCAATGGGAACAGGCCCAAAGCCAAAACTTTCCAACCCCAGACGCATTGATCCAAATGGACACAGCAGACATTGTCGCTGTTACGTCCGACTTCAGTCATTTACAATTGGAAAACTTGCCCGAACGGGTCGATCAGATTTTAGAGATCAAATGGCTGCCGCGTTTTTTACCGGGCCTTTTGCGCAAGAGTCTGATGCGTCAACGGCATCTGGCCCATCAGCGCCGCAAAGACTTTCTCACAGGTCTTCCCAGCCCCCTGGGCATTTATGAACAATTTGAACATATCCAAGGCCTGTTTAATCGCATGAAAGCCCCATTTTCAATGGCCGTACTCAAATTGGAGCGCTTTCGCCTGATCGAAGAAGAACAGGGGCCTTACCTGGCCAGTCAATGGCTTAAATCGTTTTCACAAAAGCTCAAAGCCACCTTGCGCCGAACAGACAGTGTGGGCCGTTGGTCACCGGATCGGTTTTTATTGCTCTTTCCCCATACCCCCGTTTCTGGCGCGCTGATAGCCCTGGAAAAACTGCAACACGGCCTGGAGCAAGACCAACCATTTTTGAATAACCCAGATTATTTGCCGGCCTTTTCATCTGGTTTGATTCAGATCAAACCAGACATGGCATTTGAAGAAGCGCTGCTCGAAAGTTGGAAGCTGATGCAGGAATCGCAGGCCCCCGGCAGTTCTCCTATCCGCTTTAAAGCAGAAGAAGTGAATACAGATATGCAACCGCATATTCTGCTCTTGGATGACGATCCCCTGATTCTGCAAATGCTGCGCTTTGTCATGTCTAAACAGGGCTTTCAGGTCACCCAATTAAGCGATGGCAATCAAATCCTCAATGTTTTGGCCAATACGCCGATCTCGCTGATTATCATGGATGTCAAAATGCCGGGTATGGATGGCTTTGAGGTTCTCGAAATGATCCGCAAACAACGTGAATTCGATGCTTTGCCGATCGTCATGTTGACCTCACTCAAAGGGGAAGAACACATTGCCCGCGGGTTTGACCTCGGTGCCAATGACTATCTCTATAAACCCTTTTCCCCGTCAGAATTGGTGATTCGCATCCGCCGCTTCTTAAAATAAAACACAGAGGAAGGTCAAGCTTTAAGCTTTGCTGGAAGAAATGACATCAAAGCCCTTGCGCTGCATTTTACCCCAGTGCGGCGTTTGGCCTGTGAGTTTGCGCCACATACCACGGGCCCGCCAGAGTGTGAGCAACTGACGGTAGCCCAGACTTTCAAGCAACGAAGCCAAAATCAGAATCAATAAATCTTTGAGGTGCAAATAGCGCCGAAAGGTCAATTCTTCGAGTGCGATCGCAAAAATTGAAACAATACTGCCATAGACAAAAGCCACCAGGAAAAAAGCCATTAAGAAGGAGCCAGAGAGCATCCCCAACAGAGCGGTGATAACAATCGAAATATAGCCTGTCAATTCAATCACAGGCCCCAGCATTTCCAGGAAAAAATAATAAGGGTAAGCCAACAGGCCAATCCGACCATAACGCGGATTAAAAAACATCACCCGGTGTTTCCAAATGGCCTCCATCAGGCCCCGCTGCCAGCGATCGCGCTGATTGGCCAAAATATGCATATCCTCTGGGCACTCTGTCCAGGCCACAGGATCGGGAATAAACGCAATTTCATAAGGTTGCTTTTTCTCAAGACAATGTCTGTGCAAGCGCACAATCAGCTCCATATCTTCGCCAACGGTATTGGTTTCATAGCCACCAATTTCAACAATCAAAGAACGTTTAAACAGGCCAAAAGCGCCTGAAATAATCAAAGTGCCTCCCAAGACACTCCAACCCATGCGGCCCGAGAGAAACGAGCGCAAATATTCCAGGGCCTGAAATCGGGCCAACCAGGTTTTGGGCAAACGCACCTGATGCACAACCCCACCAGAAATTTCGCAGCCATTGGCAATCCGAATAATACCGCCCACAGCCACGGTCTGACTCTCCTCCAGATAAGGTCGCACCACCCTTAGAAGGGCGTCTTGCTCCAAGAGACTATCGGCATCAATGGCACAGAAAAGTGGGGTTTGGCACATATTGATTCCGGCATTGAGGGCATCAGCTTTGCCGCCATTGTCTTTGTCGATCACCCATAAATTGCTAAATTTCATGCTGCGATAAACGGTCTGAATCTCTTGAGTTTTAATGCTCGAAAGTGGCGTGCGATAGGCGGGTTCTAATTCATAGGCATCGATCAAACGCTGTAGCGTCTGGTCCTTGGAACCATCATTGACCACCATCACCTCGTATTCAGGGTATTGCAGATTGAGCAAGGAACGGATGGATTCCACACAGGTGGATTCTTCGTTATAAGAAGGCACAATCACGGTGATGGGAGGAGCCCCTGCTGAAGTCAACAAATATTCAATGTTGACAGACTTTAAACGGCGAGAGTATTTCCGCAAAGCCCCAAAAGAGAGGATACTGGTCAAGATATACATGCTGTTCAAAACAAACATGTACACCAGATTGATCATGCTGAGCACCAGCAAAAATATAAAAATCGATTTCATGGATAATCAATACCTGATAAATGCTACCTAATAAATACCTGAATCGAGAAAATACGCTACAGTATGATAACATTGTCTGAAACCCTTAAACATGAGAAACTAAGCAATACTGTATCAATCATGAGAATTTAATCACGTGGAAAACCTCTGGCATAAATTTTTAAGTACTTGGCTATTGGGAGACTGGGCCCATCAATTCCTGTTGATGCTGACCGTTTATATCCTCTTGCTGCTATTTTTGGCCTTGGGATTGGTGGCCTTAACGGTTCGTTTGCATAAATCCAATACAGAAAAAGCCAGTCGCTGGAAAAATCTGGAAGCCAAGTGGGACCCGATTACCTCCAGCATTATCGCTGGATTTATGCCACCACAGGCCCTGCTCGACAAAGTCGGAGAAGATGAGAAGTTGTTTTTTGTCGACTATCTCATGCGTTTTGTTCCCAAATTGGAGGGCGAAACCCGTCAAATGCTGTGTAATATGGCTACACCCTATCTGGATCAATTGGCCACCCGTGTCGAAAAAGGCGATGAAGAACAGCGGGCCCGTGCCGTTTTAACCCTGAGCACAATGGGATTTGAGCGCTATCAGGATTTAATTGTTAAAGCCATTTACGACACATCTCCCCTGGTCGCCATGTTGGCCTCCCGCTCATTGGCAGATAGCGGGGCAAGCCAATATCTGGGTCTGATTCTGGCCAAAATAGATATTTTCCGCAGTTGGAGCGCCACTTACCTGACCACCATGTTGGAATCCCTGTCGCGCAGCAACCCTGCTCTTTTGTTAAATGCCCTGGAACAAGAGCAACACCCCGATTGGGTGAAAGCGATTATTATTCGCGCCTTGGCCCAACTCAATTATTTAGAAGCAGTACCACTGACAGCCCAAATTTTAGAAAGCGACACCGATCGGGAAGTTCAGGCTGCGGCCTTTTTATTGTTGGCGAAATTGGGTCAAACCCAATACAAGCCCCTGATTTGCCAAAAATGTCAGCACCCAGATTTTGTGATTCGTTTAAATGCAATCAAGGCTTTGGCCCAATTGGGAGATAAAACAGATGCCCCCCTGCTCGAATCCCTGCTCAAAGACCCCTCTCATTGGGTTGCTCTGCAGGCCGCAGAGGCTTTAAAAGCCACTGGCAGCCTGGAAATTCTTGATCATTTTGCAGATACAGATCACCCCCATGCCGAATTGGCCCTGCAGGTCCTCTACGATCAAGAATCAACCAAAGAATTAGAGATTGCGGCCCACTCAATCACCTTCAGCAATAAAGTGCCACAATGGTTGCGCTCCACCTTTCGTCGGCGTTCAGCTGTGGCGTGGCGTCGGGTCGGGCACATTCTCTATTTGCCCGAGACCCATTTAGAGGTGCGCAAAGCCATTGCAATCAACCTTAAGCCCGAAGCTGACGCCTCGATTTACCAAGAGGCGATCACCCATTTGTTTTCACAAAAATTCAAAGAAGATCCCAGCTTTTTGGTGCATGTGCTCTATCGCATGCGCCCCGAACAATCATTGGAAACCCTGAGCCAGTTTTTTTTCCAGACCAGCCACCGCCTCTCTCAGGAGACCATTCTACAGATTTTTCAGCATCATCCAGGCGCAAAACAGCGGTACTCAACATTTATTCAGAATGCGACCCAGGTTTTACGCGTCTAATGGCGCAAAACTTAATTCTCATTTTTTACCCGCCAAGAACTGACTCACCTGGGTTAAATAGCTTTCTAATTCCACGATAAAGCTGTAAATTTTTTCTTTTTCAGCTTTGTGGCCTGCCTCTTGAATTTTTTCGCCCAATGCCGTCAATCGGGGAAAACCATAAGCAGTACCACTGCCTTTCATGCTGTGCCCCAAACGCCCAAGCTCTTTAAAGTTTTGCAGTTCCAAAAACTGTTTTAACTCTTTGACATCTTTCTGCCTGTTTTCAATAAACTGCGGCATCAATTCGGCGATGTCAGGGTCGACATCTTGGATCTCCAATTCGGCTTCTGTCAGAGGCTTGGGATGTGAAGGTTCGGGATCACCTGCCCCCGCAGCGGTGGCAACACAGGAGAGGAAATCAAGGGTATCGAGCAACTCCTGCTTGCGGATCGGCTTGGTGAGATAAAGATTGCTCCCAGCCGCCAAAATAGCATCGCGTACACTGGTCAGTGCATCTGCCGTCAAAGCAACAATTGGCACAGGCTTTCGCCCTTGGGATTGCTCCCATTCACGAATTTTACGGGTGGCTGTATATCCATCCATAATGGGCATTTGAATATCCATCAAGACCAGATCAAACGGATGCGTGGTAAAGAGGTTTACAGCCTCTTCGCCATTGTGGGCGTCACTGATCTTATACTGCGTTCCCTTCAGATACATATGCACCAAAAGCCGGTTATCGGGCGAGTCTTCCACCAACAGCAGACGCATAGGCCGACTGGGCCCCCCCATAAATGCGGCAGGGGGCTTGGGTAAACCCTGTCGAGTCGGGGCCGCGCGCACGTTGCCTTCTCCGGTCTTAAAGCGCAGGGTACAGGAAAAAGTACTGCCCTGCCCCGGTGAACTTTCAACCCAGATATGTCCCCGAAACAACTCGACCAGGCGGCGTGTAATCGCCAAACCCAAACCTGTTCCCCCATAGCGGCGGGTGGTGGATGAATCGGCCTGGCGGAAACTCTCAAAAATCCGAGATTGCTGCTCAGGAGAAATCCCCACCCCCGTGTCCCTGACCGAAACCATCAAACAAATCTCTTCGTCGCGAGAAAGCGTCTGATAATCATAAACCTCAACCGTTACGCCACCCTTCGACGTAAACTTCATCGCATTCCCAATCAAATTCATTAAAATCTGACGAAAGCGACCAGGGTCTCCCGTAATTTGATCCGGCAGACTGTCGGCAATCTGACAGCGCAAAGTGAGACCTTTGGTTTGGGCCTGCTTTTCAAACATGGCCAAAATACCATTGACAATGGGCCGAAAGCGGAATGTTTGATCTTCAAGCGTAAATTTTCCGGATTCAATGCGAGACAAATCCAAGACATCATTGATCAAATTGAGCAAAGTACTGCTGGCATTTTTACAGACATTCAAATACTTATCTTGATCCGATGTCAGTGAGGTTTCGGCCAGCAGATCCAACATGCCCATCATGGCATTTAAGGGGGTGCGGATTTCATGACTGATGGTGGCCAAAAATTCAGATTTGGCCCGAGAGGCCTGCAAGGCCTGATCACGGGCCTGCTGTAATTCTGACTCAGCCATTTTACTTTGGGTAATATCTGAGGCATAGATATTGACATAATCGTATTCTTGCACCGGGACAAAATAAAAATGAAAATAGCGGTTATCGAGCTGTATTTCACTTTCACGGGTACTCTGGCCAGTGAGAGCTTCCAACAAAGGGCCTTGCCAAGGCTCAGGAAAAGCCTGTCCTACTTCACAATTCCAATAATTCAACAATTGCTGGCCACTGGCATTGGCGTAGAGCAAAAGCGCATCCCGGTCAACCCGAAAGACGGGGTTGGGGTTTTCTGCAGGGAAACGGGATAAATTAGACAATGCCGCCGCTTCTTGATGGTAACGGGTAATATCCCGATAGACCCAAAAATGGCCAAGGTAATGACCTTCTTCTAAAATGGGCAGATAATCCCGTTCAAAGACGCGGCCATCCAAAAGTTTGAGCGTTTCACTTAAGACCGGCTGGCGCTTATACAAATGGCTTTGAATGCGTCCCAAAAACTCGTCAGCATCGCTAAAAAGAACAGAAAAAGTAGTTGAAAGTTGTCCACTATCTGTTCCAATCAAACTTTCAGACGGAGCTTCGAGGCCAAAAATCTGACAGAAATAGGGATTGGTGATCACGACCCTGCGTTGGGCATCTTCGACCAAAACCCCTGCCTGCAAATAACGCACCAAAATTTCCAGTCGGGCATCCAATGGACGTTGCAAAACAGTGCTCTCGGTGGGGCTTAAAAAATCTGGTATTCCCTGTTCTGGTTCGAGGGGTTCTGACGCCAAAGGCAAACCCGACATTTCAGCGGGAGACAAGGCAACACGCTCTTGGCGTTGCTCTTCTTCTGATTCATTAAAAAGTTCTGCAAAAGAATCCAAACTCATGTTGTTTATGGTATCACAGGTTGGGGTTGAGACTTAACTGCTATAATAACTGCATCAAGCACTTTTGGCGGTAACGCTTATGCCTGTTCTCCTCCGTGCTCTGCTCAGCTTTTTGGCTCCGGCTCTGCTGGTCTTTGCAGGTTTCACAGGTTGGTATAGCTGGCAATTTCAAGACACAAGTGCCCAACCCCAGGTGCGTATCAAGGCCCTCTTGCCCCAAATTTCCCGAGCAATCGCCAATGAAACCCCCGAACAATTGCACCTCCTTTTAAAGCCCTTGCCTTTTCAAATCGTGATCACGGATTCAGAAGGACAGATACTTTCAAGCAATTTAAAAGGCCCCAAAAGCGGCCTCACAGCCGCACAAGAAGCATTAAAAGCCCGTGATTTTAATGCCGAAATGCGCACCCCCGATGGTTTGGGCCGCATTTATTTTAGTCAAAATCAAGGATTTTGGCATCCTATATTAATTTTTCCACTTATATTCAGCATATTAATGGGTTTTTTAAGCTCTTTTTGGGATTATTTCAACAACAGACAGACAGAAGAAGCTGTGGGCGAAATTCGCATATTGACCCGCGAAAACACACTCAAACCGACTTTTGAAGATAAATCTGAGGAACAAAAAAAAGAGCGCGAGCGCCTGCTTGGTAAAATCACTTCGTTGCAAAAACAACTGGATATCACCGAACACCGCTTGGAGCAAACCCGGTTAAATTTGCATCAAACACAGCTCAAATTGGGTGAACAAGATGCCGGTGAAGCCAGAGAAAGGGTCCACGTATTAGAAGATGAGTTGAAACACAGCCAACAAAAAATCAAACGCCTCCAAGAAACCGTGCAGCTCCAAACAGAGATGGAATACCACCTGCGTGAAAAACAAGAAAAAGCGGAAAAAGAACAACAGGCGTTAAAACAACTGCTGCGCGAGCGCGAAACTGAATTGGGCAAGCTGGAGAAAGCGCAGCATCAACTGAGTGCATCCTTGAGTCAAAGCCAAGTATCTGAGAAAGATAAATCCCGACAATTGGCAGAGCTCAACCAACGTCTGTTGGAATTGGAAGACATCAACCGCCAAGTTTACGAAGCCTATCAAGAAATTGAAAAGCTGCGAAAATCCGAATTGGAATTGATGCGCCGGGAGGAAATTTGGCAAAAAGACAAACAAAAATTACTGGGGTTGCTCAGCGAGCGGGAACAATTATTGCAAGAGACCCGCGAGCGGCTCAGCCTCAACCGCCAAAAACTGCGCGAGCTCTCAATTGCCTATAAACAACAACTCGAGATCGGGCAAAACAATCCGGCAGATCTGAGTGAAGCCCATGATCTGATCCGGCATCTGATCTCAGACAAAGACGAGGTCGAGCGAGAAAATGCCCATCTACAGGTAGAACTCTCAGACAAAAGCTCTGAGATCAATCGCTTGCGCAAGGAACTGGAAACCCGTGCCCAGCACCTGCAGGAATCCGATCACCGCCTGCAAGAAATGGAAAAAGAGCTCAAAAAACTCCGTTTGGAACTGGAGTTAGTGGGTGACACGCTCTCAGATAAATTGCTCGATCTCGATCGTTTGAGCAGCACCCACAGCGAAGACAGTTTGGCTTTGGCCAGCCTGATGCAAGAGCGTGACATTCTTAAACAAAGTCTTTTGGACACAGAAAACCAAATGCAACAGCTGCAAGAAGACAAAGCGTACCTGCTATTTGAAAAAGAGACCTTGGCAGAAAAACTCGAAAAAATCGACATTCAGGATTACGAGCTGCAAATCGAACAGCTAAAACAATCACTGCAGGTCGTTGGCGCTCAACAACAGCGAAAACAAGAGGCCCTCAACAGCCTGAAAGAGAAGCTACAACAGGGCGCTGAACTCTATGAAAAGCTCAAACGCCACGTTGAAAAGAAAGAGCGTCAAATTGACCAACTCAAGGAAGATCTCACCCGAAAGGAGTCGATTATTCATCTGCTTGAACAAAAGCTCGAAAAAGCAGGAATCATCGACCCAGCTGGGAATTATTAACCGCTGCAGGCCTCACAGGCTTCCGGGTTATCGAGGGAACAGGCAATCCCCTCCGCACTCATCGCCAAAACAGGCACAGGTGCTGAAGCAGAGCTAACCGTCGCAGGGACCTTTTCTGGCGTGGCCACAGGATCCAAGGTGAATTTAATGGCATCAGCCGCCGCCTTGGTGCGCAGGTAATACATGCCCGTTTTAAGGCCCTTTTTCCAACCATAAAAATGCATGGAGGTCAGTTTGGCATAGGTCGGATTTTCCATAAACAGATTGAGTGACTGAGACTGACAAATAAAGGCACCGCGATCAGCCGCCATATCAATCAAGGTACGCTGCTTGATTTCCCAGACCGTTTTGTAAATGTCTTTGATATGCTGCGGAATTTCATCAATATTCTGAACAGAGCCATTGCTGGCAATGATCTTATTTTTGAGGGCGTCGCTCCAAAGTCCGAGATCCACCAAATCGCGCAAGAGATGTTTATTGACCACAATAAACTCACCCGAGAGCACCCGACGGGTATAAATATTGGAGGTATAGGGTTCAAAGCACTCGTTATTTCCCAAGATCTGCGAAGTCGAAGCGGTGGGCATGGGGGCCACCAAAAGTGAATTGCGCAGACCATGGGCCTGGATTTTCTGTTTGAGTTCGCTCCAATTCCAGCGCGAAGTGGGCTCAACGCCCCAGAGGTCAAATTGCAATTTGCCCTGAGAAGCCGGAGAACCGGCAAAGGTCGAATAAGGGCCTTCCACTTGAGCCAACTCAGTAGAGGCAGAGCAGGCGGCAAAATAAATCGTTTCAAAAATCTCGCGATTTAAGGCCTTGGCCTCTTCTGAATCAAAGGGCATACGCAACATAATAAAGACATCTGCCAACCCCTGAACACCTAAGCCAATGGGGCGGTGACGCATATTTGAGTTGCGGGCCTCTTCAACGGGATAATAATTGAGATCAATGATTCTGTTTAAGTTGCGGGTCACCACCTGGGTCACCTCAAACAGTTTTTGATGGTCAAATTGGCCATCAACCACATATTTCGGCAAAGCCAATGAGGCCAAATTACAGACCGCCACCTCATCAGGGGCGGTGTATTCGATGATTTCTGTACAGAGGTTGCTGGATTTGATTGTGCCGAGATTTTGTTGATTGCTCTTGCGGTTACAGGCATCTTTGTAGAGCATATAGGGATTGCCCGTTTCGATCTGGGCATCCAGAATGGCGGTCCAGACATCGCGGGCCTTGAGGGTTTTGCGGGCACGACCTTCACGCTCATAACGGGTATAAAGTGTTTCAAAGGTCTCGCCCCAAGAATCTGCCAAGCCAGGTGCCTCATTTGGGCAAAAGAGCGACCAAGTCCCCTCTTCTTCGACCCGCTGCATAAACAGATCGGGCATCCAGAGAGCGTAAAACAGATCGCGGGCCCGTGCTTCTTCTTTGCCATGGTTTTTGCGCAGCTCTAAAAAATCCATGATATCGGCATGCCAGGGCTCTAAATAAACAGCAAAAGCCCCTTTGCGTTTGCCACCGCCCTGATCAACATAGCGTGCGGTATCGTTATAGACCCGCAGCATGGGAACAATGCCATTGCTGGTGCCATTGGTACCACTGATATACGAGCCCGTGGCGCGAATATTGTGAATACTCAGGCCAATCCCCCCCGCAGACTGAGAGATTTTGGCGCAGGTTTTGAGGGTATCGTAAATACCATCAATGCTGTCGTCTTTCATGCTGATCAAAAAGCAAGAAGACATCTGTGGTTTGGGTGTAGAGGCATTAAACAGGGTGGGCGTGGCATGGGTAAACCAACGCTCAGAGAGCAGATCGTAAGTTTCGATAACGGCAGGGATATTTTCACGGTGAATCCCAACGGCAACACGCATCAACATATGCTGGGGACGCTCAACAATTTTGTCGTGCAACTTGAGCAAATAAGAGCGTTCAAGGGTTTTAAAACCAAAGAAATCAAGCAAAAAATCGCGATCATGAATAATCGCCGAATCCAGTTCTTGGGCATTTTCTTGAATGATCTTATAGACTTCATTCGAAATTAAAGCCGCGCTGTGACCCGTTTTGGGATCAACGTATTCATAAAGGTCGCGCATGGTCTCAGAAAAAGATTTTTTGGTGGTCTTGTGCAGATTAGAAACCCCAATCCGCGCAGCCAAAAGTGCATAGTCCGGATGTTTGGTTGTCAGAGTAGCGGCAATTTCAGCAGCTAAATTGTCCAGCTCCAAAGTGGTGACCCCATCGTAGAGGCCTTCAATCACCTTCATGGCAATCCGCACCGAATCCACATGGGCCTGATCCAGACCATAACAGAGTTTCTGAATCCGGGAGGTGATTTTATCAAATTTAACGGCTTCCTGGCGACCGTCACGCTTTACTACAAACATCGGCACAAACCCTTTTCTTCAAACATTCTTTAATTCGGCTCCTGATCAAGCCACATATCAGTTAAAGCGCGCGGGCTTTAACGCGGATCATCACTTAAAAATCTTCATCTAAACTAAAGACATTGTCATCTTTTTGACTGCTAACCGTATTCATCACACCCGACTTTTGGTATTCAGAGACCCGTTTTTCAAAGAAATTGGTTTTTCCTTGCAAAGAGATCATCTCCATAAAATCAAAGGGATTGGTCACATTGTAAAGTTTGTTGCAGCCCAAAGAAACCAAGAGCCGATCCGCCACAAACTCAATATATTGGCTCATCATATTGGCATTCATACCAATCAATTTCACCGGCAATGCATCAGTCACAAATTCTTGCTCAATCGCGACAGCCTCCGAGATAATGGCGGTGACTTGTTCTGACGAAAGTTTGTGCTCCAATTGAGAATAAAGCAGACAGGCAAAATCCGTGTGCATGCCCTCATCACGGGAGATCAATTCATTTGAAAAACTCAAACCGGGCATCAGGCCACGCTTTTTCAACCAAAAAATCGAACAAAAGCTGCCTGAAAAGAAAATGCCTTCAACAGCGGCAAAAGCAATCAAACGCTCAGCAAAAGAACCCCGTTCAATCCAACGCAAAGCCCAATCTGCTTTGCGCATCACACAGGGCAGAGTCTCGATCGCGTGAAAGAGATGGTTTTTTTCATTGACGTCTTTAATATACGTATCGATCAAAAGGGAATAGGTTTCCGAATGAATATTTTCCATCATGATCTGAAAACCGTAAAAGCACCGGGCCTCAGGATATTGCACTTCACGCATGAAGTTGACCGCTAGGTTTTCATTGACAATTCCGTCACTGGCAGCAAAGAAAGCCAGCACATGTTTGACAAAGTGCCGTTCATCGTCATTGAGACGGTATTCCCAATCCTGCTGATCACTGGAAAGATCGATTTCTTCGGTGGTCCAGAAACTGGCCTCGGCTTTTTTGTACATCTCCCAAATTTCGCGGTGTTTAATTGGGAAAAGCACGAAGCGCTGTTTGTTTTCTGAGAGAATGGGTTCTTGCATCTTTTTGGTATCGCTGGTAAGCATCAACATCTGTCGTTTCTATATCCTGTCTTGCGTTTGAGGTGTGATCAATGGGTTTGCGGCAGACTGGAAGTGGTGATTTGGGGCATTTTCGATGCCTGTTCCAATTGTAACAGGCATTACACACCGAGTCATACCGGGTAAATCTTAAGTTTTGTCAACCGTCCAAGGGGGGGGGCCTCAGCCCCAAAACAAAGCATGGAAGTGGCTGAATCGCTTCCATTTTCGCCCCAAAACCATGCAGCCCACTCATAAAATAGCTCCTTGAAGACATTGAAAAAGGGACAAAAAAAGCCATTTTTCTATATTCTGGCAATTACAGCCGTCGTTCCAGCCGCATCGCAACCCTGTATGTCATGCTTCATTTTAGCGTATGCCCACAGAAGTAGCAATCACTGATTTTAAATACAAAAAAGAAATAAATAAACAAAATTCGACATATATTAAATATTAAATGTATCAATCTATTTTTTAGATTAATTTTCTTTGCTTAATTTCAATAGAAAGCGTATAAAAAACACAATTAAAGGAGCAATTGGCCTTTTGCTGGCAGAACGCAACAAACCCAAGGAAAGGGGCGGGGATGGTTTTTTTTGATCATTTCTGATCATTTCTCCGAATCTGCAGTCACCACAGCGTTTGGTTCAGATTGCGTATACAGGGTCTCATTCTGAGGCGGTTTTTTACGCATTTTTTCAGCAAGTCCCATCAAACCCAACCCCAGTTCAAACAGAAAGATCAAGGTTCCCCCCAAAAGGGACTGGGTCAACATATCCACAGAAGGGGTGATCACAGCGGCAACCACAAAACTACCAAAATAAACCATTCTACGCTGGGCCTTGAGTTGGGCCTGCTGCACTACTCCCAACATGGCCAAAAGCAACATCAGGATGGGAACTTGAAAAAGCAGCCCTGTGCCAAAAAGCAAGGTACTGGCAAAATCAATATAACGGCCAATCGACAACATGGGCTGAATGCCCGGCGGCGTAAAACCAATCAGAAAACGCACCCCCAGCGGCAAGAGCGTGAAATAGGCAAACGATACCCCCAAAACAAACAGCCCATAGCTGGCCATTAAGACAGGAATCAATAAGAAACGCTGGGCACGGGTAAAGGCTGGCCCAATAAACCAGAAGATTTCACGCAATATAATTGGCATAGCCACAAACAACCCCATCAGAATGGAGAGACGCAAAACAGCACTTAAGCCTTCTGCTGGAGCAACAATCACAAAATTAACCCCTGGTACTTGGGCCATCAGGGTTTTGAGGAACCAACTGTGATAATAAAACCCCGCCCCTGCGCCCAAAATAATGGCAAAGACAGAAATGACCAAAGCCCGACGCAATTCAGAAAGATGGTCAACAAAGCTCATTTCACGCAGTTCATTGGGCGGGACAGACATGTTTAAAGACCCTCCTGAGGGTGTTGACGGACATATTCATGTAACAACATGGCCGCCGCCGTGACCACGTTCAGCGATTCAACACGAGAGGCAATCGGAATCCGCAAACTGAGATCAGCCAGATTTACAAGTTCCAAAGGTAGGCCAGGGCCCTCGCTGCCAAGCAGTAATGCTGTTTTATCCGGAAAGGCAAAGGTCAAACTCGAATCCTGCCCCTGGGCCGCCGTGGCAACCAAGGTCCAGCCTGTCGCTTTAAGCTGATATAAGGCCTCTGTCGTCGCAAAAACACGTACCGGCATACGCAAGACCGAGCCCATCGCCCCCCTCACAACTTTGGGATGATAGGGGTCCACGCCCTCCCCCACAACCCAAACGCCCGCGACATTCATGGCATCTGCCAAACGCAGCAAGGCACCAAAATTGCCGGGGTCTTGCAGTGGGGCCGTGATCAACAAGCAAGATCGGGCCGAGGGCAAAGGCAAAATGGGTTTTTGTCGTGCCACAGCCAAAAGGGTTGGGGGTGAGCCCAAGGTTGTCAGATGAGCCATCAATTCGGCATTGACTTCTAAGGCCTCGGTCTCAGCAGGAAGAGCCGGAAAAGCGCCGGAACCCACCACCTGAAGAAGCGGCCAGCCAATTTGCAGGGCTTCCCGGACCAAGTTTTCACCCTCGATCAAAAAAAGTTGATGCTGATCACGCAGCTTTTTTTGGTGTAAGCTACGTATAAATTTAATTTTGGCATTTGAACGACTAGAGAGATACATTGTGCTGTATTGTACCTTAAGGCCAGAGGGCTGACGATGCGTTTTATCGGAAGCATACTCCTTCCCATCAGTCTCTTGGGACTGCTTTTTTGGCTGGGCATGCACCTGTTTTTTTTGCGTTTGGGGCAGCCGGTTCTCTTAACCGCCCTATTGGTTGTGCCCCTATTGGCAGTTTTGGCTTATCGCCTGCACAGATGGCAAAAACACGCCCTGGAAAATTGGATCTCCCCTGTCCTCTGGTCTCGCCTCAATTTGCAACCTCAAAGATCTGTGCGGATCTTGCCCATCTTATTGCAATTGATGGCCTTGTTTTTTTTGGTGATCGCACTGGCTCGCCCCCAAGGGCCGCCCATTTTGGCAGAGAGCAGCGAACAGGGCGTGGATATCCTCATGGCTTTGGACATCTCAGACAGCAGCAAAGCCACAGATCTCTACCCAAATCGCTTGGAAGCGGCCAAACAAATGATCCGCATTCTGCTCTCACGCCTCACATCGGATCGGGTCGGCTTGGCTGTTTTTTCAGGAGAGGCCTTATCAATTGTACCTTTTACGCATGATTACGGCGCCTTAGATACCCTGTTGACAGATATTGACGCCAGCATGTTGCCATCACGGGGTACCAATATTCCTGCCTTGGTCGAATTGGCCAAGGAACGATTTGCAAAACAACCCGAAGGGGGACACATCTTAATTATTTTCAGCGATGGTGAAAACCACGAGGGTGATGCTGTCGCCGCAATCAAACAACTCAAATCAGCGCAAACCCGAGTTTTCACAGTTGGTATCGGCACTTCCGCCGGAGCCAGAATCCCAGAAGAAAACGATGACTGGAATTCTTTGGGCTATAAACAATACCAGGGGCAAGCGGTAGTGAGCCGTTTAAATGAAAGCACCTTAAAAAGCATGGCTCAAGCCGGTGGCGGGTCTTATACCTACGTCGAAAAACCCCTCAAACTCTTGCGAGAGGTAGAGCGGGTGCGCCATGAATTACCCGCAGGCCAAAGCAGCCAAACAGCTCTGCACAGCTATGAAGAGCGATTTCAATGGTATTTATTGTGGGTTCTGTTCTTATTGGGATTGGAACAGACCTTCGGAGTATGGCAAAATAGCTGGGAAAAGCTCAAAAACAGTGTCGTCGAAAAGGGGCAACGTCTCAGCATGAAAAACCGCTCTTTCCCCAGATTACTCAGATTTGTTTTGCGCCAGACCCTTATTTTGGGGCTCGCGGGGCTTTTGCAAAGTGCCTGGGTATGGCCCTGGACCCCATTTTTTAAGCAACAGGAAGCAGAAAAAGCCTATCAAGCAAAACAATATCCCCAAAGCTTAGAGAAATTAGAGCAGGGAATTGAAGCTGCTCCCCAAGAAGCCCGCTTGCACTATAACAAAGGCAATGCCCTCTACCAAAGCCAAAAATACAGCCAGGCAGCAGAGGCCTATCGTCAGGCCCTCACCCTCGAAGGCAATCCCAATGAACAGGCCCAAACTTGGTACAATCTGGGCAATAGCTATTTTCGTCAAGGCAGCCAAAGTACACAGGGAGGGCAACCGAGTTCACCCGAAGAGGCCTGGAAACAGGCCTTGGATGCCTATCAAAAAGCCCTAGAAATCAGCCCCGAAGACCAACAGGCCAAAGAAAACAGAGACTATGTCCAAGCACAATTAAAAGCCCTGCAAGAACAAAAATCGCAAAACAGCCCAGCAGAAAAAAAGCCCAACCCACAATCCAAGCCTCAGGAAAAACCGGGTTCAAATAAAGGGCAATCACCCCCACCCCAAAATCAGAACAGCCAACCCCAAAATCAGGGGCAAGCCCAACAAGCAGAGCCCCAAAACCGTTTCACTGACCAAGAAATTCAAAACTTTTTGGAGTCGCTTGAAGAGAGCGAAAAAGACAATCGTGCCAATCGCTATTTTCAGCGTAGCCCTCAACACAATCAAAAGCTGAGTCCTGAAGATCTGATGACAAAACCGCTGGACGAGTTGGAAAAAAACTTCAACGCCACCCAAAGCAATCAGAAAGACTGGTAAGAAAGGCCTTTAACCATGACAGACGCCCTCATCACCTATTCCCTCCGCGGACAAGCGGCTTGGCTGACCCTGAATCGCCCCCAACGCCACAATGCACTGAGCATCCCCCTACTGACAGACTTGGTTCAATTGCTTCAACAAGCCCAAGCTGATCCCGAGGCTCGGGCAGTAGTAATTACGGGTGCTGGGGACAGAGCCTTTTGTGCAGGTGCAGATATTGATAGTTTTTATAACGAGAGCCAAGCATCTGTCGATGAACACGCCTTTCGCGAGAAACTCTTGGCATTGTTTGAACTGCTCATGCAACTGGGCAAACCTACCTTGGCCCGAGTCAATGGCTATGCCCTCGGTGGTGGATTCGGTCTGGCCATGGCCTGTGATTTGGTCATTGCCACTGAAAATGCCGTATTTGGCACACCCGAAATCCAAATTGGTCTCTTCCCAATGATGATCATGCCTGCGCTTTTTCGCAATACCCCCCGGAAAAAATTGCTTGAGATGATGTTTACGGGCGACAAAATTAGTGCTGCTGAAGCAGAAGACCTGGGAATGATCAATTATGCCGTCCCCAGCAACACGCTCGACGAAAAAGTCACCGAACTTTTGAGCAAAATAACGTCCAAAAGCAGCAAAAGCCTGGAGTTGGGGCGAGAAGCATTTTACACCATGTCTGAAATGGATATCCATCAGGCTCTGCCCTATTTAAAAGAGATGTTGTCAAAGAATTTACATACCCGCGATGCCCGCGAAGGATTACAGGCTTTTCTAGAAAAGCGCCCCCCCCTCTGGCTAGATGCCTGATCCACGTCTGATATACTATAAAAAGAACCCATCTATCTGATACAAAGGCAAGGGCTCATTATGGCAAAGCAGGAACGTCCGCCACGCTCTCTCCGCGGTGAGGATTCAGGGCCACGCTACTACCGCGATTGGGCCGCCGCAGATGCGGTTATTTCTCAGGGAGATTATGAGCTCGGTGAAGATTCCTGGGAAGAGGAAGAGGCGCCCCTGCAAGCCCAAGAAATGCATATGCTGGACAATCTGAACGAGCCAGAACCCAAACAGGGAAGTGGCCGTCCGGGGCCCGTCTATGCAGATTTGGCCCCACTGTCGGTGATTACCCCCACCGAAGAACCCCGCCCCTCAAGCCCAACTGAAGCAGAAAACAAACCCAAAGTTCAAATTACCCGTGTCAATCGCCCCAGTATTCAACGTGCCCGCCGCTACAATGAGCTGCAGGCAGAAGAAGACAAAAAACAACGGGAAGCAGCTTCAGAAGCAGCCCGCAAGCAAGTCGAAACACCGCCAGAAATGCCCTCTCGCACCCGCGGTCTCGCCGCAGGCTCGGGTCGAACAACCGAACTCAAAAGCAATATCAAAGAAATTTCTGAGAAGATTGACGAAACCGCTGAAAATGTAAAATCAACAGCCGACTCGATTACCCAAAACATTCGCGATATGGGAGACAAGCTGTCTGCCTCGGTCGTGGATGGCGTCAAAAAAGTCAGTAACCGCATGGTCGGATTGATCAACCGCTGGGGTAAAAAATCCGAGTCAGCAGCACGAGAAAATGACGAAGACTTTGAAGACGAACCCTTGCCAGCCCAATCCGAGAAAATGCCCATCTCCCCTGCAGCACAATCAAATGCTGCGACAACCGCCTTCGGCGAGAAAAGCAATGCAATCCCCAATATGCTGGATCAGGTCCCCACAGTACCGCCATTGCCGATCGGAGCCCTCTTAAAAGAGGGATTGCAATTTGTGACCTTTGACAAAAAACCCCTGCCCTCAGAAGGCAGCCAAAACGAGACAGAATTAAAAAACCGTTTTTTAAGCGAAGCAATGGCCGATGTGCGCAACTGTATTAAATTGGTGAGAAAGTTACCAGATCCCAAAGAGGGACCGTATAAAGGCATTCCCGTGGCCTATTTGTTTCAACACGTCCGCGAACAGGACATCTATTTCTTTTTGCACTATGTGCAGGCTCATCCTGCAGCCTTTAAAGACAAAGAATTTAAATTTGCGGAGGCCTTCGCAAGTTGGGTGCTCAAGCGCGCACACAAAACAGTGATCGCAGATCCCTTCCCAGAAGTATTGCCCGTGGCCTATTTTCCACTTTACAAACAAAATATCCGTTTCCTCACCCTGGCGAAAAAATCCATGGTGCTAGCAACGGGCAAGTCCCAAGAAGAGGTGAATCAACTCTTTGTGGAGGCGGCCATCGCTGATGTCAAAGCCTGTGTGGAGTTTGTCGCACAGTTCCCCCCCCCCGAACAGGGGCCTTATAAAGGCCGCCCTATGCGCCAAATCTTTCGAAATATCAGCGAAAGAGACATCTATTTCTTTTTGCACTACGTGCAAAGCCAACCCGAAATCTTTCAAAACCAAAACTTTAAATTCTCAGAAGCGTTTGCCAGTTGGCTGCTCAAACGCTCCCATGAAACCCAATTGCCTTTGGCTTAAACAGTCAAAATGATGACCGTTACTCGCCTTTGGCTTTGCCTATTTTGGTCAAGAAAGTAGAGCCGCCAGCCATGGCGATTAAAATTAAGGTAATAACAGTGGCTACAACAAACGTGCTTTCAGGGGTTCCCATACAACTTGTCTCCGTTTAAATGCATTCATTAATCTGAAAGTATATAATATGTATTTTACAGGATCTCCCTCGGAAGCAATACTATTCCGTTGAACACAATTAAAGAATGATTAAATGATTGTGATTAAAGATAGATCTAAAGTTTTATAACATAACGAGTAAAGGAGGGCGCATGAACACAGTCAATATTGATGATGTAAAAGAATTTTGGAACAAGAACCCCCTATGTGCAGCAAACATTCCCCATCCTTTGGGAAGTCGTGATTTTTTCATTCATTTTGACAAAATGAGAGAAGAAATAGAGCCACTAGAATACAGCTATGAATTACATGAATATACTCAATTTAAAGGAAAAAAAGTACTAGATATCGGGTGTGGAAATGGGTACGTACTTTCAAAATATGCGCAAGAAGGGGCAAATGTAACAGGTATTGACATTACAGAAACAGCAATAGATTTATGTAAAAAAAGATTCGATTTTATGAATTTAAATGGCGTTTTTCAAGTTGAAAATGCGGAATCACTACCTTTTGAGGATAATACATTCGATTGTGTTTGTTCTATGGGTGTTTTACATCACACACCAAATCCAACAAAAGCAATCGAAGAAATTTATCGAATACTGAAACCAAATGGCCGATTAATTGTAATGTTTTACCATAAAAACTCTTTCTACTACCGTTGGAAATTAAGACTACTTTCTATTATGACCAAAAAATCATTATCTCAACTTGTAAATGAGTTTGATGGACCAGCAAATCCAAAAGGTGATATTTTTTCAAGCAAAGAACTCAAAATCATGTTCTCAAAGTTTAAACACAAACAAACATTTACCGGTTTTTTAACACCAGACATGGTTTTACCAAAATTAGGCAAACATATTTTACCCACAATGCTTTTAAAATATCTTGAAAAGAAATTTGGCTGGAATCTGTACTTAAAAGCATTTAAATAAATTTGCAACAAAAAAAAAGAAGCATCGGCACCTGTGAAAACATTGGTTATTTATGCAAATACGACGCCGAAACTACGCAGTACACAAAGAGAGCATCTCTACTGCTTCAAAAAATATAGTTCGGCCCAAACTTACTATCTCAATATACATTTTCATCCACCAGTGCCTCAAATAATCAATGAACAAAACTTTGGCTTAATCATCATTCATACAACATTCATAGCAACACACTGGAGTAGTCGAGAAACACTCCTCAAATATATAACTCAACTTGAATTTATCGCCTCTTTGCCTGCAGTCAAAATTGCCCTTCCACAAGATGAATATATCAATACGGATCTTGTCAGTGAATGTATTCAACGCCTGGGAATACAAATTGTCTATTCTGTGTCACCTCCATCTGAATGGAAAAAAATTTATCAAGGTGTTGATTTTGAATCAGTTCAATTTAAACAAGTACTGACAGGCTACCTCAATCCACAAATTGTAGAAAGAATTAATAAATTACACCCAGAGAAAAATAATCGACAGATAGATATTGGCTACCGAGCTCGCAATATTCCCTTTTCATTGGGTCGCCAAGGTCAAATTAAAAATGCCATTGGCAGAGTATTTGCATCTTATCAACCCGAACTTGGCCTAATAAAAAATATTTCCAACAAAGAAGAAGACACACTATTGGAGTTTGATTGGTATAAATTTCTTCTAAATTGTAAATATGTGCTTGGCGTTGAGGGAGGGGCATCTGTTCTTGATAAAGATGGAAGCATAATGAAAAACACTGAAGACTACATTAAAGAAAGGAAAAAAGAAAAAATAGAAATAGGTTATCAAGAAGCTGAAAGTCTATTTTTTCCAAACAGAGATGGTGAGATAAATATTGTAGCACTGTCTCCCCGCCATTTAGAAGCCTGTTTGACCAGAACTTGCCAAGTGTTAATAGAGGGCAATTATAATAATATTTTAATTGCGAACAAACATTATATTCCACTAAAATCAGACTTTAGTAATCTTAATGAAGTCATGAACTTAATAAAACAAGATCATTTGAGAATAGAAATTACAAACAATGCCTATAAAGATATCGTCGAATCCGAATTATACACCTACCCACAATTTGTAAATTTAATTTATGATGAAGCAAAAAAAATAATAAGAAATACCACAAAAACAAAAAATACAATTTTTTATGATTTTCAATTCAAAATTATGGCATTAAAATCAAAATTATGGCTTCATATTCGTCATAAAATCAAATCATTTTTTCATTAAAGCTGATTTTACACATTGACATTAGCCAATTTTTCTCCAACGTCGTATATTAGCCACAAGTTGATATGGCAAGTATTTTAATAAAATATTTCTAAAATAAACCAAAATCCAAGATATAAAATCTAAAATAGAAATATAAACACAAACAAATTCAGTCAAGAAAGTACGTTTATAGGGCTTTTTATTACCCAAAGATTTCAAAATCAAATCCGAGACAAAAGACGCATAAGCGTATTTTTGAGACATTACAATATCTTGATATGCACGTTCGGCCATTGATATCCGAAGTTTTTCATCTTTCAGCTTTTCTAGAACAAGATCCAGATTACTAAAATCAGATTTTAATTCAATATAATGAATATTTGGCTCAAGAATACCATTATATCTACCTTCAATCAATACTTGACAAGTTTTTGTTGCACATGCCTCTAAATGACGGGGAGACAGTGCCACAACACTAATTTCACCATCTCTATTGGGAAAAATATTTTTTTCAATATCATAAAAATCAGGTTTAAATCCACAATCTAAACATTTTTTTAAATAATCAATTGTTTTTCTTTTTAAATCACCGTTCTCATCTAAAAGACTAGACCCACCCTCAACACCGATCGTAAATTTACATTTCAGCAAAAAGGCATACCAGTCATTTCCAAAAAAGGTATCTTCAGGGCGGGTCGATATATCTACTAAAAAATCTTTGGCTCGCTCTTTAAAAATTTCTGCAATTTTGACCTTCAATAATCCTTGTCTTCCCCACCAAGCAGGAGCATGTTCTGCCCTATATCCAATATCAATCGTTTTAACAGGAATATCCTTTCTTAAACGCTCAATAAGCATCAAATCTTGTGGAGATAGATATCCCGTTAAAACAGAATGAAACTGAACTTTAGATCTATCAACTTGAGGATAAATTTTATCTAACTCAGAAAATGGAGAAACCGTAAATACATGCTCAACATTAAATTCATTGATAAATTCATTCATTAAATCAGTATTGATATATTCATCTTGAGGAATAGCAATTTTAGTTGATATAATATTCTTAAGGACAGATATTTTTTTCATAATTCTGACAAATTTTTGTCTATCACTCCAACGAATGACCATAAAAGTTGTGTGAAAAATAATCAAGTCAAAGTGCGCATATTTAATAAAATTTGGCATTTCTGCATAGTAAGCATTAAAAAAAACACATCTGTGACTTGTATAATCACGAATAGAATACAAATGATTAGTTAATGATTTTTTTTGAGGAAAAGAGACATTTCCATACAATACTAAAATTGTATACACTTTAATCTTATCAAGCTCACTTTTCACAATTAATCAGGGGATTAATATTTTATCATAAACCAAGTTTTTTCATTGGCTCCAAAAGATTAATTCAGCAGATTATGAATATGATTCACCAATTTGTCACAATGGTATTCTTGGGAGTTTAATTTTAACTCTGAATCAGGAAAAATGCGACTATCTCTAGACAGACAGGTTTGAAGTAACAGATTAATTTCCTCCTTATCTTTACCCACGTGAATATATTGTGGGTATTTTCCAATAAGCTCGGGTATTTCAGTAGAAACAACTTCTATACCAGCGGCCAGATAGTCCATCACTTTATTGGGATTAATGTTTCGAACCAAATCATTTATTTTATAAGGTACCAAACCTAATTTAGCGCCACTTAAATAAGCAGGCAATTGAGAAATAGGTTTAAAACCTAAAAAATAAATATTGGGTTCTTTTTCTAAGTTTGCAAATGGCGAAAGCGGCTCTACTTTCCCAATAAAGACAAAAGAGATATTTGGATTATTTTTAGCCAAGAAACAGATCAAATCCTCATCCAGCAAAGCTTTTACCCCACCAATATACATTACTCGCGGTTCTGGTATAGCGTATAAATCTTGGGGTACAAGTAAGTTTTTATTACGGGCTTGGCTCATCAGCGACATATTCACAGGATTGGGTAAATAATAGGGATTTGAGCAAAATTGGACTTTCTTTTGCATTACATATTTTGCAGCAAAGATCGTTAAATCCGCTTTTTTTAAAATTTCTTGTTCCAAATCTCGAATTAATCCAATACGAGAAGGTTTAGCAAACTCAACGTATTCATCATAACAATCATAAATTAACAAATCAGGATTTAGCTCTTTTGCATAGTGAAAAAAACTCGGATGCATTACCCATAAAACACGCTTAGCATCACTACGAAGTATTTTTTTTAAATTAATTAATAATAATTTACTATTTATCCATGAAACATATTTATTTCGATAAGCCAATTGATCGTGTATTGGCAAAATTGGTCGAAATAATAGATACGGAGGGTTTTGATTTTTCGCGAGGAGAGCTGACCCTAATTTTAATTTGCCTGGGTGTCGCCACCAAGAAGTCATTAAATCAATTGGACGATTTAACACGACCATCTGGTCATCCTTAAACAGAGAGGCAGAAACTGACTCCAGTAAAGATCTGCGATGAAAAAAAGACCATTCACCCGTAGAAAAAACAATTAAATCAATGTGTTTTTTTGAATTTGTATTCATTTTAGCTTTAATTACCCACACACTATTCACATGTATACGTATAATTATCTATTTTAAAAAATATATTTAATTTTATAAAAAATAGACAATATTTGTCATATCACAACTTGAAAATGAATAACACGCTCGGTAAATAGTTTCTATATATTTATGGTAATATTATAATCCAAGCACGCTTGCTGAATGATTTTCGGGTATTGATTTTCAGCGATTGATTATCCGATGATCATTCATAAAAAAGTAAAAACTAAACAAAACACCCAAACGAAACAGCAAAAGCAAAGAAATTTTTTATGGGATATAACGTTTCATTCTACCCTAAAATTTTAGTGGGATTAAAATGAAATCCAAAAAAGTTTTTTTGATGGGGTGTAAAAAAACGCCATCTTGGGAATTAAAAGTAAGAAACGTGCACAAGTGTACCAACAGCCCAAAATAGGAATACGACTTTAACAGATGTGTGGCATAGCAGGACTTTTACAGCTTAATCTTGAATCTGTTTCTGAGCTAAGTGAGTCGCTGAAGACAATGAATCATCTTCAGATTCACCGGGGGCCAGATGGTGATGGAATATGGCTGCATCCAAACGAGCATATTGGATTTGCTCATCGTAGACTGAGTATTATTGATATAGAAACCGGCGCACAACCCATGTCTGATAACAGAGGCAATTGGGTCACTTACAACGGTGAAATTTACAATTATCCCGAATTAAAAACCGAGTTAGGCATCAACAATTTCAAGACACACTCAGACACTGAGGTGATTCTTTTGGCCTATCAGAAATGGGGAATAGATTGTATCAATCATTTCAGAGGTATGTTTGCCTTTGCCTTGTGGGATGAAGAAAAACAAGCGCTCTTTTGTGCCCGTGATCGATTTGGCATTAAACCGTTTTACTACACAATTGTAGATAATGTTTTTTATTTTTCATCAGAGGTAAAAGCGCTACTTCCATTTATCAAAAAAATTGAAACAAATCCAGAAGGTTTACAAGACTATATTACCTTTCAATTTTATTTAAACGGGAAAACACTTTTTAATAATATACATGAACTCTCTTCTGCAAATTTTTTATATATTAAAAATGGTCAAATCAACAAAGAGAACTATTGGCAAGTATATTATTCACCAGATTTTGATCATACCGAAAAATATTTTTTTGAACAAATAGAAAGTCTTATTCAAGAATCCGTCCACTTACACTTAAGAAGTGATGTTCCTATAGGTGCCTACGTCAGCGGCGGAATTGATTCTAGTATTATTGCTGCAATGGCCGCTAAAAAAAACCAAGGTATGCAGGCTTTTACTGGAAAATTTTCTTATAGTCAAGAGTATGACGAAAGTGCTTACGCGCGCGAATTAGCAAAAAAATCTGATTTGAATTTATTCGAAATAGATATTCAGGCCTCAGATTTCCTCAGTCACATTCAAAAAATTATTTATCACTTGGACTATCCCATTGCTGGCCCAGGTGCATTTCCACAATTTATGGTATCAAAACTGGTCCAAAGTCAAAATTGCAAAACAGTTTTGGGTGGTCAAGGTGGTGATGAAATATTTGGGGGTTATGCGAGATATCTAATTGCATACTTTGAACAATGTATCAAAGCAGCAATTGATGGAACGATGGACAATGGTAATTTTATTGTTACTTATGAGTCTATTTTGCCTAATTTAGTCACATTAAAAAATTATAAGCCTTTAATCAAAGAATTTTGGAGTCAGGGTTTATTTGAAGATTTGGATAAAAGATATTTTCGTTTGATCAATCGTTCAAACAGTTTTAATCAAGAAATTCAACTCAGCTCAAACTCAGATTATTCATCATACAAAAGCTTTCAATCACTATTTACAGCTAAAAACGTACAAAAACAATCTTATTTTGACAGCATGACCCATTTTGACTTCAAAACCTTATTACCAGCCCTTTTACACATAGAGGATCGCGTCAGCATGGCTCATGGCGTAGAATCACGGGTTCCATTTTTAGATCATTTTCTCATTGAAAAGGCTGCCACTATTCCTTCAAATATTAAATTTAAAAATGGTAGCATGAAATATGTGTTGAAAAATGCCATGAAACACTATTTACCCCAAGCTATTTTAGACAGAAAAGATAAAATGGGGTTTCCTGTACCACTTAATGAATGGTTACAAGGAGAATTAAGAGATTTTGTCATCGATATTTTTAGCTCTCAGCAAGCCCGCCAAAGAGATTATATTGATGCCAAACAAGTATTAAAGAATTTAGAAAAAGAACCTAAGTTTAGCCGAAAAATTTGGGGTCTACTTTGCCTTGAGCTTTGGTACCAAACGTTTCAAGATAAACATCATGAATTTATAAAACTGAAGGGAAAAATATGAAAAAAGTATTGGTCACTGGAGGAGCCGGGTTCATTGGCTCTCACTTAACAGATAAACTCGTTGAAAAAGGGCATCAAGTTTTAGTTATTGACAATTATTCGACAGGTCGAAGAGACAATCTTATACAAAATGATCTTCTCACGGTAATTGAGGGAAGTATTGCAGATACAGAACTTGTGCAGTCTGTTTTTACTAATTTTTCTCCTGACATTGTTGTACATGCTGCAGCTTCTTATAAAGATCCAAATAATTGGGTTGAAGATGTTTTGACCAATAATTTGGGCACGGTGAATGTCGTACAAGCATCTGTAAAGCAAAATGTCGAACGCCTGATTTATTTTCAAACGTCTCTTTGTTATGGATTAAAACCGCTTGAACAACCTATCAGCTTGGATCATCCTATCTTACCTGGTGGCAGCAGCTATTCTATCAGTAAAACAGCTGGTGAATATTATATAGAATTAAGTGGGCTAGATTATATTTCATTTCGTCTCGCAAATGCCTACGGCCCAAGAAATTTAAGTGGCCCTCTGCCAACGTTTTATCATCGCCTAACCCAAGCAAAAGCCTGTTTTGTTATGGACACCAGAAGAGATTTTATATTCATTGACGACCTAATTGAGGTTGTATTAAAAGCAATTGATGGACAGGGCTCAAAAGGTGCATACCATATTTCTTCAGGAAAAGATTATTCCATTAAAGAGCTGTTTGATGCGGTTGTCCAATCTTTAGAGATCAAATTAGAAGAAGAAGTGGAAGTAAAGCCACGCCACGAAGATGATGTGTTTACTATTTTAATTGACCCAAGCAAAACCAATCATGATTTTAACTGGCAAACATCTACGCCCCTCAATTTGGGTGTGGCAAAAGCAATTGAATGGTATAAAGTGTATGGTATTACTCAAACTTTTACCCATCTGAAAAATGTGGAGCCGAAAGAATGAGGTCATTTGCAGAAAAAACGATTCTTATTACTGGTGGAGCCGGATTTGTAGGCAGCAACTTAGTAAAAGAATTGCTCAAACAAGATATAAAATCAATGACCGTTGTCGATAATTTATTATCATCTGAGGCAGAAAATCTGCCACCAGATCCAAGGTTGATTTTTCTGCAAGGCTCTATCTCCGATGATGCAATTCTGGCTAAAATTGAAGATCAGTTTGATTTCATTTTTCATTTAGCCACTTATCACGGTAATCAAAGCTCGATACATGATCCTTTAAAAGATCATGAAAACAATACGTTGACAACATTAAAACTCTACGAACATATCAAAAATTTTAAAAAGCTTGATACAGTCATTTATTCATCTGCGGGTTGTGTTGTAGCAGAGAAAACGTTTGATAACGCCACTGCCACTCAAGAAGATGCGTCTATATCTCCATATATGGACAGTCCTTATCAAATATCAAAAATAATTGGTGAGTTTTATTCCAATTATTATTTTAAACAATGGCAGTTACCCGTTGTTAAAGCTCGTTTTCAAAACGTTTATGGCCCCGGAGAAGTTTTAGGTGCTGGTGCTTGGCGAGGCACTCCGGCGACCGTCTGGAGAAATGTTACACCTACGTTTATTTATAAATCGTTAAAAAACCAAGCTCTGACTGTTGAAAATGGGGGCATTGCAACGCGTGACTTTATTTACGTTACAGATATTGTAAACGGACTTATGCTTTGTGCACTCAAAGGTACACCTGGCGATGTTTACAATTTGGCCAGTGGGATAGAGATTTCGATCTTAGAGCTTGCCAATAAAATAAACCACTTAACGGGTAATGTAACGCCGCTTGACTTTTACCCCAAACGCCATTGGGACAATTCCGGCAAACGTTTCGGAAGCACAGATAAAGCTGAAAAGACATTGGGATTTAAAGCAGAAGTCGATCTGGAAGTGGGTCTGAAGCAAACCATTAAATGGACCCAAGAAAACCTTGATTTTATTCAAAAATGCATGGACAAACACTTAAAATACTTGACCTCTTAAATCATGTTTGATCATTTGAAGCGTCTACTTAAAGGGTCTGCTATATATGGCTTGGGAAGTGCTCTAAATCAAGGGCTAGCATTAATGCTCCTCCCACTCTTTACATCGTATTTAACCCCCACTGATTATGGAATTATCTCAGTGCTCTCCTTATGGAGTACACTCATGATTACACTATTCAGTTTAGGGATCGGTGTTTCGTTTGGGTTGGCTTATTATGATTCTGTTTTTGAGCAAGATGATGTTATTTGGACAGCACTCATCATTTTATTTTTAAGCTCGGGCATCATGCTGACATTAAATATTATTTTTAGCAAAGAAATTAGTTTATTTCTATTAAAAAGCTCAAATTTAAAATCATACATTATAATTTACGCATTTATATCTTTATTTAGCATATTAATCAATTTATTTACACTTATTTTTCAGTTAAAAGAGAAACAGGCAGCATTTGTATTAAGCACAACAATTACTTCTTTATTATCCATATTTTTAAGTATTTTTCTGATTGTTTTTCTTAAATATGGTGTCTGGGGTCGCCTGATAGCCTTATTCTTATCAACATTTATCAGTTTTTGTTTTCTTTTATTCCAAATCAATTGCAAACCAAAATTAATTTTTAATATAAAAACAATTAATTTCTTAATAAACAAAGGAATTATTGTTTTACCTTCTTTTTTTGCCATTTATATTTTACAGCAAGGAAATACTTACATTATCCAACACTTTTCAGGGCTGGAGCAGGCAGGCCTTTATGCTATAGGATTCAATTTTGGCAATGGAATGAATATGCTTATACAGGCGTTTTCATTGGCTTGGTTACCTTTTGCGATGTCATTAAAAGATAAGCCAGAAGAGGCTGCCTATACAATTGGCAAAATAAGCACCTATTACATCATGATCATTGGGGTGACCACCTTGCTTTTCTTTATCTATGCAAAACCGCTGATAATGGTTTTTACACAACCCCAGTTTTTTATGGCATTCCAAATTATCGGTCTTTCAGCTCTAAGCTTTTTTTTAGTGGGCTTATTTAACATCATAAATATCGAATCTTATTTGGCCCAAGAACTACGACCAACAATCATAATTCAAATTATAAGTTCCCTGATTTTTATTTGGGCTTCGCTCCAGCTTACACAAAAATATCAATCTTGGGGAGCATCATTATCACTGGTAATTGGTTATTTCTTAATCATTCTATTGCTATTCACCTGGAATAAACGTCAAAAAAACAGGGTAATTAAAATAAAATACGAGAAAAAATCAATATATATTCTAATATTATATATTTTGTTTATTTTTAATAATCAAATTCAACCAATAGACTTTAATTTTCAATCATTTTTTTTCGATCATTTATTATTAGTGTTTATTTTGATCTTTCAATATTACAGTTTAGATCTTAATGAAAAATCAAAAATAAAATATTATTTAAAAAAGATTAGTTTTTGAAGCCAATTTTTGTATAAATAACCCATTTCATCAGAAATGTCGTTCGGATAAATATACTCTTTTTTCTTCCTCTTTATCATTCTTAAACAATAAATAAAATTTATTCTGCTCCAAATAAAATTCAAAGAGACAAGATAGTAAAGAACATCTTTTAAAGAGTATTTTCTCAGAAAAATAAACGCCAAATCTGGAATTAAAATTACAAAAATAGATAATAATATAGATTTTCTATTTTTTATGTTATAAAAATCCTTATTTAAATCACTAAAAATGTTCTGAATAATTACTTTTTCTCTATTTGAGCATATTTCATCAAATCTACTTTTTTCAGCGATATCCTTATTAAAAGTACTTACATTAGGATCAAAAGCACTGTTATTTTTGGCAGGGAATCCAAAAAAAGTTGGTTGTAACAATACATCTTCGTATGAAATATTTAACCAATTAGCTAATTTTTTTAAAACTACTTCTGGTTGTGTATTGAGCAGTTCGGTTTGAACAAAATACAGTTTTTCAGGAAATTTAGAATGATAATGTAAAGCATTTAAATAGCCCTCTGTCGCCACTTTTAAACTATACTGCAGGTAAAGAGGGCCATATAATCCGCCAGATTTTTGAAAAAACTTAGAATAAGAAGCATACATATCTTCGGGTCTTCTTAAAGTCGCAATATGTTTGGTTTCAAAAAAATCTTGATCCGTTTCTTCAAAAAAATAAGGTTGATGCTCATGTAAAAATAAAATTGGATTATCAGGCCATTTTAAACCTGCAAGTTGGTAATAAGCCTGGTGAAGAGCCAATAAAATTCGCTTGCGAAAATTAGTTTCATCAGAGAGATTTATAAACAAAATACACTGTTCTAAATAGGCATTCAAATCAAGCGAAACATAATTTTCATGATTATTTTGGTCAACCCAAGAGAACAAAGAATTTTTTTCACCCAATAAACACTTAATATTTGTATCTTTTATATAATAATTAAGTAATTCATTAACATCACCTGACGATTTCGCGAAAAACGTATTCCATCTACCATAAAAATCGATGATAACTGGCAGCATAACCAACTGAGAATGATTCTCAAACAATTGTTGGAGAAAAAGAGATCCACTTCGTCCGATCGCCCTTAATGTAATCAAAGTATTTACTGTCATTGTGAATTTTGAGTTAACAATTGGGCAAGTCCGTGATCATTCATAAAAATGAATTCGCAATTTGTTGAGCAGCGGTTCCATCTCCATAGAGTTGTGGCGCTTGCTTTCGAGAGAGTTCCTCAATGGACGCCAAAGCCTGCTGAACAAGAGATTGAGGATTGTCTCCTATTAATTTATTCCAACCACACTCAATTGTTTCAAGCCACTCAGTTTCTTTTCGCAACGTTAGACAGGGAGTATTCAAATACAAAGCCTCTTTTTGCACTCCGCCACTGTCAGTCAGAATAAGGGCAGCATTCTTCTGTAGCAGCAACATGTCTTTATATCCCAAGGGGTTAATTCTCCGAATACGGGTGGGGTTCCAATCAGGCTGAAACTGCCCAATCGCCTTCGCTGTTCGCGGATGTACCGCGAAGACGAGTTCTATATGATGGCTGAGTAATTCAAGCTGTTGTAACCAACTCAAAAGCAGCTGAGAGTCATCTGTATTCTCGGCTCTGTGCAAAGTAACCAAACCAAATTGTTTTGTTTTGACTCCGTAATTTGACAACAAATCAGGATTCGAAGAATGTTCAGAAAAAGCCAAAACAGCATCATACATCACATCACCCACACAATGGACGCCCTCAAAAATTCCCTCTTGAGCCAGTAATTCAACCGGTTTTGGGCTGGTCACAAAGAGTCGCTGAGAGAGATGATCCACCAAGACCCGGTTTATTTCTTCAGGCATTTGACGATTAAAGGAGCGCATCCCAGCCTCTACGTGGGCAATTGGAATATGAAGTTTGGCCGCAGCCAAAGCACCTGCCAAAGTGGAGTTTGTATCCCCATAAACCAGAACATAATCCGGTTTTTCTTGCAATAAGACCCCCTCTATCGCCTCAAGCATTCTTCCGGTCATCGCACCATGGCCGAGGCCCCCAATACCCAAATGATACTGGGGCGTTGGCAAACCCAATTCTTGAAAAAAAATATCAGACATACTGGCATCATAATGTTGGCCTGTATGCACTAACACTTCCTGATGTCCCCGTGACTTTAGAGCAAGGGAAACTACAGCCGCTTTAATAAATTGAGGTCGGGCTCCGATAATTGTAATGATTTTCATAAGATTTTATACATCGAGTTATTCTAACACAATCACCAAAACAGAGTTGGTGCGTTGTATTTAGATATTCCCGTAAAAGCCAAAGAAAAAACTCCCCACCCCAAAAGGCAGGGAGCCAAAGCTATGTACCTAGATCGTTACATCTTTGTTAAAACTATTGGTAGCCACCTCGGCGAACAGTGCCAGGCGTTTGCTCAACAACAGTTTGTTGGGCTTGGGCCTGTTGCTGTGGATCGGCAGCAACAGCAGCGGGCGGAACCGCACCAGTGGGAGCGGGCTCAGAGACCGGTGCAGAATCTGTATAGCCACCCCGGCGAACGCCGCCCGTTGAACCCGCATCCGGGCTGGGTGTGGTGCTACCCGTATTGCCAGTTAAAGCTTGCAATGTTTGCTCAAAGAAAGCCTTTAACTCTGCAGCACGCTGATCCTGATCAGCCATATAATCACGCAATTGACGCATATAATCTTGGTTATACCCAATTTGTTCATCAATGGCCTTGAAATAGCGTTCTTTCAGAATGGCAGCATATTCTTCAAATACTTTGCCATTGCTCTGGAGTGCGCTGAGAGCTGCTTGGGTCATTTGGATGGCCTCTTCTTTGCTCACAGCAGGCACGCTCACAGGTGCGGAGTCAACCGAACCGGCGGCTGCTGTCTCAGGGAGCAATTCCACTTCAACGACGACATCGTTGTAATCCCAGTCAGCCGATTGGCCTGGCAAATCTTCGAAACAAACCCGCCATTTATTTTCACCGATCTGTTCAACGGTAGCATACGCCTGACCGTTATAGGTTTCCGTATCAGTGCCATGCTCGTAACTGGCACCACCTCTGAAGGTTTTGATAAACAAATCCAAGCGATCTCCCGCATTGTATTGTCTATCCATTGTGGTGGTACTGGCATGGTTGTTGGCGCGCTCAGCAACCAGTTCTTCTTGGCCATTCTGGCGAAGGTAAAGATCAGAACGCAGACCTGCGGCTCCTTGCTTCACAGTGACACGGATTTTGCCACTTTCAGGAAGGACAATGCCCTGATTGGTATTTTGTGTCGGGGCTGTCACCGGCGTGGTTTCTTCAGTGGTATCTTCTTGAGTGTCTGCAGGCTCAACAATCACAGTCTTGACGGCTGTATCTGTGCCACCACCATAGCCACCGATTTTAACGGCAATGTGGTGAACACCCACGCCCAACTTGGAAAGATCAAGATAACTGGAGCCCTGGGCCATGGCCCCTTTTTCTTTGGAACTCCAATAGAGCACGCTTTCGGGCAATAAACCATGTTGAGTGCTAATTGCCTGAGCAAAAAGCGCCGCTTTTTCACCTTTTTTGATCACCATGGGCTCACCGTCAATCCGCTCAATGCGTTCAAACTGGCTGGCACGGGGATCGGGCTTGGTGCTCATCATGCCCTGTTTGAGCATATATTCGTTCATATAATCACGGACACTGCCACCGGAATTGGCGACTGCAGCCATTTGCTGAAAGAGGAAAGGGGTGTTTAAGCCTTTATTGCGGAAATCGACAATCACACGGGTGAGATCGACCAAATTGTTGCGGCCTTCAAATCCAGTGGTTTCGAGACTGGAGGCAATATCAACAAAGTCTTGAACCGTGCCGCCATGGGCCACGGTCATATAAACCTGGAAGGCATTGCCCTCATAGTCATTGGGGCTTTGGTCTAAAATTTGAGAGCCAAAATCGTAGAATTTTTGGAGATTTTGATTCTGCAAGGCCACCAAGCTGCTGACCTGTAAGAAACGGCGGAAATCATCGTAATCGCCTTT
>JBFWRL010000006.1:0-66979 GCA_050248915.1 Candidatus Sericytochromatia bacterium
CAGCCAGGCCCCAAAGGGGTGAGCCGGGCGATCAACCTCTCGGTGGTCACCATTGCCAGTTTTATCGTGATTTTTATCTTTTTTCTGACGGCGGCGATTTATGGCTGAATACGCAGTCGATTTTAAACATGTTCACAAGGCGTTTGGCAAACAGGTGGTGCTCAACGATGTCTCCTGCCGGATAGAAAAGGGCAAAACCACCGTGATTGTGGGCCCGAGTGGCACGGGGAAAAGCGTCTTTCTGAAGCTCTTGGTGGGCCTACTCAAGCCCGACAGCGGCTCGATTTTGGTCGACGGCAGAGATATTACCCAATTGAAAAAATCTGAACTCTTTGAAGTTCGGAAAAAGTTCGGTATGCTGTTTCAGGATGGGGCGTTGTTTGACTCGCTGGATGTGGCTGAAAACATTGCCTTCCCGCTGCGGCGCCATACGCGACTGAAAAACAAGGAAATTATGAAAATCGTCGAGGAAAAGCTGGACCAAGTGGGTTTGCCCGGTATTCAGCATAAACTGCCTTCTGAACTCAGTGGTGGTATGCGTAAGCGTGTCGGACTTGCCCGTGCTTTGGCGCTCGATCCGGAAATCATTCTTTTCGACGAACCCAATTCGGGTCTGGACCCGGTCATGTCTGACGCGATTGACAAGCTGATTATCCGAACCAAAGATCATACCAAGTCTACTTTTATTGTGATCAGCCATGATATTCCCGGTACTTTTCAAATTGCCGATCATATTATTATGCTCTACAAAAGTCAGGTGATCGCAGCAGGGACCTGTGAGGAAATCCAAAACTCTACCCATCCGGTTTTGGTACAGTTTTTTTCGCGTAACAGTGATATTCCGATCGATCAGAACTATGTCACTGGAAAATTGGACCTGCGCCCCTATGTAACGGGTGAGCTGGCCGGAGAGGATGAAGATTGAGATGAGTGTTGTCGGGATTTCGCTGGTTAAGGTCTTGGAACATTATTTAACGCCTCAGCAATACAAACGCTATGTCAGGGATCGCCGCAACCAAATGGTCTCGCCTCAGCAGTCGTATAACGCGGCCCTGCGGGATTTGAGTATTCGCGATACCGAGGCTGCGATTTTTAATTTGATCAATGTCTTTGAATCGGAGCCCAAACATCTGCCCGCATTGCACTTGGCCCGCACGATGCTCTTTGGCTTAAACAAACTCTTTCATGAAGCTGGCGGGGACTTGCAAAAGTCCAAATACCCGAATATCAACAGCTGGCGTCAGAAAGTCGAAAAACAGATTCAAGAATTGGAACTCGAAGAACAGCGTGTACGCAATGAAATTTCTCAGACCGAAACCAAAAAAGGCCTGTTTGAAGGTCTCTTTGGGGGTGCCAAACGGCAGCAGCGCACGGCCCAACTCAAACAGCGTCTGCAAGAGGTCTTAAATGAATTGGCCCAATTGCAAAAACGCCGCACCCAGGCCATCAAATTGGTGCAAATTCAAGAGTATGCCAATATTGTCAGCTTGATCCTCGAAGTCTGTATGTTTCCCGCCCGTTATAGCTGGTTGGCGGTGGACGAACAAAAATCCAACGAACCCAAGTACCAGACCCAGATCTGGGTTGGCTAAAGCCCTTGGCTCAGATGCGCTTGGCAGCTTTGCTGGGGTTGGGCTTTTTTTTGAGTGCTGCATTTGCGGCCCGGGCCCAGCCCCCCCCCACACAGGCCGAAATTATTTCCCGCCAAAGACCTGTGCCCGATTATCTCCTGCTTTTAAACACGGCTTATCCGGTTTGGATTGCCTGGGGTCAGCCCGAACAATTTAAGTTGTTTGATGTGCAGCGCATTTGGTTGCCTGCACCAGAGCGCAGGCAGAGCAGTGAAGGCTGGTGGCAATACCGGGCCATTTACCGCTTGGCCGGAGGCGCGTCGCTGATGCTTGGCTCCCACCCCAGCTCCGATCTGCGCCCCGATGATCCCGTTTTGGCGCGGGTGGCTTTGGCTTCGGGTGAAATTCTCACCCTTTACCGTATGCCCACAGGGGGGCTGAGATCTTCGGTCTGGGGCCCGTATCCGGGTTATTTTTTTCAGAGTCCGGCTCCGAATACCCCCGGTTTGCCCAGCCCCGGCGAGCAAACGATTTCTTTGCAAGAGGCCCTGGATTTTGTGGCCTGTTTGCGGATCATGGATCGCCAGACTCTCGTGCCTTAAAAATTTCAAATGTGATTCCCCTTTGGAGGCGAAAAAGCAGATGTTAACCATCAATGGATATTCCCTGACCCTTGAGCAGGTCGAAGCGGTCGCGCTTGAGCGGCAAAATGTTGCCCTCGACCCTGCCTGTCTGCCCGCTCTGTTGCGGGCCCGTGCTGTGGTCGATGCGGCGATGGCCTCGGGAGAGGTGGTCTATGGGGTGAATACCGGCTTTGGCTATTTAAAAAACCGCACGATTCCGCCCGAAGATATTCGGGCCCTGCAGCGCAATCTGATCCTCAGCCATGCCTGTGGTGTGGGTGAGCCTTTTCCCCAGGAGCGGGTGCGGGCCATGATTCTTTTGCGGGCCAATACCCTGATTCAGGGCCATTCGGGTGTGCGCCCGGTGGTGGTAGAAACCCTCTTGGCCTGTCTCAATGCACGAATTCATCCGGTTGTGCCCAGCCGGGGCTCGGTCGGGGCCAGTGGCGATTTGGCACCGCTCTCTCATTTGGTTTTGGCCCTTTTGGGGGAGGGGTTTGTGGATTATAAAGGCAGCCGCTGGCCAGCTGCGCATGCTTTGGCCGAGGCGGGTATTGCCCCTCTGGTGCTCGAAGCCAAAGAGGGGCTGGCTTTGATCAATGGAACCCAGCCGATGTCTGCCTTGGCTTCGGCGGTGATCCTGGGCATGGGCCAATTGCTGGATTTGGCAGATGTCATTGCGGCCATGAGCATTCAAGCGGCTTTGGGTTCATCCCAGGCCTTTCGCGCCGACCTGCATGCCCTGCGCCCCCATCCCGGTCAGGTCTTGAGTGCCCAGCGCCTGTGGCAAGCCATGCAAGACAGTCAAATTGTCGATTCCCATGCGGGCTGCGACCGGGTTCAAGATGCCTATTCTTTTCGCTGTTCGCCCCAGGTGCATGGGGCCAGCCGCGACACCTGGGGGCATATCAAACAGGTGCTGGAACGCGAGATCAATGCTGTCACCGACAACCCCCTGATTTTGCCTGAAAGTGGTGAGATTATCAGCTGTGGGCATTTTCATGGCCAACCGATTGCGCTGGCGATGGATTTTGCAGGCATTGCCCTGGCTGAGCTGGCAAATATCTCCGAGCGCCGGATTGAACGTTTGGTCAACCCGCTTTTGAACCAGGGGCTGCCCGCTTTTCTGACCCCCCACGAGGGGCTCAATTCGGGGCTGATGATTGCCCAGTACACAGCAGCAGCGCTGGTCTCCGAAAACAAGGTCTTGGCCCATCCCGCTTCGGTGGACTCGATTCCAACCTCGGCCAGCCAAGAAGACCACGTTAGCATGGGCACAATTGCGGCCAATAAAGCCCTGAGCATTTTAAATCACACCCGACAGGTCTTGGCGATTGAATTGCTCTGTGCCTGTCAGGCCTTGGAATTGCGCCAGCCGCTTCAACCTTCGCCTGTGGCTGCTGCGGCGCTGGCGGCGGTGCGGGAGCAGATTCCGTTTTTGCAAGAAGATCGCTACCTCTCACCTGAGTTGGAATTGGCCAGTCGTCTGTTGGCTGATGGCAGCATTTGGAATGCGGTCAAAGATCTCGTCCTTGATGATTCGGCTCTTGCTTAAGGGCCCTGATCGGCGGCTTGAAAGCCTTGGTACAGGGCAAAAGCGCGGCTGACATATTGGGCCTGGGTGCCATAATTGCCTTTGCTTTCAGCTGGGTTTTTCCAGGCCGGATAGGCCACGCCGGGAAAGGTTCTGGCCAGGTCTTGGCCCTTCTTGGCATAAGTCTGTTTAAATTCGGCGGCCAGACAGCGCAGGCCATATTCGGGATGGGCGCGCAAAACACTGGCTGTGGCTTTGACCGTTGCTGGGAAACGCTGATTGGTTCCAGGAATTTTTTTGCCTTTCCAGTCTTGGGCCTGGGTCGCGGCGATGCCCGCTGCGTGCATGCCCCCGCCGATCTCCTGCATACGTGGATTAAAGGTTTGGCGGCCCGAGTGGTAACTCTCAAAGATGCAATATGTCGCCAGGGCAAAGGGATCGGTGCCCGTTTCTGCGCCAATGCGTTTAAACAGCTCACCATAGGTCTCTGACGATAGCGGTTTTCCTTTGCCAACAGACAGATCCCCACTCCAGGGGCGCGCCCAGATTTGGGGCAGATCCTTGAGAATTTTGTCGAAGTGATAAGCCGGGCTGCGGTCTTTGCCCGCCGGATAAAAACCGGGGAATTGTTTGGCTGGAAAGTTCCAGCGCGGGAAGTTTTGCGCTGGAGGGCCATCCAGGCCCAATGATTGGCTGGGGCGCGAGCTGCCGTGAGCTGCATGGGCAGAGGGGCCACTGTCTGGGCTGTTCTCTTGGGTCAACCTGTCGGTATTTAACGCGTGGCCCGTTCCCTTTGGGCTGACAGAAGCAGGTTTGCCTGTTGTCTGGAGGGCCGGCACTGGCGATGATTTGCTTGAGGTGAGCTGTGGACTTGCGGGGCGAAGCGGGTTCATGGGCTGTCCTTAAAGTGTAAAGAGCTGATCAGATTATACCCCTGTCTCAGGCAAATCTGACCAGCTTCCAGGGCCCATTGACGTCTGGGCTATTTAAAAATTTCAGCAAAAAACAGTTTCATGGCTTCCCAGGAGCGGCGATCGGCACTTGCGTTGTAAGCTGCGCCCGTGCTGGGGTCGTTGCCCGCCTCTTTGATTGTGAAGGCGTGTACAGCCCCGCTGTAAGAGATCATCTGCCAATCGACTTGGGCGGCGTTCATTTCTGCGCTAAAGGCCTCAATTTCTTTGGCGGGCACAAAGGGATCTGCGGCCCCGTGTAGAATCAGAACCTTGCCTTTAATATTTTTGCCATCAGCGGGGGTGGGGCTATCGAGGCCGCCATGAAAGCTGACCACGCCTTTGAGATCGGCTCCTGTGCGGGCCAATTCGAGCACCCCGATACCGCCAAAACAATAGCCAATGGCGGCCGTTTTGCTGGGATCAGCAATGGCTTGGTTCATCAGCACCTGATAACCCGCTTTGAGGCGCGAGCGAAAGAGCGCGCGATCGGCTTTGTATTTGCCGGCCATTTGTCCCGCCTCTTGGGGGGGCTTGGGGTGGACCCCTTTGCCGTAGATATCTGCTGCAAAGGCGATATACCCCATTTCTGCCAATTGTTCAGCGCGCTTTTTGACATTGGGATTGACACCAATCCAGTCATGCACCAACATCACCGCTGGGCGTTTGCCCTTTTGGGCGCCATTGTAGGCCAAATAGCCTTGTAGCACTTGATTTCCGTCTTTGTAGTCAATCGCCACGGTTTTGAGCTGGAATTTGGTCGCGGATTGGGCCGTGGATTGATCTGCCGCTTGGGCTGCGGGTACAGAATTGGCCGCCAATGGACTTTTGTCCCCTACTGGGGCCATCATCGTTACCAGCAGCAAAGTTGCGGTCAACAGGGGGAGCGAAAAACGGTGTAACATGCTTAAGTTCTCCTCAAAGTCAGGATAGATTCATCAATTTCAATCAGTGTACTGCTTGACGCATCACACTGCCCAGCGCTGGCTGCGGGCAAAATGCCTCTGGCTGTGGGCCAATATAATGCGATTGGGGGCGAATCAAACGGCCATACAGCCTCTGTTCGCAGGCATGGGCACTCCAGCCGACCAAGCGCCCCAGGGCAAAGAGCGAGGTAAACACTTCCCGTTCAAAGCCCAGCGATTCGAGCAAAAGCGCCGTATAAAACTCGACATTGGTTTCGAGTTTGCGCTCGGGTTTATGGGCCGCCAGCATTTCCAACGCCAGGCTTTCGACACTGCGGGCCAGGGCCAGTCGGGGGCTGTCGTGGTGGTTTTGCCAGCTCTGCAGCGCTTGGCGCAGTACATCGGCGCGGGGGTCGCGCACCCGGTAAATGCGGTGCCCAAAGCCCATCAGCCGTTGCCCTGCTGCCAGTTCTGCTGCGAGCCAAGTGCGGGCACGGTCTGGGCTGCCAATGGCATCGAGCATGTCCAGCACGGGGCCGGGAGCCCCACCGTGCAACGGCCCTTTTAAAGCGCCCAAGGCCCCCAAAACGGCTGAGCGCTGGTCCGAGCGGGTGGAGGCAATCACACGGGCGGTAAAGGTCGAGGCATTCAGGCCGTGATCACTGACGCTGATCCAATACGTGCTTAAGGCCTGAACCCAACTGGGCTCGGGCATATTGCCTGTGATCATGCGTCCAAAGTCGACCACCGCTTCATTTTGGGCCTGGGGACTGAGCGGGCTGTGGCCTTTCTGCAGCCGCAGCCAGCCCGCCAACAAGACCTGGGATGCCGAAAGCAAATCACAGGACTGTGGCTCTCCCGGCAGCAGATCCAAGCCGGCGCGCAGGGCTTCGAGGGCCCCTAAATTTTGCAGGTGGGGCCAGAAGGGTGCGAGCTGCGCAAAGGCCCGCGTGCGGGCCAAACCGAGTTCGGCTTGGGTGGGGACAGGGCAGAGATCTTGCCAGAGCAGGCCAATCAGGCCCTGCCAATCCAAGCTGTTTACAGCCTGTTCCAGGGTCAGGCCGCGCAGCCAAAGTTGGCCTTGATCGCCATCGACATGGCTCAAGCGGGTTTCGCAGGCCACAACCTGCTCAAGACCGGTGGGGGTGATGGTTTTTTTCATGGGGGTGTCTTCCTTTTCTCGGGACTGATTTGAGCACTGCTTGAGTGCTGTGCTTATTATTGATATATTGATTGTTAGTAGTCAATCTTGATTGTAAAATCAATATATTAATCGTGAAAACAAAAGAGCAGGGGATTTTTAATGGCTGTTGAACATCGTTTTCTCTCTTCTCATGAGGTCTGTGCCCGTTTGGGCATTGCCCCCGCTACCCTTTATGCCTATGTCAGCCGGGGGCTGATTCGCTCCGAAGAGACCCCCCATTCGCGCAGCAAACGCTATTGGGCTGAAGATGTGGCCCGTTTGCTTGAGCGGCGCGAACTGAAGAAGGCCCCTGAGCAGGTGGTTTCGCGCTCATTGGATTGGGGGGCACCGCTCTTGGACTCGGAGATCTGTCTGATTCAAGCCGGGCAATTTTATTATCGCGGCCAAAATGCCTGTGCATTGAGTCAAAGCCAGACCTTTGAAGCTGTTTTGGCGCTGCTCTGGCAAAGCCCGCCTCCCGATTGGGCTTTGGCCCTTGAGAGCCTGAAACCTTTGTCACTTTTGCAGCGCAAATCAGATTTAAGCGCCGATCGGGATCCACTCTGGGTCTTGCAAAATCAATTACTGGCCTTGGCGGCGGCCGAGCCGCGCTGTTGGGATCTGCGCCCGGAGGGGGTGCTGAGAACGGGCACACAGATTCTGGCCTTGATGACCCACAGCCTGTGTGGCCAGGTCCCTGGAGAACGGGGCTTGGCCCAGACCTTGGCTGAAAACTGGCTACCGGGCTCAGCGATGGCTGCTCCTTTATTGAATCAGGCCCTGATCCTCTGTGCCGAACACGAGTTAAATATCTCCAGTTTTGCGGTGCGCTGTGCGGCTTCAGCAGGTTGTCACCCTGTGCAGGCTTTTTTGGCGGGTTTGGCCTGTTTCAGTGGTACCCGCCATGGGGGGGCCTGGGCGCGGGTGGAAGCCCTCTTGCAAGAATCTGAAAGAGCCGATTCTCCCCTGCAGGCTTTAAGCTCCCGCCTGCAACGGGGAGAGCCTTTGTATGGGTTTGCTCATCCCCTTTACCCTGAGGGAGACCCGCGCTGGAAAGCCTTGCAAAGTGCCTTGCCAATGGATTTCGACAGCTCGGAAGGAATCTTGCTCAACAAGGTGGCGGAAGCGGCCTTTCAGCTCAGTGCCGAGCAGCCCAATCTCGACTTTGCCTTGGTTGCTCTCTGCCGTCTGTTGGGGTTGCCCTTGCCCTGTGCCCCTGCTATTTTTGCCTTGGGCCGCGCTGTTGGCTGGTTGGCCCATTTGCAAGAAGAATATGCACTCAAGCGCTTGATTCGGCCCCGGGCCCGTTATACGGGCTTGGCTCCGCAAAATCAGGGGTCTGAGAATTGCACCTCGGGTGGGAATCCAGTACAATGATTGCATGACCTATACATCACTTGGCAAGCATTTGATTTCTGGGGGTGTCTGTCTGGCTTTTCTGGGAATGCCTGGAGTTATGCTTCAGGCCCCAGTGCAGGCAGCACCCCAGATTTCGGCTGCTGAAAAAGCTGAAGTAAAAAAGCTCTTGTTGGTTTTAACCACAGAGCGCAACCAGTATGTGCGGGCCCGTGCGGCCACTGAGTTGGGGATGATTGCAGATCCGAGTGCGCTCGAACAATTGCACACCTCCTTGGTCAAAGATCTCAGCACCCAGGTGCGCATGACCTCAGCCAGTGCGATCGCCCGAATCAACCAAAAATCCAGTGCCAAGCGGCTTTTACAGGCCCTTTTGATCAATCGGGGCCGCACCGATGCCCAAATAGCGATTATTCGTGCCCTGGGAGATATGCGTGGCCATTCCCGTGAGTTGATTCCCGCCATTTTGCAATTATTGCGCAGCCCCAGCCCCTTTATCCGCGAGGCGGCTGTAGAGGCGCTCTGGAAAATCGGCGACAAAAAAGTCTCCAAATACCTGAACAAATTGCTCAAGACCGAAGACGATACCATGGTCAAGCTCACCCTCTGCAGCACCATTGCAGATTTTAAAGATCCCAATTCGATTCCGGTTTTGGAAAAAATTTCCAAACAAGCAGATCAGCCTGTTGATGTGCGTGCCCTGGCCCAAGAGGCCCTCGACAAATTGTCTGAGATGGGTATCGAAGCGCCCTAAAATACAGCTCCTCAAGCACAGTGCTTGGGCTACCGTCGTGATCTTTTTTGCAGTGCTTAAATCTCCCGCGCTGACCCCTCTTCTGTTAAAAGCGGCTATGTAGACTCCACATAAAGCGCCGAATCAGGGGAATAAAGCGCAGCCAACTCAATAGCTTGAGTTCCTCTTTTTCATCCAAATAACTCCATTCATCCAAGACCTTTAAACCCGCCACGCGCTTTTCCAATTCTCTGGCTGAGGCCAGCCCCGAATGGAATCTGGCCTGATCGCGCATGTGAAAGTGGTTTTGCAATATATTGCGAATAACCCAACCCCAGTTTTTGACAAAGTAATGTGAGGCCATTTCACAGACCAATTCGCTGTCTTTAAAGGCATTCTGCATGGCGTTGAGCAATTCAAACAACTCTGTTTCGGGCAAATACATAAACAGCCCTTCGGCCAAAAACAAGCGAGGCAGAGGGCAAGGTGGCAGGGCCTCAAACCAGAGGTGTTCTAAGACAGACTGGGTCAGACGGGTGGTGCGGGGGACCGATTCAAACAATTGGGCCCGCAAGGCCATCACAGGTGGCAAGTCCAATTCGACCCAAGTGGCTTGGCCATTGTCGCAGCGCGAAAAGCGGGTATCTAGCCCGACACCCAAGCTCACCACCTGGCCCTGGGGAAAGCGCTGAAGATAGCGCTGGGTCAGGCGATCAAAATAACGGGTGCGCAAAACCAGGGCTCTGACCATCAGGGGATTCATTTTTCCGCGTGAAAAATGCCGGTAAAGCGGGCGCTCAGAATGATAAAAAAGCGGCAAAAACGCATCTGCAAGGGTCTCTGCAGCCGGGTCTTTGAGAAGGGGGCTCTGGCTGCGGCTTGCGATCACACGCGCATAAAAAGGCAGAAAAAGGGTCTCGGAGATATCCCCAAGACCCTTTAATTCAGCGTGCATTTAAGCGTTTTAAACCAACATCCCGGCAATGGTGGCAGTCATAAAACAGGCCAGAGAACCCGCGATGACTGCCCGAATGCCCAGACGGGCCAAATCCCCCCGGCGGCTGGGGGCGATTCCGCCAATGCCCCCAACTTGAATGGCAATGGAGCTTAAGTTGGAGAAGCCGCAAAGCGCATAGGTAATGATAATCACCGAGCGCTTTTGCAATTCAACCCCACCGGGTTTGATGATTTCTGAGAGGTTGGCGTAAGCCACAAATTCGTTGATAATCGTCTTTTGGCCCAGCAATGTTCCGATCACGCCGGCATCTTGCCAAGGCACCCCCATGATAAACGCCAGGGGGGCAAAGAGCCAGCCAAAGATCACTTCGAGTGAGAGGAAGGGCAGGCCAACAAAGCCACCCAGGGTTTTGACGCCAAAATTGACCATGGCAATCAGGGCAATAAAAGCCAACAACATGGCGGCCACGTTCAGGGCCAATTGCAGGCCTTCGCCAGCCCCACGGGCGGCGGCATCGATCACATTGGCATCGATGCTTTCCACTTCAAGTTTGGCTTCAGCCCCGGCGGTTTCGGGCACCTCGGTTTCGGGGACCATGATCTTGGCCATGACCAAGGCGGCGGGGGCCGACATCACGCTGGCGGCCATCAAATGGCCGGCAATCTCAGGAAAATTGCCGCGCAACATGCCCACATAAGCGGCCATTACGCCGCCTGCCACTGTGGCCATACCGCCAACCATCACGGCCATCAGCTCGGATTGGGTCATTTTTTCGACAAAGGGTTTGATTACCAAGGGCGCTTCGGTTTGGCCGACAAAAATATTGGCGGCTGCAGAGAGGGTTTCTGCGCCGCTGGTTTGCATGGTCTTGGACATGAGTTTGGCGATCACATTGATCACGGCCTGCATCACACCGAGGTAATACAAAACGGTCATCAACGACGAGAAGAAGATGATCGTCGGCAAAACCCCAAAGGCAAAGATCATGCCAAATTTTTCCATATCGACGAGGGTGCCAAAGATAAATTTGGAGCCCTCTAGGGTAAAATTGAGCAGGGTCCCAATGGCGTCATTGGCCCAAACGAACACCATTTGCACAGGGGTTTTGAGAATCAGCACCGCAAAAATGATCTGCATCAGGGTGCCTGCCACCACTACCCGCAGATTGATATGTTTGCGGTGCTCGGGCTTGCACAGGAGATAGGCAATCCCAAGCATCACAAACAGCCCAACAAAACTGATTAATTTATCCATACCGTCATCCCTTACATTCAGACTTTAAACTTTCAGACTCCATCCAAGCGTGGCAAATGTGGGTTTAAATCAAAAAGGCCCATCTCTTGTTTGAGATGGACCCACTCTTTAAACGCTGACCTGTTCCTTGCGCTTGCTGAGCACCGAGGAGACCAGCGAGAGCACAATAAACGCCAAACCAATAAAACCTGTAATCACTTCAGAAATATGCATCACAATGCTGGCGAGCATAATCATGGCCAAGGCACCAATGGCATAATGGGCCCCGTGTTCGAGGTAAATATACTGGTCCAGGGTTTCTTTTTCAACCAGAAAGATGGTCAAAGATCGCACAAACATCGCGCCGATCGCCAAACCGACCATGATAATCACCACATCAGAGGTGATCGCAAAAGCGCCCACCACCCCGTCCAGTGAAAAAGACGCATCCAGAATTTCCAGATAAATAAAACTCATGGCGCCTGCATTTTTGGCGGTATTGCCAATCATGTTTTCCAGACCCTGAGATTCAAACAGGGTGGCAAAACTGCCCACCAAAACGAAGAGTACAACCCCGAATAGCCCTGAGAGCATCACTGTCATGCGCTCGTGTTCGGGAACAAAACTCTGGGCCACCATCAACACGATAATGGCCACAATCACTTCAATCGATTCAAGTTTGCCCACTTTGGACAGACCCGATTCCAAGACGTGGATCCAGTGTACTTCTTTGTTGTCGTCCAAAATGAACGAGAGAAAGACCAATAAGAGAAACATGCCACCAAATGCGGCAATTGAGACATGCGACTTTTCCAGTTGATGGGCGTATTCCTTGGGGCTGTTGAGCGCCATCAGCGTTACGTCAACCAAACCATGGCCAGTGGCGATGGCCACAATCAAAACCGGAAACACCAAGCGCATGCCAAAAACGGCAATCAACATGCCCCAAATCAAAAAGCGCCTTCGCCATTTGTCGTCCATGGTCTTGAGCACGGAGGCATTGACCACGGCATTGTCAAAGGAGAGGCTGACTTCCATCACGCTTAAAATGGCCGCGATCAGAACACCCACGCCGCCACCCCAGAGAAAAGCACAAAGCAAACCAATCAGGGTGATGATAAAAGAGGCTCTAAAATATTTCATGGGGCCAATTCCTGCCGATCCAAACCAGCAAGCAAATGGGCCTCAAAAGGTGTAGCGATAGTCGATGAATGTATCATATTTTTACCGTGTTGTACTGTAACAAACTAGCACGAAATCGAGCAGATGAACAGATCCGAGGGGCATGCCTCTTGCGGAGCTGCTTTAAAAGCGAAAGAGGTGGCGGGCATTTTCGGTGGTGATTTGGGCAATGTCTTCGGGTTCTGCCTGCTTGAGCTGGGCCAATTGTTGCAGTACCTGGGGCAAATAGGCTGGCTCATTGCGTTTGCCACGGTAGGGAACCGGTGCCAGCCAGGGGCTATCGGTTTCGAGCAAAAGATGGGCTGTGTCGATTTCTTTGGCGATGGCCTGCAGGTTTTGGGCGCTGCGAAAAGTCAACACCCCCCCAAAAGCCAGAAAAAAATTCATTTCAATCGCCGCCTGGGCAAAGGCCCAATCCCCCGAAAAACAATGCATTACGCCTCCCACTTCTTGGGCGTCTTCTTCTTTGAGAATGCTGAGCAGATCTTCGTAGGCCTGTCGGCTGTCGGCTTTGTCGCGAACATGTAAGATCAAGGGCAGATCCAATTGATGGGCCAGTTGAATCTGCTTGCGCAGACTGTGGTGCTGCACCTCCGGGGGAGAGCTGTCCCAGTAATAGTCCAGCCCTGTTTCACCTATCGCCACCACATGGGGGGAGGCCGACATTTCCAAGAATTGGGCTTCTGTCTCTGGGTTCCATGTCAGGGCGTCTTGGGGGTGAATGCCCAAGCCACAATAGAGCAAACCCGGATAGCGCTGCGCCAATTCCAAAGCAGAAAGACAGCTCTCGAGAGTGACGCCCGGCAATAACATCCGGATCAGTCCCTCATCGAGAGCCCTTTGTATGACCTCAGGCCGGTCGTCTTTGTAGTCGTCCAGATTGAGGTGGGTATGGGTGTCGATCAAATGCATGTCCGAGGACAGGCTTATTTGATTTCGACTTTGCCGCCTTCAGCTTCGAGCTGGGCTTTGATAGCTTCAGCTTCTTCTTTGCTTGCGCCTTCTTTAACGGGCTTGGGCAGGCTGTCAACGAGTTCTTTGGCTTCTTTCAAACCAAGGCCAGTCAGTTCGCGAACGACTTTCAGTACCTTGATTTTATTGGCGCCAGCGTCAGCCAGGATGACGTCGAAATCGGTTTTTTCTTCTTCAGCAGCAGCGGCAGCAGGGCCGGCAGCGGCTACGGCCACGGGGGCAGCAGCAGAAACACCGAATTTATCTTCAAACATCTTCACCAGATCAGCGACTTCCAGCAGGCTCATGCTGCCGACGGCTTCAACGATATCTTCTTTGGTCAGAGTAGCCATTGTAATGCTCCTTCTCGATTAACTGTTTTCTTCTTTTTGTTTGCGAACGGCTTCCAGTGCATAGACCAGATTCCGGGCCACCCCAGAAAGGGTGATGACGACGCCCTGAGCGGGAGATTGCATGGAACCCAACAATTTGGATACCATTTCTTCACGACTGGGCAGGGTTGCGATTTGATGCAGATCTTTGGCAGAAACTGCCTTGCCTTCTACAATGCCACCGCGAATTTCAAGTTCCTTTTTGGTTTCCTTGAAATAGTCCAAGAGGGTCTTCACAGGGGTCACCGGATCGTTAAATCCGAAAACCAGTGCCGTGGGGCCTTCCAGGTAACTGTCAATGGCGGGCATGCCTTCAGTTTCCTGAAGCGCACGGCGGACAAGGGTGTTCTTGGCCACTGTGTAGTCCCCACCTGCAGCAAGCAAGCGGCGACGCAATTCGTTCATTTCTTTGACAGACAGACCTCTGTAGTCAGAGACCATTGCCAATTTTGTCCGGGAAAATTGCTCTTTAAGCTCAACAACCCGTTCTTGTTTCTGGGCAAGAGTAACCATCGTTTTTCTCCTTATTCAACCGCAGATAGTTCGTTCAACCGGCCAAGATCGACATGCAGACCCGGGCCCATCGTTGAAGACAGAGCGAAGGTTTTGATGTATTGACCTTTTGCGGCAGAAGGCTTGACTTTCATGATGGCACCGTAAACGGCAGCCAGATTGCGCATCAAGCGAACTGATTCGAAAGAGGATTTGCCAATCGCCACGTGCACATTGCCTTGGCGATCATTGCGGAATTCCACTTTCCCACCTTTGAACTCGGTCACGGCTTTGCTCACTGCATCGGGTGAAGGAGCGACGACGGTACCAGCTTTGGGGTTGGGCATCAGTTTTTTGGGGCCGAGAATTTTACCCAGCTTGGACAGCGGGGCCATCATGTCGGCAGTGGCAATCAGAACGTCGAAATCGAACCAGCCGCCTTGAATTTTTTCAATCAGCTCATCAGCGCCAGCATCAACGGCCCCTGCTTCAACAGCGGCTTTAATGGCGGGGCCTTTGGCTGCCACTACCACGCGGACGGTTTGACCCGTACCTTCGGGCAGTGAGACGGTGGAGCGTACCTGCTGATCAGCATGTTTGGGATTGATCCCCAAACAAAAGGCGACTTCCACGGTTTCATCAAATTTGGCCAAGCTGGTTTTTTTGACCAGTTCTACAGCCTCAGAGGGAGAAAATTGGGCCTGGTCTCCCACCAGTTCATTCATTTGTTTTTGTCTTTTACTCAAACGTGCCATGGCTCAGTCCTTTATCCTGTTATTTAACAGCCACGCCCATGCTGCGAGCAGAGCCTTCAATCATCTTGATGGCTGCAGCCATATCCCGCGCATTGAGGTCAGGCATTTTGGCCTGGGCAATTTCTTTGACCTGGTCGGAGGTCAAAGTGCCAACAATGGTTTTTTGGGGATTAGCAGAGCCACTTTCGATCTTGAGAGCTTTCTTGATCAGCGCAGAGGCGGGTGGAGTTTTGGTAACAAAGGTAAAAGAGCGGTCATCATAGACACTGATCTCAACAGGAATAATCATGCCTACCTGATCTTTGGTGCGATCATTGTAGGCCTTGCAGAACTCCATGATGTTCACGCCATGTTGGCCGAGAGCCGGACCGATGGGCGGAGCGGGGTTTGCTTTGCCTGCATTAATTTGCAGCTTGATCAGGGCAGTGACTTCTTTGCCCTTGCCTTTTCCTTTTTTAGCTGGTGGTGGTGCCATATAATTCGGGCGACGTACTCTCCGAGGGGAAGTCGCCGACCTCCTTTATCCTTCTAATTTTCAACAATCTGATACCTGAGTTGAACGCTCCACAGTCATGGACATACAATTTTAGGTACTGCACCTTTTCTCGGCTCTGTTTCGAACGGCGACAGCGCTTTTTCAGGTTTTGCCTAAACAAAAGCCGTCTAAACCAAAGTCTGTTGAACAGGGCGTGAAAAACGACGCGGGTACACAATCATGTAAATATCTATGTGCAAACATCAAAATCAAATATCACACAATTCAGATACCACATTATACACGATCTTTTACTAAACAAAAGTAGAACGTTAATGAAAATTTAGTCTCATCAAAGCGCTCTGGAGTTCGTGCTAAGGGCAAAATGAAGGATTGTAATGATTTCCCTGAAGGAGACATGCCGGGGGTCGAAGCAGATGTTGAAACGCCGGAGCCGAAAATGAAATGGCTACCGGGGGGATTTTGTCCCGACCAGGGGCGGACCCTGTTTCGCTTCTTCAGGTTTCCACGATATCTTTACAGTCTTTGCATTTTTTTCTTGGGCGCAAAATCCATCTTTTACAGTTACTTATTTTTAGTTACTTATTCAGTCTGATCGCATACCAATGCTGTCAGAATAAAAATTATAGATCAAGCCAGCTAAATCTGTAAGGGGATATCCTTAAAACCTACTCCCCCTCCCCTGTCTGCTAAAATGGAAAGAATTAAAAAAATAGAAACGCGAAGAAAGAAGGGCACGTATGCCTAAACAATTACCCACACGGGATATTTTGCTTCAACTCCCGAAAACGGATTTACATGTACACCTTGATGGCTCAATGCGGGTCGAGACAATGCTGGAAATTGCCAGCCAAAAAGGCATTGCCTTGCCGGCCTCCGATGCTGAAGGGCTGCGCAAATTGGTGCAGGTCGGTGAAGACTGTGAAAGTCTCGAACAATACCTGCAGGCCTTTGATATCACGCTCTCGGTCTTGCAAGACTTCGACTCTCTGCGCCGTACCGCTTTTGAGCTGGCCGAAGATTCAGCCCGCGAAAATGTCAAATACCTGGAAGTGCGCTTTTGCCCACTGCTGCACACCAAAAATGGCCTCTCAATGCACCAGATTGTCAAAGCGGTCTTACAGGGGCTGGCTGACGCTGAGCGCCAATACGATATCATTACCGGTGTGATTGTGTGTGGGATTCGCCACATCAGCCCAGAAAGCTCACTCGATTTGGCTGGTCTCACGATCAGCTTTAAGAACCGGGGCGTGGTCGCTTTTGACTTGGCCGGTGCCGAATACGACAATCCCGCCAAAGACCACAAAGAGGCCTTTGAATTGATCCTGAATGAAAATATCAATTGCACGATCCATGCCGGTGAGGCCTTTGGCCCCAACAGCATTGCCCAGGCCATTCACTATTGTGGGGCCCACCGCATTGGTCACGGCACCCGCTTGATCGAAGACCGCGATCTGCTCAATTATGTCAACGACCACCGCATCCCCTTGGAGATCTGCCTCAACTCCAATTTGCAGACCAAAGCGATAGATAAACTCGAAAATCACCCGCTGAAAAAATACTACGATCTTGGTTTGCGGGTCACGATCAACACGGACAATCGTCTGATCTCCAATACCACCGTGACCGACGAACTCTATCTGGCGGCTCAGCTCTTTGACTTTGACGTGCACGATATCGCCAATATTCTGATCAACGGCTTTAAGAGCGCTTTTTTGCCCCACAACAAAAAGACCCGCATGTTGCGTTCTGTGATGGCGGAGTTGGACGAAATTTTGGGTGTGCGCCGCAGTAAATACGGCTATTAAGGCCCTGCAACGATGAGCTGCGCCGATCTGAAAATGCCCTTTTCGGATCGGCGCTTTTGTTCTGAGCTGTTTTTGTTTATTCAGAGGCAGCAACTTTTACCTGCCAGCAGCCGCGTGCTTTTGGCGGTTTCGGGCGGGCTCGACTCAATGTTGCTGCTGGACTTTTTTCGGCGCTTTGGCAGGCAAAAATATGGCTTGGACTGGGGGGTGGCCCATCTCGACCATGGGCTAAGACCTGATTCTGGCGCTGATGCAGCTTGGCTGGCTGAATTTTGTCAGACTGCTCAAATTCCCTTTTGGCAGACCCGGATTGCTGTGGCTAAACACCATGCTCTGAGCCCACAAAGCTCTTTGGAAGCGGTGGCCCGCGACCTGCGCTACGATTGGCTTTTGACTTTGGCGGCTGAGCAGGGTTTTGATCGCTTGGCGACAGCCCACAGCGCCAGTGATCAGGCCGAAGGGATGCTGATGCGACTGGTGCGGGGATCTCTGGCTGGATTGGGGGGCCTGGCCCCTTTGCAGAGCCGGGCAGGAATTTGCTTGATTCGCCCGCTGCTTTGTTTGAGCCGCTCAGAGCTCGAAGCTTATGCGACTTTTCATTCACTCATTTGGCGCGAAGACCCCAGCAATGCTGAATTGGATTTTTTCCGCAACCGCCTGCGCCACCAAGTTTTGCCACTGTTGCGCCAAGAAAATGCCCGCCTCGATCAACATTGGGCTGAACATGCTCTGCTCTGGCAAGACGAGCAGGCCTGGCTGGCAGAACTCACGGCTGAAGCGGCAGGGGCCTGTCTCAAACAAGAGGCCAACATTGTGCTGCTGGATTTAAGACTTTTTCAGGGCTATGCTCAGGCCCTGCAACGCAGATTGGTCAAAATGGCCCTGACCCAGCTCTTGGGGGAGTGGAAGGTCTTTACCAGCCGCCATCTGGAAGCCGTTTGCCACTTGGCAGACGCAGACACAGGCAAATCCCTGAACCTGCCACGCCAGGTGCGGGTCTCCAAGCGCAAACGGACTTTGGCTTTTGAACTTGGAGACCGCTGCTTCTGAGGTCATTCCCGAGACCCCAGCTTAATTTTGTAAATTGCCTATTTCTTTGCGCACCCGCTCGGGGCTCAGATTGCCTTGGATCACACCCGTTAGCGCCGTGATCAAACGCGCATTCTGAATGCTGGCCTGTTCTTTGCCAAGCAGGGCCGAAAGCGGCTTTTCGTAAACCTCTGTGCGTTTTTCGCCTGTGCTGGGCAGGGTATAACTGATCTCCAGACGCAGGGTATCGCTGGCTTTGTTGGGGTTTTTATTGGCGCGAAAGCGCTCCAAAAAGAATTGCGAGGTATTAAAGGAAAAATGGGTCGGTTGCACACCCTCGGCCACGATCGAGACCTCTTCTGCTGCGCTTTCGCCGTGTTTGAGCCAAGCCGGGTAGTCGATTTTAAAGCGCAGATTGCGGGCGGCGGCGTGGGTCAGAGCCAAAAAGCGCTCGCCAAAGGCCCGTTTGGCATCTTCTTCATTCACAATCGAATAATAAGAACCTTTGCCCACTTCGGTCAATTGGTTGAGAAAGGCCTCATTAAAATCGGCCCCAAAGCCCAGGCCCGAAAAATAAATCCCGGCTTTGTCGTTGATCTGGGTCTGCCGTGAGACCATCAGGGGATCCAGTTCACCTTGATTGGCTTGGGCATCGGTTAACATCAGGACCCGGTTGGTTTTTTGTGGTTGGTAGTATTTGCGGGCAATGCGATAGCCCTCTTGCAGACCTGCATTGAGGTTGGTTCCCCCTTCTGTACGCAGGCCTTCAATCTGGTTGCTCAGGGCTTGAGCGGATTCAGGCAAAATGAGATTTTCGGCTTTGGTTGTGGCTGTATCTGAAAAGGTCACCAGATTGACCACATCACCGGGAACCAGCTCTTGTTTTAGGCGGTTCAGACCTGTCCGCAGCAGGTCTATTTTTTTGCTTCCAGTTCCATTCCATTCATAAACGCTCTTGGCAAATTCATCCATCGAACCCGAGATATCAATCACCAGCGTCAACACCATCGGCGGGCGGGCTTGGCGGCAGAGAGCGGGCGCGGTGACATGCACACCCAGATCGTAGCTGTCGAGAAAGGGGTTTTCGGGATCGGCAATCCGCTCCATCCCCATGCTGACCTTAAACAGGCCCGTTTCTTCTTGGTTCTCGTAAGGAAAGTGAATCCGGTTTAAAAACTCCCAGGGGCGGGCCAGACTGGCATTGGGCATTTCGCCTTGGTTGAGCTTTTCTTTGACCAATTCAACCGCGGCTGTGCTGGCGGAGTCGTCGTAAGAAAAATAGAAAAAGTCGCGCAATTGGCTGGGCTCTGGCAAGGGAGTGGGCGTCGGGGTCGGCAGTGGGGTTGGTGTTGGGAGCGGTGTTGGCATAGCGGTGGGTTGGGCTAAATATCCTGTTGCTGTTGGACTTGGACCTGGGCTCCAACTCGGGACAGGCGTGATGCTGGGCAAGCTACTGGGTTGAGCCGTGGGGGGCACGTTGTAGATGCGGTTGGGATAGAGAATGGCTTCGTAATCGCCATCGGTGAGTTTGAAGTATTTTTCGCTGCGCGCCACCCCTGTTTTGTCCAGAATTTTGCCATCGTCTGCTTGTAGACCCCAGGCATATTGACTCAGATCCGCCCCCAAGCTCAGGCCCGCAGGGAATTGAATTTGCACCACCCGCTCATCGGGTGACCAGACAAACTTGAGCTGGTTGGGGCTGACCACCTGCTCTGCCAATGTGCCGTTATTGCGCAGATGTAAGGCCAGATTTTTTTCCACAGAGGCCCGATCCATCGATTCACTGAATTGCAATTGCAGCCCTTGGGGGGCCTCTGTTGTGCCCGATCTCAACCAAGCTGCAGAAGTGACTTCGGGTTGATCCGAAATGCCATTATAGCCCGCTGAAAAAGAGCTGTTGCTGCCATCGGAGCCAAAATCATAGCGGTTGGCATTGGGGTCGCCCTGTTTATTCGCGGAGATCACCTCGACCCGTTTGCGCGTGCCCAGGCCCGGTTTTTCAACCACAATTTCGATTTGCACACCTGATGGCGCATTGTTAAAGGCATAAGTACCGTCAGCCGTGACGGTTTCAGCCTCATAAGGCACTGAGCCATTCAGTGAGCGGGCGATCACCCGTGCGCCATCGACAGGTTTTTGGCTGCCGTCAAAGACTTTGCCATTCATGCTGCTTTTTTCAATCACAGAAATATCTGAGGTCGCGGCGGGCAGTGGAGTGTAATTGTTCGAGGACGGGTAAATCACCCCTGCTGAAGGAAGAGGTGTGGAGGTTGCGCTTGGAGCAGAAGTGGGTGCCGAAGTAGGTGCAGCAGTCGGTGATAGCTTGGGCTGGTCTTTGCGCTGATCACTCAATTCGCGGCTGGTGTCTGGCTGGTAGCGCCGGGTCAAGTCGATCTGTTGCTGGCGCAGGGCCAGGGCCTTTTCGAGGTAGCCCCGGTACTCTCTGTCGATCTCCGCATTGCTGCTGGCCGGGCGCACGTCTTGGGGGGCACAGAGGGCGGGTACCAATTCAGGGGCCACCAATGATGCGACGCGCAAATTGCCGCCACTGCGGTTGATCCCCATATAGGGAATGCCGGGCTGCAGCAGACTACCCGAAGGGCCTGTATTGGGCAGACCTGTGCCTTGGCAACTCACACTGCTCAACGTAAGGGCACAGAGCGAGAGCGCCAAGAGGCGTTTGCGGGAAGCAAAAAAAGTCAAAAAAAGGGGATTTGTCAGCATAGAAGGGGTCTCCTGCTCAATTTAGAAAATAAAAAAGGGATTCAATTGAAAAAACAAAACGGGAATATTTGAATGACGTTTATGTAACAAAAAAGGTTCCGGCCTGTTTTGAAAATAATTTTTAAAACCTGAACACTTCCCCCAAGACCTGTGTCTTTTCTGGGAGAGACTCGCGCCACAACCCCTCCACGCTTCATTTTAGAAAGGAATCCCATGTCTCGATTGCATTCCCCTATTTCCCTTATTTTGTCTCCTGCTTGGCTCTGTTCTGTCTGTTTTTTGTCTGTGCCTGCTTTGTTTTGGATTGCACCAGCAAGCGCACAAACAGAGACCTACCAACTCGAAAACCGCAACCCGCTGGTGCCCGCCCTGATCAAAATATCCAAAATCAGCGTGATTGGCAGCCGCTTTGAAGACGCCATTCGGCTCTCGCTGTTTACCCAACCCGGCGACGAGACCACCCCTGAGGCCCTCGAAAAAGACCGGCAGCGGGTGCTTGCCCTGGGCTGGTTTGCCGATGTCACTCCGCGCCTGGTGGCCCAAGGCGGGGGCAAATACGAGCTGCTGATTTACGTCAAAGACAATCCCACTTTGCAGGGGGTGGTCTTGGATGCCGAGTCGGAATTATTGCCTGAAGATGTCTTGCTCAAACCCTTTCTGGCCCTGAGCGGCCAGGTCTTAAATCTGGCTGAATTGCAAAAGGCCAAAGAGCAAATCGACAGCCCGCTGCGCTCGGCAGGTTATAGTCTGGCGCATTTGGAGTTGGTCATGCAGGAGCAAGAAATGCTGGATGCCGATGGCAAATTGCACCTCAAATTACATCCAGGTTTGATTGAAAGTCTGCGGGTAAGTGGCAATGAGCGCACCCAAGAGAAGGTCATTCTGCGTGAGGTCTCGCTCAAAGCGGGCCAAATCTTTAAACGCCAAGATTTTGAAATGGACCTGATGCGCCTGCGCCGCCTCAATTATTTTGAAGAGGTCAATTTAATGCCCGAAGAGGGCTATTTGGATCCGCACAAAACCCGACTGGTGCTGCAGGTCAAAGAAAAGAAAACCGGCGATGTTGGCTTTAATTTTGGCCTGAATAACCGCGATGGGGTGATTGGCGGGGTGCATTATACCGATACCAATCTCTTCGGCGAGGGCCGCAATTTGAACGTGCAATTGCAGGCGGGGCTCGACGTGACCCGGCTCTTTTCGGGCAATCCCGCCCAGTCTCAGCGCAGCCTCTCGGGCCGGGTTGACTTCTTTGAACCCTGGTTCTTAGAGAGCCGCACAGGCCTCGGGGCCAGCTTGTTCAGCGAACGCACGCCCCTGTTTTATGGCCTAGAAAGCCCGGCCCTGGGTGTGGACCTCAGCAATGGGCTCTTACAGACCCGCACCGGGGTCAGTCTCAATTTGGGCCGGCCGCTGGGAGATATCTATTCGCCCTGGCGCGGCCAGCTTTCACTCACTGCCGAGCAGGTGGGCCTGACCAATTTTTCGGGCACGCCGCAAAAGGATCTTTCGCTGAGTGGGCGTTACAGTGCCACCGACGTGCTTTTTAGTGCCGGCGGCACCTTGAGTTTTGATACCCGCGATTCCCTGCTCAATCCCAAACAGGGGGTCTACGGCTCGTTGAATGCCCAGCCCGTTTGGGGTGACAGTGCCTGGCTGCGCCTGGCGGGCAATGTGAGTACCTATTTGCCCCTGGCCGAATGGATGACTGTCGCATTGGGGGTGCAAGGCGGTGCTTTGCTCGGCAATCACCCCATTTACGAGCAGTTTTTGGGCACTGGTTTCAGCGCTATTCGTGGCTGGCAAGAAAACGGCGCACTGGTGGGCAAACAATACCTGATCGGCAGTGCCGAGGCCCGTTTTCCGATCTTTGCCCCGATTTCGGGGGTGCTCTTTGCCGATTTGGGTAATTTCTTTGGCTCCCAGGTTAGCACCGGCCCCTGGAAATACGGGGTGGGGGCGGGTTTGCGCTTTGAAACGCCGATGGGTCTGTTGCGATTGGACTACGGTGTGCGCGATTTTCAAACCCTGGGCTGGTCCAATTTATTGGAAGCCGGTCAAATTCACTTCAGTTTGGGTCATAAATTTTAAAGCTGGTCTGCAAAATTTCGGGAAAACCTGCCAAGACTTCACGGGCTGCCTCGATTTCAAAGTGGTCCAGTTGGTATTGCACCTTGTAAGAAAAAGCTTGCAGTGTCTCACTTTGATAAATTTCTGCCATTTTTTGTAATTCTTGGGTGAAATGTTCAAGTTCATCCAAGACAATCGAATGGCGAATATGTTGCCAACGGGTTTGCCATTCTTGTTCCAGTTCGGGTGTCACAGGCTTGACGCTGGGGGCGTTTTCTGTTTGAGGGGGGAAGGGCCTCTCTGCAGGGTTGAGCTGAAGAAACCGTTTGAGCATGTGATAGAGGTCTGCCTGGGAAAAGGGTTTGCCCAAATAGGCGTCAAACCCAGATTGGAGAAAGTCTTCTTGCTCTTGTTGCAGCGAAAAGGCGGTTGTCGCCACCACGGGAATGAGACGGGTTTCGGGGCTTTTTTTGAGCTGTTTTAAGGCCTCTATGCCATCCATGACCGGCATTTTAATGTCCATCAGAATCAGATCTGGACGCTGCTCAAGAGCCCATTCACAGGCCTCAAGCCCATTTTGAGCGCAGATGATTTCAAAGGGCTGGTTTTCCAGATGGCTGAGTAATAAAAGCAAATTGTGAGGTTCATCATCGGCACACAAGATGCGGCTGGGGGCAAAATGTGGAGACGAGGGCAAAAGGGGTTCTGTTTCTCTGGGCAGAGGAGGGGCGATGGGCTGTAGGGGCAGGTTCAAAGTAAAGGTGGCACCTTGGCCGATTTGGCTGTCTACCTGCAGCTCTCCTTGCATCAACGCGACCAAATTGCGGGCAATACTCAGGCCGAGCCCCGCGCCTTTGGACTCTTTGCGGTAAGCCGTACTGGCCTGTTCAAAAACCCCAAAAATACGTGCTTGGTTCTCGCTTGAAATCCCCAGTCCGGTGTCTTGAACGGAAATACAGAGGGCGTCGCTTTGCTGCGATTGACCCAGGCCGATTTTGAGGCAAACTTTGCCTTCTTGGGTAAATTTGAGCGCATTGCTGAGCAAATTGAGTAAGACTTGGCGCAAGCGCAGGGGATCCAGCAAGAGATAATTGGGCAGCTCTGCTTCGATCTGGATGTCGAATGTGAGGCCTTTTTCTTCAAAAGACAGGGCCAACATGCCAGTCAATTCTTTGACCAATTGACGCAGATCGACGGGTTCGAGGCAGATCTCAACTTTGCCCGCTTCAATTTTACTCAGATCGAGAATATCGTTGATCAGGGTTAACAGGGTTTTTCCGCTGGTTTTGATTGCCTCCAAATAGCGTTGGTGGCGTTCGTCCAATTGTTGTTGCAATAATTCGCTAAAACCCAGAATGGCGTTGAGGGGCGTGCGAATTTCGTGAGACATATTCGCCAGAAAAAACGTTTTTGATTGTGAGGCCTTTTCTGCTTTGTCTTTGGCTTCGCGCAACTCACTTTCGATCCGCTTTTGGCGGGTGATATTTTTGATCACCCCTTCGGCTCCACCGAGGCTGCCATCGGGATTGAGACGCATATGTTCGGTAATTTCAAGGGTTTGTGTTTGGCCTTGGAGCTGCACTTCAACTTCAAAAGGCGGGGGATTTTTGCCCTGAGACATGCCCTGAATGATCTGCTCTCCGAGCTGACGTCCGGGCTCTCCGAGGCCCAAAATCTGATACCAGGGTTGGCCCAACATGGCATCCATCTTTTGGCCAAACAGGCATTCGGCTGAGGGGCTGAGATAAGTGACCCGCTGCTTGTCGCCCAATGAAAAAAAGATATAGTCCTGTTTAACCCCTTCGATCAGATGGCGAAAGCGCCGCTCGCTGGCCTGTAGTTCGGTTGTGCGTGAGGCGACCAATTCTTCGAGATGGTTGCGGTACTCTGCCAGTTCCGCTTCTGCCTGCTTGCGTTCGGTAATGTCTTGAATCACCCCCAATCCCCAGATGCCGTGGGTTGAAACGATGTCATCGCGCTCCACTTTGCTGCGAATCCAGCGGCTTTGTTCTCCCACTTTTACCCGGTGTTCAAGATCAAAGGGTTTGCCCTCTTTTTGGGCCTCTTCCCAGCTTTTTAAAATCCACTCCCGATCTTCTGGGTAGAGCATCTCCACAATTTCTTGGCCCATGGGGCGCTGAGAGGGCGAAAAACCAAATATATTGGCCGCTTCTTCAGACCAATGGATGCTCTCTAAATCAGGTGATTTGAGATACCAATGCCCCGTCTGAGAGACAACCTGGGCCCGCTTGAGAATGGATTCGCTGCGCTGCAAGGCTTGGGCGGTTTCGATGCGCTCCTGGTTGAGCAGCACCATGCCCAATAAGTCGGCCATCTGGCAGGCAAAGGCAATTTCGTCGGCGTGCCAATCGTGTTTCTGGTGGATCTGCTCAAAGCAGAGCAAGCCCCTTTCCTGTCCCCTGGAAACAATCAGGCAATTTAGCAGGCCTGTAATCTGATTTGGCATGAGATAGCTCTCTACCAAAGACGCTGTGCGCAAATCGTATTGGGCCTGACAGGTGCGCAAATAGCGGGAGGTTTGAAACCATTCAAATTGTTCGGTAAACAGTCCCAAATCCAGGGCCTGACCTTGAAAATGTTCGCTGCTGAGGGCATTGTAGCCATTGAGGCATTTGAGTTGCCCATGGGGGATATCTGTGAGCCAAATGGACATCCGTTCCAGGCCCAAGGTGCTGCAGATCTGCTCGCTCAGCTCTTGGGCAAAGGCCTGAATTTCACCATTGAGGGCGTATTCAGAGGTGCTCAATTTGCGTGTCAGGGCATTTTGAATCTGCAGGCGCTGGGCCAGGGCCGCCTGTTCCCGCTCGCGGGCGCGCTCTTCGCTCACGTCTCGCCAAACGCAGGAGATCAGCTTTTTTCCAGCCAGGCTGACCAGCCGCAGTTTGAGCAAAATAGTGTGAATGCCCCCTTGTTTGTGGCGGTGTTGGGTTTCTAAATCAAAGGAGGCACCCGCTTGAACCTGGCTTAAAATCTCTTGAATTTGGCTGCCGGAATGGAGCATATCCAGGTCTTTGAGTTGAAGCCGGGCAAATTCTTCGCGGCTATAACCCAATGGGTTGCAAGCGGCATCGTTAAACTCGACAAAGGCCAGGCTTTCACCATCGAGCAAGAGAATGGCATCGGTGGTCTGGGCAAACATGGTGGCCAATAATTCTTCATGTTCTTGCAGCGTTTGCATGGTTTTGCGGGTTTGGGTGATATCGCGGGCAATGCCGAGCACGCCGATCAAGTGGCCTTGGGCATCGTGCATGGGGGTTTTGATGGTCTCAAACAGGCCTTGATAGCCATCGCTGGCAAAGGTCAGCCACTCCTCGTTGCGCAGGGGGCGTCCGATTGCCGCGGCGGCTTGGTCGTTGCGCCTGAAAAATTGGGCCAATTCGGCCCCCACAAAGGGCTCATCGGTTTTGCCCACTACGTCTGCTTCTGGGGCCCCGAGTAATTGCTCAAAGCGTTGATTGCACATCAAAAAACGCCCTTCGAGATCTTTGAGCCAGACCAGATCGGGAATGGTGTTGACCAAGGTGCGGTAATGGTGTTCACTTTCTTGCAATTGCTTTTTGGCCTGATACTGTTCCAGCGTGAGGCTCGCCAATTGGGCGGCATAGCTGATAAATTCCAGCTCTTGGTCTGTGGGGCTCTCTGTTTTGTTGCGGTAGATCGCAAAGGTGCCCAATACCTTGCCCTGGTTGTTTTTGATGGGTTCAGACCAACAGGCTTTAAAATTGGCTTGGTTTAAGAGCGCCAGAAGATGGGGCTGCTGGCGCATATAGGGGTGGGTTGCCAGATTATCTATCACCACCCGTTGGCCAGTAAAAGCGGCTGTACCACAAGCGCCTTGCCCTGGGCCAATCGGAAAGTTTTCCAGCGCTTGAGACAGGGCCTCAGGCAAATGGGGGCCTGTAAACGGAGATAATTTGGTCTCACTTTGATCCAACAATAAAATCGTACAGCAGGTTTCTGGAAACAACATTTCGTAATCCAAAACCAAAGCCAAAAATATCTCACTGAGGGGGGTGCCCTGCAGCAGCTTTTCCAGCATTTTCAGGCGCAGGATATCGCGCCATTCCAACAAGAATCCTTCGGATGATTCTTTCACTGTGTTAAGTCCAATGAGCCCTGAAACATTTGCTCTCGCCCTCAATGCACACGTTGTTCATCTGGTGGCGGTATTTTGCTAGCCTTATCTTAGCATAAAATAGCCCATTTTAAACGCGGCTTGGCCTTACGTGAGTTGCTTGAGCAATTGGGGAAATTCAGCCAGGCTGAGCTGGGCCTCTTCGAGAGCAAAGCTGTGGGTCTGTCTGAGAATTTTTTCGGCCCAACTTGTCAGCTGGGGAATCTCTTTGCTTTGGGCCCAATCCAAGAGCCCTTGGGCAAAGTGTTCAAAATCATCCAAGATCAGGGCCTGATGAATTTTTTCCCAGCGCGGCAGCCAAATTTCATTCAGTTCGTGCCTGAGTTGGTCTGGGTCGGGGGCTTGGCGTAGCGCTTTTCTGGCTGGTTCTGCTGATATACTCGCTTCATCTGGCGAGCCGACGGCCAGATGGTGCTGAAGCAAAACAAACAAGGCCTGCGCGTCGATCGGTTTACTCAGATAATCATCAAAGCCCTCTTCCAGCAGGGTCTTGCGCTCTGTTGCCAGCGAAAATGCAGTCAGGGCAATGATGGGTGTCTTTTGGGTCTGGGGGTTTTGGCGCAACTTGTGTAAGGCTTCAATGCCGTTCATGACAGGCATGCGAATATCCATCAGAATCAGATCGGGCTGAAATTGGCAAGCCCGTTCATAGGCTTCGATGCCATTGTGAGCGCAATAGACTTGAAAGGGAAAGGGTTTGAGCATTTCTTCTAACAGGAGCAAATTGACGTCGATATCATCGGCGATCAAGAGGGTGGCTGGCCTAAAATCCTGGGGATGGAGCTGCTGGGTTTGTTTTTCTGGGAGTGGCAGCAAAAGTGTCTTGACCTGCGGCAACACGACTGTGAATGTCGAGCCGATCTGGGGTTGGCTCTCTAAAGACAATTGCCCTCCCATCAATTGAACCAAGGAGCGCGAAATGGTCAACCCCAGACCGGTTCCGCTGATTTGGGTAAATTGTTCAAAGGGTTCAAAAATATGGGCAGCCTGATCGGGGGCAATACCAATGCCGGTGTCTGAGACATGGAGCCGCAGTTCGCCACAGTTCTCGTTTTGGGGGTGATAGCTGATTTCCAGGCTTACCCGGCCCTGGGGTGTAAATTTGAGGGCATTGCCCAAGAGATTCAGCAAAATCTGACGCAGGCGCAAACCATCCAATTCGACCCATTCGGGGCATTCATTTTGGACGCTGATTTCAAAGTGCAGCCCCTTTCGCTCAAAGGAGAGTGACATCAGGGTATTGAGTTCTTGCAGCAATTGATTCAATTGTAAGGGGCCCGGCTGAATTTCGATTTTTCCCGCCTCGATTTTGCTGAGATCGAGAATATCATTGATAATGCGCAGCAGACTTTGACCACTGCTGTTGATCGCATTGAGGTAGCGCCGCCAATGGGGATCGGTATTTTGTTCGCTGAGCAATTGACTAAAACCGAGAATGGCGTTCATGGGGGTGCGAATCTCATGACTCATATTGGCCAAAAAAGAGGATTTGGCGTGGGCAGCCTGTTCGGCCCGGTCTTTGGCCTTTTGCAGATCCACTTCGGCCTGTTTGCGGGCGGTAATATTCATCAGGGCCCCGACAATTCTCACCACCTCTCCCTGTTCACAGACGGCCTGAGTGACGGTACGCACCCAGATTTCGGGCCCCTGATAGGGCTGGAAGCGGTATTCGCGATCATAGCCTTCACCTGCTTCTAGGCAGCGTTGAAACAACTGCGCCAGTTCGAGCCGTGCTGATTCTGGTTGATAACAGCTTAAACTGGTTTGAACATAGTCATTGATCTGCCGAGACTCGCGATCGATAGGCAGGCCGTGCAGCGTATAGAGTCCATCGGTCCACCACATTCGTTGACTCGCAAGGGTGTATTCCCAGCCTCCGATCTGGCTGAGTGTTTGGCTGGCATTGAGAATGCGTTCGCTGGTGCGCAGGCTTTTGAGCAAGTCAGATTCGCGCTGCTTTAGCGAGCTTTGATCGACAAAAGCCAGCACATGGATATCCCCCAGATTTTGAAAATAAAAGCGAATATCCAATCTCTTGCCCGCTTTGGTGCAGACCTGAGCCTCGTATTCGCCATTGCCTTCGGTGATATGTTTTTGCCAATCTTGGCGAACCTGAGCCCGGTAGGTGGGATCCGGGTAAGCCTTTTCCCACCAACTTTCGACGGCGGGCAATTCTGCGGGAGAATAGCCAAACAAGGCCTGATGCTGGCGGTTGAGTTTGAGTATTTTGCCTTCGGGGGTGGAGATGGCCATGGCCACAGGCGCAAAATCGAGGATCTCCTGAAAGCGGCGTTCGCTTTTGAGCAACTCCTGTTCGCGTTTTTGGAGTTCGGTTTGTTTTTTTTCGAGCTTGTGGGTCAAGCTGTGGACATGGTCTTCCAATAATTGGGGTTCAGACTTGCCCTGGGGGCCAGGAGTCGGTTTTTCAGTCCTTTCTTGATGCAGTTCGGTCAAGATCTGTTCGAGTAACTCCAGATCCATGGGCTTTTCCAAAAATCTGTCGACACCCAGGTCTTTGGCCAATTGACGATCGTGGGCCTCCAAAAAAGTGGCGGTATAAAAAACCAGTGGGATATGTTTGAGTAGGGGATCGTGTTTGAGCTGGCGACAGAGTTCAAAGCCGTCCATATTGGGCATGAAAATGTCTGAAACAATGATGTCTGGTGGGTTTTCTCTTGCTTTTTCGAGGGCTTTTTGGCCGTCTTGCGCACATTGGCAAATATGCCCTTCGTCCGTAAAAAAATGTGCCAAGAGGATACGGGCGTTTTCCTCATCATCCACAATCAGCAATTTCATCTTCAACGCCCTTTTAAGCTTTTAAGATCACAACCCCTTTGTATTTTAGCGCAATTTCTGCCTCTTTTAGGTCATTTGTTTGAGTGTCTCTTTTAACTCTTTGGCAAGCAAAGACAAGCTCTGCTGTGCCTTTTCCAGCTCAAAGGCCGCAATTTGGCTTTGCAAATGCTGAATCTGGGCCTGGATGGGGCGCAATTGCCAGCGATCAGCTTCTTGGCTCAAAAGCTGCGCAAAGGTTTCCAATTCGTTGATAATCAGCGATTGTTGAAGTGCTTCACACTGTGGCAGCCAGTTTTGACGGATCTCCTCTGCCAATGCGGTTTTGTCTAAATCTGTCAGGGCCAAGGCGGGGGCAGGGGCTGGCGGGCTCTGGGTCAGATCGGCCTCTTGCCTGCCTGTGGGGGTGAGAAATTGGGCCAAGGTGTGTAACAAGCCGGTCCGGCTGACAGGCTTGCTGAGATAAGCATCAAAGCCCATTTCAAGCAGGTTTTCCTGCTCATTTTGGAGTGAAAAAGCCGTCAAGGCCACAACCGGAATGGCTTGGGTGGTTGTGTTCTGCCGCAAAATTTTCAGGGCTTCGGTGCCATCCATGATTGGCATTTTAATATCCATCAGAATCAAATCGGGCAGGTATTTTTGCGCCAATTCACAGGCTTCTTGGCCATTCTGAGCTGTAAAAATGCGCAGGGGAAATGCTGCCAAGAGGGCTTCCAAGAGCAGTAGGTTATCGGCATTGTCATCTGCGATCAGCAAGCTCGCTGGGGCAAAATTTTCAGGCAGATCAAGGGGAAGACTTTCATTTTTGTGGATCTCAGCAGGGCGCGTAACGGGCAGTGTCAGGCTGAAAACAGAGCCTTGCTCTACTTGGCTTTCGAGGTGTAGCGTGCCGCCCATTAAGTCGGCCAATCTGTGTGAAATGGCCAGGCCCAAACCCGCACCTGTGACCTCTTTGCGGTAAGAGGGATTGGCCTGTTCAAACGATTCAAAGATCCGGCTTTGCAGCTCTGGGGCAATGCCGATGCCCGTATCACTGACAGCGAGTTTAAATTGGCCTGTGTTGGCGCTTTCAGGGGTATAATCCAGGTGCAAACAAACCGAGCCCTGGCGGGTAAATTTAAGCGCGTTGCTGAGCAAATTGAGCAAAATCTGGCGCAGCCGCAGACCATCCAATTCGAGGTGGTCGGGCACCTCGGGGGCAATTTTAACTTCGTATAAGAGCCGTTTTTTTTCAAATTCAGGTTTGAGCAGCAAAGCAAGTTCGTGGGCCAAAGCTCTGGGATCAATGGGTTCTGGATGTAATTCCAGTTTTCCGGCTTCAATTTTGGAAATATCGAGGATATCGTTGATCAGGGTTAGCAGAGATTCTCCGCTTTTGTGGATAATTTTGAGATAGCGTTGCCAGCGGGGCTCGTGGATCTCTTCCCGCAGCAATTGGCTAAAGCCGAGAATGGCATTCATCGGGGTGCGAATCTCATGGGACATATTGGCCAAAAACAGGCTTTTGGAGCGCGAGGCCAATTCGGCGATTTCTTTGGCTTTTTGCAGTTCCAGCTCGGCCTGTTTGCGGGCTGTAATATCTGCAACCACGCCACAGACCCGTGTGACCTCGCCATCTTCGAAGAGGGGAGTGATGGTTAAATGCACCCATTTTTGTTCGCCGGCAAAGCTGGTAAAGGGGTAGATGCTCTCAAATCCTTTTCCTTGCACGCTCTGTGGCCAAAAGGCCAAGATCTCCTCTTTGGCTGTTGCCCCATAACAATTCAGGCCTTGATCAATCAAAATTTCTGCTTCAACGGCATGTCTATTGATGGGCAGGCCGTGAATTCGGTAGAGTTCATCGCTCCACCAGATTTTTTTTGTTTTCAGGTTGTATTCCCAGCCTCCGACTTGACTGAGCTTTTGGGTGGCATTGAGAATGCCCAGGGTTTGTTGGGTTTCTTGAATCACGTCCGTCAAGGCCTCGGTGCGCAGCCGGACTTCTTCTTCCAATTCTTGCTGGTAGCGCTGTTTCTCGGTAATGTCCTGAACGCGGGCAATCAGGTATTGGGGGTAATCGGGAATGGCCCGAAAGATCAGACTATACCAGCGCTGCTGATCGGGCGAGGGGTATTCATAAGCCGGGGTGGTGTGGCCAGCCAAGCAGGCTTCAAACAGCGGCAAAACGCTTTCGCTCAGCTCTGCTGGCAAAACCTCCCGGATCGTTTTGCCCAAAAATTGGGCTGGGGGTGCAAACAGATGTGATTCTTGCCCAGGACGAACCCAATGATAGACAAAGCATCCCTCCTGATCGAGCAAAAAAACCAGATCATCAATGCTCTGCAGTAACCCCTGTAGGGCGATGCTGTCTGGTTGGACAGGCAACATCTCTAGGCCTTTTCATGGCCTTTGGGGAAAAGCGAAAGACCAATCAATTTTTCGAGCAGATCTGAAAAATCGTGTAATTGAATGGGCTTGAGCACAAAGGCTTCGACGTGATAGGGCGCAATATCTTGAACCGGCATGAGACTGCTGTCTGAGGTCATGATCACGGTGCGTGTTTGGTTGCCTGCTTCGCGCAGCCGGTGCAAAAATTCAACCCCATCCATCACGGGCATGTGCATATCCAAGAGCAGCAAATCCCATGTTTCAGACAGGGCTTTTTTTAAACCCAGCTCTGGATCTGTGATACTTTGGAATTCACAGCCCGTATCTGCCAGGGCAATTTCAATTGCTTTGGCAAACGTGGCTTGGTCATCTATCATCAAAATGCGTTTTGAGCTTGGCATGATCTTTGTTTCCTGCTTTTATTTTAGCACCCTGGATGGGTTTTCGTTTTTGCTCTCTTGTGCCTGATTTTAAGACTCTTGTGTTTGCAGCAAGTCTTTCAGCAGTGATTCGGGTAAGGGGCGCGAGATATAATAGCCCTGACCCTGATCGCAGCCCAACTCATCCAAGAGTTGCATTTGCTCTTTGTTTTCAATGCCTTCAGCCAAGGCGGTCATGCCCATGGCATGGGCCATTTCAACAATGGCGCGGGGAATGGCCCAGGTGTTTTGCAAGCTTCTTTGCAAGGGCCTGACAAACGCCTGATCAATTTTAAGCGTATCAAAGGGCAATTGGTGTAAGTAATAGAGCGACGAATAGCCGGTGCCAAAATCATCCACGGCCAAGGTCAGACCTGTGTCTTTGAGCTGGGTTAAGAGTGTTTGCATCTGGCGAAAATTTTCAATTAACAGGCTTTCGGTCAGTTCCAGTTCGAGTTGTTGCGCGGGTATCTGGCTCTGAGTAATGGTCTGAGCCACAATGTTGGCAAAGTCGGGGGCCTGAAACTGCAACAATGAGACATTCACGGCCATGCGCAAATCGCGGTGCCCACGTTCTTGCAGCCGAAAGAGCATCTGACAGGCTTCGTGTAAGACCCAGGTGCCAATGGGCACAATCAAGCCACTTTCTTCGGCCACGGGGATAAAATCACCGGGGGGAATCAGACCGAACTCAGGGTGCCGCAGCCGCAAGAGGGCCTCTAAAGCCACAATTCGGCCTGTTTTAAGCTCAAATTGGGGCTGGTAATGCAGTTCAAAGCGCTGCTCCTGGAGGGCTTGTTGCAGTTCATCTTCCCAATGCAGGCTCTCATGCAGCTTGCTTTCCATTTGCGGCTGAAAGACCGTGCAGGTGCTACCGCCTTGTAGGCGAGACTGGTACAGGGCCAAATTGGCCCGTTCCAGCCAGAGTTCTGGCAACAGGGGCGTTTCTTGGTAGACCCAGCCCAAACTGCTGTGCAGATGCAGTTGGTAGCGCTGATAGGGAAACGGTGCTTCGAAAGCCCGTTGAATCGCCTGATTGAGTTCGGCTTCGGCCACGGGGCTGAGCAGGTGGGGGCAAAGATAAATCTGAAAGGCTTGGTCGCTGGCATAAAAATCAATGGATGTGAGCAAGGGCAATGCTTTGAGCCTCTGAAAGACCGAGTGGTAGAGCAAATGTGCCCCTTCGCGGCCAAAGATGCGCTGAAAGCGCTCGTGATTGTCAATGCGCAGGGCGATCAAAAAAGGCGGGGGGGCCACTGTGAGCAGCCCCATTAAATCCTGTTCTGTGCCATTTAAAAAAGAGGGCAAGCCAGGGGCGGCTTTAAAGACATTGAGAAGATCTTGAAACTGTTTTTGACGATTGAGGCGTACCCGAACAGATTCAAGTAAATCTTGAACCCGAAAGGGTTTGACAAGATAGTCGTCGGCCCCGCTGCGCATGCCTTTGCGAATATCTTCAGCAAAAATGGCTTCTCCCGACATCAAGATAAAGGGGGTCATGGGCTGCTCCATGTGTTGCAAGGCGTCGAGCACATCATAACCATTGCCATCCGGCATCATCACATCACAGAGCACCAGATCCGGTTTGAGGGTGCGCAATTGGGCGATCCCTTCGCTGACATTTGTGGCATAGGCAATCTGGTAGCCCTCTTCAGCCAAGATCTCCCCTGAGATTCGCCGAATCGAAGGGTCGTCGTCAACGATTAAGATAAGTGGGGCCATTGCTTAAGGCGAAAGAGGCGGCTGGAAAGGCTGTTCCGGCAGGGTTCGGAAGAGGTCGGTTTCTAAAAGTTTGTTGAGACGGTGAACAAAGGGATGCACCGCAAACGGTTTAAGCAAATAATCTTGGGCCCCCAGATTTAAAGCTGTTCTGACCACTTCCATTTCGGCATGGGCGGTAAACATCATGACTGGCACTTTGTGATTATGCGATTTTTTGAGCTGACGCAAGATTTCGAGCCCGTTGAGTTCGGGCATTTCAATATCGAGCAAAATCAGATCCAAATCATTGCGCATCAAGGCCTCTCGCAAACCGGCATGGGGATCTGAAAAGGTTTGGAGTGTGCAATGGGCATTGTGCAGAATATCTTTGACCAGCTCACAAAAATGGGGCTCGTCATCAATCAGCAGAATGTGGCGCTCGGTTCTAACTTCCATACAAGACTGTTTCTTTGACTTATTCTTTGGCTCTATTTTGGCGGCCAAGGGGGCTCACCACAACACGTCTTCATTTTATCACGATCAAGACAGCTGCCGCTTGGGCTGTTTTTTTTAGTACCTGATTGGGTAAGATACCTGTAAAATGCTCAGAGCAGATCCTGTTTAGACAGCCAGATATTGATTGGGAGAAAATGGGCCAATGCATGCGACTTTAACTGCTGACAAAAAAACCGCCCCTTTGATTTTTTTGATCGACGATGTCGTTCAGAATTTGCAGGTGCTCTCAGAGGCCCTGCGACAAGAGGGGTTTCGTATTTCTGGGGCGGGCAGTGGGGCTGCTGCTCTGCGCATTTTGCAACAGGTACAGCCCGATCTGATTCTCTGTGATATCATGATGCCCGAAATGGATGGCTATGAAGTGGCCCGGCGGCTCAAAGCCCTGCCCCAAACCCAGGATATTCCCTTGATTTTTCTCACCGCGCGCACCGAAAGTGAAGACATTCTCAAGGGCTTTGATGCCGGTGGCGTGGACTATATCACCAAACCGTTTAATACCAGTGAGTTGATTGCCAGGGTCAAAACCCACCTCGAACTCAAATTGGCCCGCGACACCATTATTGAACATACTGAACGCTTAAGTGTTTTAAACCAAGAAAAAGACCACATTCTCAATTTGGCTGCCCACGATCTCAAAAACCCACTCGCTTCGATTTTGTTGATGGCAGAAATGATTCAGCTTCGCCACGGTGAGCTGTCGGCCGAAAAAGTCTTGTCTTATGCCGAGAATATTTATCAAGATGCCAATCGCATGTTCCTGATCATTACCAATTTGCTCGATGTCAATAAAATTGAAAGCGGGCGAATACAGCCTCAATGGCAGCCCTGGCCGTTGCAAGAGATTTTTGCTCGCCTGCACAAGACCTATGCTCCTCAGGCCGAAAAAAAACAAATCCAGCTGGTCTTTTCTGAGCCCCCAGCGGCGTTAAAAATCAACACCGACCCCTTGCTTTTGTTTCAACTCTTGGATAATTTGCTTTCAAATGCCCTCAAGTTTTCTCAGTCAGACAAACGGGTCTCGGTGCGTCACACCCTGCGCGAAGACCAACTTCTGCTCGAAATAGAGGATCAGGGACCGGGTTTTAATGCCCAAGATCAGACGCTGATGTTTCAAAAATTTGCCCGACTTTCAGCCCAGCCCACAGCTGGAGAGAACTCCACCGGCTTGGGTTTGGCGATTGTCAAACGTTTGGCTGATATGTTAAACGTCGAACTGGGTTTTACCACCGAACCCGGTCAGGGCACGTGCTTTCAAATGACCCTTTCAGGTCTGGTTTAGATTTTTCACCAGAGCGGGAAAGGCTTGCAGGGTTGTTTGGGTCTGTTCCAGGGCAAATGCTTGGATTTGGCTGAGCAAGGTCTCGGCATAATCACTGAGTTCATTTAAGGCATAGTTTTGGGATAGAAGTTTGAGTTCAACGGCGAAAGTTTCCAATTCGTTGACAACGATCGAGCCTTGAATTTTTTGCCAATAGGGCAACCAATGGTTTTGCAAGAGGGCTTGCAATTGGCTCTGGGCACTTTGCGACAGGGTTGTGGCAGGCTGTTTGAGATGGGGATCTGCTTCGCGGGCCTGAAAAGGCAAAAATTGCCTGAGACATTTTTCCAAAGCCTGTTTTGTCAGGGGTTTGCGCAAATAGGCATCAAAGCCCGCATTGAGCAGCAGATGCTGATCTTCTTGCAAGGAATAAGCCGTCAACGCGATGGCCGGGATGGCTTGGGTGATGGGGTTGTCTCTCAGCTTTTTTAAGGCACCGAAGCCATCCAACACGGGCATTTTTATATCCATCAGAATCAGATCGGGCTTCTGTCTGAGGGCCAGTTCATATGCCGCTTGCCCATTTTGAGCTGTCTCGATATCGAAGGGGGCTGCGCTCAGATAGGCCTGGAGAAGCAGGCTGTTTTCGGGGCGATCATCGGCAATCAGGAGACGTGCGGGCAAAAATGCAAAGGCCCCTTCTTGCTCACTTTTGTGTGTCTCACATGCTGTTCTTGTGCTGATCACAACAGGCAAATTCAGGTTAAAGCAACTGCCCTGACCCGGCCGACTTTCCAGCTCTAAGCTGCCCCGCATCAATTCTGCCAAATGTTTGGAAATGGACAAACCCAAACCGGTTCCCCCCCTGTGTTGATTGCCGACTTGGGCCTGTTCAAAGGCACCAAAAATGCGCTGCTGAAATTCCTCGGAGATACCTGGGCCTGTATCTCTGACGGAGATCTTCAAGCTGCCCGTGGTGTCTGACTGCGACACATAGTGAACGCTCAAACCGACTTGCCCCTCTTGTGTAAATTTCAGGGCGTTTGAAAGCAGGTTTAAGAGGATTTGGCGCAGGCGCAAGGGGTCTAACCAGAGGGCTTCGGGCAAGGCCGAATCTATTTGTATCTGAAAATACAGGCCTTTTTTCTCAAAAGAGTAGCGCATCAAGATTTCAATCTCTTTGATCAGCGCCCGCAGGTCAACATGATCCGTGTGGATGTCGATTTTTCCTGCTTCAATTTTACTCAAATCGAGAATGTCGTTGATGATATTTAAAAGGGTGTGGCCACTGCTGGCAATGGCAGCCAAGAAGTCGTGGTAGTGGGGATCTCGGATATGTTCTTGTAAAAGTTCACTGAACCCCAGAATGGCATTGAGCGGGGTGCGGATTTCGTGACTCATATTCGCCAGAAACATGGATTTGGCCTGAGAGGCTTTTTCGGCTTTGTCTTTGGCCTCACGCAGTTCTGCTTCTATGCGTTTTTGGCGGGTGATGTTTTTGATTACGCCTTCCCCTTCTTGCGCTTCTCCATGGGGGCCTAAAATCAGGTTTCCTGTGATTTCGAGGTATTTGACTTGGCCTTGCAAGTGAGCGGTCAATTCTGTGGGGGGAACGACTTCGCCTGTCGGCAGATCTTTGACTTTTTGTCCGAATTTTTGCCATTCCTCGGGATCAATATTTAAGACTTCGTATAAAGGGTGGTGAAGCATCTCCTCTAAGGGCCGGCCCACCAATTCCTCGGCAGAGGGGCTGAGGTAAGTGAGCACACAGCCCTGAGTTGCGGTGTAGAAGAAATATTCTTTTTGCACACCTTCAATCAAACGGCGAAAGCGACGTTCACTGATTTGCAGGGCCTGGGTCCGCTCTGAGACCAATTTTTCGAGATTTTGGCTGTAGTGCTCCAATTTGCGCGTGAGTTGAACCCGCTCAGAAATATCTGTGCCGGTGCCTGCAATCAGCGTTTTGCCCTGCTGTTGAATGCGCTTTAAAGTCAGCAGATACGGTGTTTTTTTGCCACTTTTGTGTTTGAGTTCAACTTCAATCTGCTCTTGGCCTGTCGTCAAAATGCGATGGATGCAGGTTTGTAAGGCTTTTGCCTGAGTAAAACAACTGTCGAGGGTCTTTGTTTTTAATGCCTTTGGGGGATGCCCTGTTAGCTCTTCCAGGGGGTGATTCCACAGGACCAATTGGCCTGTGGGTTCAATTGCAAAGAAAATCCCGGCCACAGAATCGATCAATTTTTGTCTGAATTCTGTTTCTTCACGGGTCTGTTTTTCTTGGGCCATAAATTCAAGGGCAAAGCCCAGATCCTGACAGAGTTGCAAAAAGAGGGCTACCAGCTCTTCATCAAAAAAATCAGTCTCCTCGGCGTAGAGATTGAGCGAGCCTTGCACCTGGCCCGAGACCAAAATGGGAAACGATCCCGATGCGCGGTAGCCCCGTTGCAAGGCGGCTTCGCGCCAGGGAGACATGATCGGATCGTGGAGGATATCTTCACAAATCCAATGTGCACCGCTTAACATGGCTCTGCTGGTGGGGCCCGTTTCATGCTGTAAGGTGAGATGGAGGTTTTCGACATAGCCCTCTGAGACCCCCGCCTGACAGATCGGCAGAATGTGATCGCCCTCTGGTGTGGCTTGGCCGATCCAGGCCAGACGAAACCCCCCGTGCTGGATCGCGATTTGACAGGTCTTTTCAAACAGGGCCTGGGGTGAGCGCAGATGGACAATCGCTTCATTGACCGCGCTTAAAACGGCATAGACCCGATTTAAACGGGCCAAACGCAGTTCGGTTTGTTTCAACTCTGTGATGTCGCGGGCGATGCCCAGCACGCCCACCAAGTGTTGATTGGCGTCATACATCGGGGTCTTAATGGTCTCAAACAAGCCTCGGTAGCCATCTCGGGCAAAGGTCAGCCACTCTTGGTTGATCAGCGAGCGACCCGTCTCAATAGCAGCCACATCGTGTTTGCGAAAAAAGCTTGCCAGTTCTTCAGAGACAAAATCCCGATCTGTTTTGCCAATAATTTCTGCTTCGGAGCTGCCATACAGGGCTTCAAAACGGCTGTTGCAGCGCAAATAGACTCCCTGCGGGTCTTTGAGCCAGACCAGATCGGGCAGGGTGTAGATCAAGGCTGAGAGCTGGCTTTTTTTTCTTTCCAGTGTCTCTTCTTCTCTTTTGCGGGTTAAGGCATTGGCAAAGGTTTGGGTCACCAACTGCAGGTGATTGATGATTTCTGGGGGCCAGACCCGCTCTTGGCGAATCATGTAAAAAGAGAGGGTGCCCATGAGTTGCCCGTCTCGGTTTAAGAGCGGAAAGAGCAAGACGCTTTTGAGGCCGTATCCCTGCCAGGTCTCGATATCTTGAGCGGCTTCTGCAGGGGCTTCGCGCAAAGAAGACAAGACAATCCGTTGACCCAATTTTAAGTTTTTTTCGGTCCAAGGATACAGATCTTCGGCATTAATTCTGGGGGGGGGCGGGGGAAGATCTTTGACCTGATAGAGATAGGCCACTTTGAATTCATGGGGGGCATCCAAGGGAATCGACAAGGCCGACACATCTATTTTTAAAAGCTCACAGATTTCCCGCTGGGCATTTTTAATTGCCTGTTCCAGTTCTTCTGTCGGTGCATTGGCCAAGAGGGCGTAAATCCGTGTCAGCAGGGCTTCAAATTGGAGCAATTCTTGCAGGGCCTCTTCGGCCTGTTTTTGGGCCGTGATATCTGTAAACATCACCATAAACAGGCCTGGCTCCAAATAAAAAGCACTGCCCGAAAAATATTTATGCTCTTGGGCAAAATAGTTTTCATAATGGGCGGGAGGGCCACCTGCTGCCACAGGTGCAAAGACATCTAGCCAGTGTTTGAGGTCCGCTGGCGATAGTCTTTGGCTGGCGCTTTGCCGCAGATGCTCCCCGCGTGAGATACCAATCAGCAATTCATACTGAGCATTGACATCCAAGGTCAGATAATCGCTGGGCAATCCCTGCGCATCGTAGACCATTTTGTAAATGGCAGCCCCATTGGGGAGTTCTGCGAAAATACGTGAATAGAGATGCATCATCTTAACTGGCCTCGGGCTTTAAGGGCGAAAGTGGGTCTGAACCCACTTGGCTTATTAGCTCGGGAAAGCTCTGAAGCTGGTCTTGGGCTGATTCGAGGGCAAAATGGCGGATATCATACAGCAAAGCGCTGGTAAAATGCTGTAATCCTGGGTGTTTGTGACTTTGTGCCAGCCCGTGTAAGTCCAAGGCAAACGATTCCAACTCATCCAAAATCATCGAATGCTGAATCTTTTGCCAACGCGGCAGCCAGTTTTGGCGCAAGTCTCTGTGTAATCTTTGCATTTCTGCTGGGCTGGTATCGACCCCGGGCAAGGTCGCAACCTGTTCCAAATGGGCTGTTTGGCCCTTTAAAAACTGTTTTAAACAGGTCAGCAGTTCTGCTTTGCTGACGGGTTTTTGCAAATAGGCATCAAAGCCTTGGCTTAACAAACTTTCCCGTTCTTGTTGCAAGGAGTAGGCTGTCAGAGCCACCACCGGAATGTTTTGGGTTTGGGGCTGTTTTTTGAGCAAAGCCAAGGCCTCTGCGCCATTGAGCAAAGGCATTTTAATATCCATCAGAATCAGATCGGGCCTTTCAGCGAGGGCTTTCTCGACGGCCTCTTGCCCGTTTTGGGCCCGTAACAGCTCCAGCGGGCTTGTCTCCAAATAGGTTGACAGCAATTCCAGATTTTGAGGCAGATCATCTGCCATCAGCACTTTGGCGGGGGCAAATTCAAAAGCCAAAGGGCTTTCTTCTGTGCCAATGAGCGCTCTCTCTTGGGCGGTTTGGACCTCTGGCAGCAGAATCGAAAAAACAGAGCCCACACCCGGTGTGCTTTTCAGGGTGAGTTTGCCTTGCATCAATTTGAGCAATTGCAACGAGATGGCCAGCCCCAGTCCTGTTCCGCTTTCAAATTGGCTTTCACTTTCGGCCTGTTCAAAGGCTTCAAAAATGCGCTCTTGAAAAGCGGGGGCAATGCCAATTCCCGTATCCCTGACAGACAGAAACAGTTCTCCCGACTCTGGGCTGAGGGGGTGGTAAGTGGCACTCAGACAGACCTCTCCCGCTGGAGTGAATTTAAGTGCGTTGTAGAGTAAATTTAATAAAATTTGGCGTATTCTCAGGGCATCTAGCCACAGGCGGGCAGGGATATTGTCTGCCAGTTGCAATTCAAAGTGCAGGCCTTTTTTTTCGAAGGAGAAACGCAAAAGAATCTCCAACTCTTGAAACAACGCTTTTAAACTGACACTTTGGGGGTTTAATTGCAATTTTCCCGCTTCGATCTTGCTCAGATCGAGAATGTCGTTGATCAGGTGCAAGAGCGTTTTGCCACTGCCGTTGATGGCTTCAAGGTAGTCTTGGTAACGGGGTTCTCGGATTTTTTCCTGCAACATTTCACTGAAACCGAGAATCACATTCAAGGGGGTGCGAATTTCATGGCTCATATTGGCCAAAAACAGGGACTTGGCCTGAGAGGCTTTTTCGGCTTTGTCTTTGGCTTCGCGCAATTCGGCTTCGATTTGTTTTTGGCGGGTGATGTTTTTGACCACCCCTTCTCCCCCCATGATTTGGCCTTGGGCATTGCGGGTGATATGTTCGGTGATCTCCAGAAACTGAGGCGCTCCTTTGATCAGTACCTCAATTTCAAATGGCGGGGGATCTTGGCCCTGATTCATCAGCTCCACCAGCGTTTGGGTCAGATTTTGGGCCCGTTCGCCTAATTGCAAAACCGTATACCAGGGTTTGCCCAGGATCTCTGCTTCGGGCTGTCCCAAAAAGGCCGAGGTCGAGGGGCTGACATAGGTAAATTCGTGATTTGCTCCGACTGAAAAAAAGAAATAATCTTGCTGGACGCCTTCAATTAAACTGCGGAAACTCCGCTCACTGATTTTTAAGGCTTCGGTGCGTGAGGCCACCAGGTCTTCGAGCTGTTGGCGGGAGTCGGCTTCTGCTGCCGCAAACTCCAGGGCAAAGCCCAGATCGGCACATAATTGCAAGAGCAACTCGATTTCTTGAGAGTCAAAATAATCAGGGGTATCGGCGTAGAGATTGAGTGAACCCTGGATTTTTCCGGCTACCAACACCGGAAAAGAGGCCGATGAGCGGTAACCCCGTGCCAGAGCGGCTTCGCGCCAGGGCAACATGATCGGATCGTTGGCGATATCGTTGCAAATACGGTAGTGGCCACTGAGCATGGCACGGCTGGTGGGGCCTTGGGCTTGACTCAGGCTCAATTTTAGCTCTTCGACATAGCCCTGTGATTCACCGGCATAACACAGGGGCAAAACCTGGGGCCCATCGGGGGTTTTCTGACCCATCCAGGCCAGGCGGAATTTACCGCTCTCAACGGCAATGCGGCAGACTTCTTCATACAAGAGGCGGGGATCGCGAATGCGCACAATGGCTTCGTTGACTGCACTCAGAACCAGATAGATCCGGTTGAGTTTGGCGAGTTTGGTCTCGGTTTGCTTTTGCTGGGTGATTTCACGGGCGATGCCCAGCACGCCCACCAATTGGTTTTGGGCGTCATACATGGGGGTTTTGATGGTTTCAAACAATCCCTGGTAGCCATTGCTGGCAAAGCTCAGCCATTCTTCGTTCAGCAGGGGTTTCCCGGCTTCAATGGCGGCCCGATCATGGCTGCGAAAAAAATCGGCCAATTCAGCTGAGACAAAATCATAATCACTTTTGCCCACAATGTCTGCTTCGGTTGCCCCGTAGAGCTCTTCAAACCGGCGGTTGCAACTCAAATACACGCCGTTGGGATCTTTGAGCCAAACCAAATCAGGAATGGTATGCACCAGCCCCGCCAGCAGATTTTTTTCTTGTTGCAGAGCCCGCTCTGCCAACTTCTGTTCGGTAATATCCACCAAATTGCCCATAATAGCGGGAAGGCCATTGATCTCAGTGCGCGTTCCCTGAACTTCGAGGTTGCGAATTTCGCCATTTTTGGTCACGCCCCTGAACTCATAGCGAATGCTCTCGACTTCTCCAGAGAGCCTGCGCTGTAAATTTTGATTGACTTTGGGCATATCTTCGGGATGCACAAAAAGCGCGGGGGTTGCCCCAAGCAGTTCTGTGGTCTCATAGCCCAAGATCTGGGCCATGGCCCGATTGACATAGCTGAGTTTTCCCTCTTTGAAGATATAGATCCCCGTCAGGGCCTGATCACACCAGGCCCGAAAAACAGGATCGTGGCTGGGGGCTTCATTCTGCTCGGTTTTGGGCTTCAAAACTCTCTCCGCTGGGGTTCCTGATTGCGTCTCAATTATACCATTTCATGCAAACAGGCCCCCCAGATCGGAGGGCCTGTGGCTTTGCCTGTTTGAGCCTAGATGCTGGCCAAAATATGATTGAGTGTTTGGCTGGGGCGCATGGCCTGGGCCAGTTTTTCATCATTGGGATGGTAATACCCACCCATGTCGACCGCTGTGCCCTGAACGGCATTGAGTTCTGCCACAATGGTCTCTTCTTGGCTGCTGAGTTGCTCAGCAATGGGACCAAATTTGGCTTTTAACTCGGCATCTTCTTCTTGCAGGGCCAGTGCCTGTACCCAGTAGAGACCCAGATAAAAATGGCTGCCACGGTTGTCGAGCTGATGCACTTTGCGCGAAGGCGATTTATTGCTGGTCAAATACTGGCTGTTGGCGGTGTCGAGCGCTTTGGCCATGACTTTGGCTTTGGCATTGCCGGTGTGGGTTGCATAATCTTCGATCGAGACCGCCAGAGCCAAAAACTCGCCCAGTGAATCCCAGCGCAGGTGGTTTTCTTTTTGGAATTGTTGCACGTGTTTGGGGGCCGAGCCACCGGCACCGGTCTCATACATGCCGCCGCCAGCCAGCAAAGGCACAATCGAAAGCATTTTGGCCGAGGTCCCCAGTTCCAAGATCGGGAAGAGGTCGGTGAGATAATCACGCAGCACGTTGCCGGTCACCGAAATGGTGTCTTGGCCTTTGCGAATGCGCTCCAGGCTGTAGTTAATGGCCGAAACCGGGTCGAGAATTTTGAGCTCCAGGCCCTGGGTATTGTGCTCAGGCAAATAAACTTCGACTTTTTTGATCAGCTCAGCGTCATGGGCACGGTTGGCATCTAACCAGAAAACAGCGGGGCTGCCGGTGGCGCGTGAACGATTGACGGCCAGTTTGACCCAGTCTTTGACCGCCACGTCTTTGGTCTGGCACATTCTCCAGATATCGCCTTTGGCGACCGTGTGCTCAAAGACCTTTTCATCACCTTTCATCACGCGAATCAAGCCATCACCCGGCGCAATAAAGGTTTTGTCGTGGGAGCCATATTCTTCGGCTTTTTGGGCCATCAAGCCGACGTTGGCCACATTGCCCATGGTAGACACATCATATTTGCCGTGGGTTTTGCAGTCTGAGATCACCGCCTGGTAAATCCCTGCATAACAGCGATCGGGAATCATGGCCACGGTGTCTTTTTCCTTGCCATCGGGGCCCCACATTTTTCCCCCACCGCGGATCATGGCGGGCATGGAGGCATCTACGATCGTGTCACTGGGTACATGTAAATTGGTAATGCCCTTGTCTGAGTCGACCATGGCCAATGCGGGACGGTTCTGATACACCGCCTGCAGGGCATTTTCAATCTCACTTTTTTCGGCCTCAGGCAGGCCTGCAATTTTGCCATAGACATCACCCAGGCCATTGCTGGCATCGATACCCAATTTGGCAAAGGTCTCGGCGTATTTTTCAAAGACCTCTTGGTAATAGACCTGAACACAGTGGCCAAAAATGACCGGGTCTGAAACCTTCATCATGGTGGCTTTTAAATGCAAAGAGAGCAGCACATCTTCGGTTGCGGTCTGTTGAATTTGCTCGGCGAAAAATGTCCGCAACTTGGCCACTTCCATGCGGGAGGCATCAATGACTTCCCCTTTTAAGATCGGGAAGTTTTCTTTTAATACTTTGACTTCACCGCTGCCTGAGACAAATTCAATCCGAACCTGGCAATTGCTGTCCAGGGTGGTTGATTGCTCGCTGCCATAAAAATCCCCTTCACTCATGTGGGCGACGCGGGTTTTGGCGTCTGGGCTCCAGGCACCCATGGAATGGGGATGAGCTTTGGCATAGGCTTTGACGGCTCCTGCCACGCGGCGATCGGAATTGCCTTCACGCAAAACGGGATTGACGGCTGAACCCAAGACCTTGGCGTAGCGTTTTTTGATTGCTGCTTCAGCGTCGTTTTGGGGCTCTTCGGGGTATTCCGGCAGGGCATATCCCTGTGCTTGAAGCTCTGCAATCGCGGCTTTTAACTGGGGAATTGAGGCTGAAATATTGGGCAATTTGATGATATTGGCTTCGGGGGTTTTGGCCAGTTCACCCAATTCACTCAGGGCATCAGAGACCTGCTGCTCGGGGCGCAAATTTTCGGGAAAATTGGCCAAAATACGGCCTGCCAGTGAGATGTCGCGGGTTTCAATCTCAATTTTGGCGGTCGAAGCGATGGCTTTGACGATCGGCAAAAATGAGGCTGTGGCAAGCATCGGGGCTTCATCTGTTTTGGTATAAATAATTTTCATGGGCATAAAATGGCTCTGCGCGTTATGGCTGACATCAACGGCGTTGAGAGCGTCCTTTCTCAGGGAATGTGATGTAGCATTTTAGCATGAATGCTGAATTTAGACGGGGGAAAGCTGGCTAAAATTGGCTTGCCTGTTTTGTGGATCTGCTATGCTGACTTTTGCTTTGAAGTCTCCATCGCTCATTTTGAGGTCCAGACGTGCGCATACAACTGCAAAATCGGGTTCCTTACCAGCAATCTCTGCGCTGGCAGCTCAATTTGGATTATTATCAGGCCCGTGGAACAGGGGCCTTTCTCAACCAAGAGGTGCCCCATGACATCACCTCCAACCCGATCTTTGCCCGTCAGATCGCCACGGTTTTGATCGCCGCTGTGGTGGCCCAAGATTTGCCTGCCTCTGAGCCCGTGCGCATTTTAGAGTTGGGCGCGGGTTTGGGAGATTTTGCCTATCACCTGATCACGGCCTTTGAAGCGCTCTGCCACGAACAGGGCTTGCCTTGGGCCGAGCGTCTCGAATATTGGCTTTCAGATATTTCGCTCAAAAGTGTTCAAAGCTGGCAGACATACCCGGTTTTTCAAGCTTGGTTGGCTCAGAAGCGTTTGCGCCTCTGCCAACTCGACGCGCTCGACCCCGCCCATTTTTGTGAGCGCGAAGGCCATGTAGACGTCTTTCCTGCTGGATTTTTCTCAGGGGTGATAGCCAATTACCATCACTGTGTTTTGCCTGTTTCGCTTTTGATGTTGGACCAGGGGCAATATTACGCCGTTGAAAGCGAATTGTTTGCCTGGCTGGCTGGCCAGCCAGAGACACCGGCCCCTTTGCCCAAACGCCAAAAAATATTCTCAACTTTGGCTGCTGAACTTGCCCAGTGGCAACCCGAAGCCCATTTTGAACCACTTTTGGCTGCCGAGCTGCGCAGTGTGATTCCGGGGATTTGTCAAACCCTGGTTTTACCGGCTGTGGCCCAAAACTGGGCCCCCAATTTGGTCTTAAACGCCTCTTTGGTGCGCTGGATTCAAGAGGCCTGCCAAAATTTGCCTGCGGCCAAACAACTCCCCCCTGCCGACTTTGCTCAGGCTTTAGAAGCCGCCCTCGATTTACCGCTTTTTGCCACTCATTCTCTGCAGCAGAGCCAGCTTCAAGATGTCTATCACCCACGTGCGGTGGCGCTTGCCGATTGTGGCTCCGATCCTGCTGCCCGCGAGGTTTTAGCCAAATTCAGTGGCCAGTTTGAAAAAGCCGTGCTCACATATCCCTTGGCTTCGATGGCTTCTCTGCGGGCACTCTTGCCTTTGCTCAAGCACGCAGGAATTTGTGTGCTCAGTGACAAAGGCCTCTACGAAACGGAGCAAATGGAAGGAACCAATTGGCCTATCCCCTCTTATCATGGGGGCAGTTTGGCCCAAATGGTCAATTTTCCCTTTTTGCGTGAATGGGCCCCCAAAATTGGTTTCCAGGTTGCCACGACGGCAGATCCGGCGGCTTTGATTCAGACCCAATTGCTGTGCAAAAGTGCGGTCTTGCCCATGCCCCTGCAAAGGGCTTTTCAGCAGGTATTTATCGCGCAGAATCAGAATCAATTACACACGCTTTTATTGCAAGCTGGGGTGGCTTTTTATCAGCAGCAAAAATACTCCGATGCCCTGCGTTATTATGCCGCTGCCAGGCATTATGGGCCCGAAGATGATACGTCACTTTTGTTTTTGGCCAGCACCTGTCTGGCACTTAAACAGCCCCAAAAAGCGGCCAGTTTTCTAAAACAACTGACCCCCAGTGCCTTTCAAACCTATACCCGACGCCTGTTAAAAGCCGAAATCCTGTTTCGGCTCAAACAATTCCCCGAAGCGATCGAAAACTATCTGCAAGTTTTGGCTTTTTTGCCCGAAGAGGCTGCCGTGGCGGGCTTGCGCATGGGCATGCTCTATTTTAATTTGGGCGAGGCCTACAGTCAGATTGGGCAATTTTCAGAGGCCTTGCGCTATCTTCACAAAGCATCGGCCTTGATGCCCGAGCGGCAAGACCTCGCTCATTTGATACAAGGCTTGTCAGCGGCCCAGAGCTAAACCCTTCTTTGCTTGTCAAACAGCCATTTTTCGGCCTGTTGAGACATTTTTTTTACATTGTTTACATAATGTTTATACAATGTTTTGACATTTTTTTTACATTTGGCAATATTGGGTTATTTTTGAATATTTTTGGCTTTCATGACAAAATATAGCTATTCAATCGTTTACAAAAAGTCATTTTCTTTGTTAAGATCTGTATTACAACATTTTTGAATTTGCATTACATCAGCTTATTTCGCCCGTCTTCAACCAGACCCAGGAACAGACAGAAGAGGCCAACACGGATGTCGAGCGTAAACCCACTCTCTAATTTTGCCTATAATTCGCTGGTTTTGCAGCGCACGCTGGGAATCAACCAGAATTTGCTCAATCGCACGATTGAGCGCCTGACCACAGGCTTGAGAATCAACCGTGCGGCAGACGATCCGCTCGGCATTACCTTGGCCCGGCGCGCCCAAACCAAATTGGTCAGCAATCGCCAGGCCGCTGACAATACCCAGCAATCGATTACCTTGGCAGACACAGCAGCCAATAGTGTGCAGGGGGTGGTGAGCAATTTGCAGCGGATGCGCGAATTGATTCTCGAAAGTATCAGCGATACAGCCAGTTCCACCGATCGCTCGCGGATTCAGTCTGAGATCAATAAATTGGTCGAAAACACCGATTATCTCTCGCGTCAATCGATTTTTAACACCCGTCAATTGCTCGATGGCTCTCTGACCGACTTTGTTTTGCCCAGCGCTGCATCGGGAGATATTGTCTATAACGCCAGTCTCAAAGATGCCAGCGGCACTGCCTTCGACTTTTTAACAGGTGCGCCGACCATTGACCCCGATACCTCGGCCTTTGACTCGGTCCAGTTTCGGATTTTTGCCAATGGCAGCGGGGGCTATGGCCTCGAAGTGAGCACCGCCAACGCGGGAGTGGCTTTGACCTATAACGATATCACCACTGCGCCGACCGCTGTGAGTTTGACCGCCGGTGGGGCCACTGCCAGTTTTAACGTCGCGGCCATTACCGGGGGCACCGCTGGGGTGAGTGGCCCTTTGTCGAGCACGGAACTGGATCAGAGCATTGGCAGCTTGGTGGCTTCGGGCCGCCTCAATACGGTCAATTATGGTGCCCTCAATCTGAGCCTGGGGGGCACAGCGTTTAATAATCTGATCGACGTACAATCGAGTACCACCCTCAATCAGGTACTTACTGCGATTCAGGGAGCCACTTCGGGGGTGAGTGCCACTTATAACAGCGGGGCGGGCACCTTTTCGGTGAGCTATAGCAATACGGCTTCAGCCACAACTACCCGCACCTCGGCGTATAGCACCGCGGGCACCCCCACGTCTGTGGGCGGGCCCTATAGCAGTTTTGCCTCTCTCAACCCCGCTGCCCAGGGGCCCAATTATCCAGATATCACCTCTTTTTTGCCCACCGGCAGCTTTGATCCCGATAGCTTGCCCGGCGGCACCTATTTTGCCGCCTCAGGGGATATTCCCCTCGATACCTCGGTCAGTTATACCGGCTCGGGGGCCAATCTGCTCAGTTTCTTTGGCCTGAGCAATACTGTGAATAATTACCAGATCACGGATTACAACACCGAGTTTTACGGGGATGTGCTCTCGGTGGGCGCAGACTACAGCAACCGCACCCGCGTTGTGATCACCGATGTGACTGGCGAGCAAAGCCAGACGGGCACCCAAGATACGGGCCTGTCTGCCACAGACCTGACCCGCTCCTTGGGCGAACTCAGCACGCCGTATGTCAGCTTGACCAGTGGGGCCACCAGTTTGCCCGATTTCACCACAGGTGGGCCTTTTACCATTGATTTTGGCTCCAATGGCGTGTTCAGCTATAATTTTGACCCCGATAGCGATACCATTCAATCCGTGATTGATGCGGTCAATGCCTTTGGGGTTACGGTCAATACTGCTGATTCCACAGCCAACGTCACCGCGAGTTTTAACGCCACCACGGGGCAGGTCACGATCAGCAACGATCCTCCCGATGGGGCCACTTCGGGTTTGGGCATTGTTGAAAATACCGAGATCGAAAACTCTCAGCTCAAATTGGCCTTTGGCTCTAAATCTTCAGATATTGTCACGGTCAACAATCCCAGCGATTTGACCATCGATGAACTCGTGACAGAGATCAATAACCAGCTCAACAAAGCCATGGGCACCTCAGGGGTGGTGGTGGCCTCTTTCTCTTATGCTTCTCTGGATGATCGGCTCAGCTTTGACCTCTCCCAATACACGACCTCAACGGCTTTTGGCGATCATGTTGAGTTTGACCTCTCGGGCGCAACCGGGACCGATGGTGAGCCCAATGGTTACGATATTGCCGACTTTTTTAACCTGATTCCCGAAGGGATGACGGCAGCCCAGTTTAATACCGCCGGTGGGGTGATCAATGCACCGGCGGTGGGGGGCATTGTCACCAGTATTTCAGATATAGACAACAGTGCTGATGTCAGTGCCACTGATCCCCGTGAGATCACAGCCAGTATTTACCTCAGCTATTCTCTGGCTGATTTGAGCGCAGGTATTTCAACCCCAGCCAATAACAGCATTACCTTTGGCAGCAATGCGACCAGCACCGCTTTGCAGGACTTCTTTAATATTGCCAATGTGGCCGATACGGGCACAGGGGTGTCTCAGTCCACAATTAGCAGCACCGATATCGACAATGGGGCCACTTATAGCGGCTTAAACGTCAGCAATCCCTCCTCTTTGACCTTTACCGAGTTGCTGACAGCCCCTTCCCCCGCTTTGCAGGGGCTGAGTGGCTTGGTCGGCCAAACCCTGCGGATTGATGGCACCGACGTGATTACCGTGGCTTCGACCTCCACCATTCAAAATATCATCGACGCCATCAATGGCTATAACAATGGCGCGGCTCCCAGCAACAAAGATTACGAGGCCAGTTTTGCCTCGGGGCGTTTGAGTATCAATGTGGTTGATACCGCCAATTTGAGCAATCCAGCCAGTCAAGCCGCTGCCAACCCCAGTGGGGCCACACCCACCGTCAATGCCAATACTCTGACCCTCGACAGTGCAACTTATGCCTTCAGTGGCAATCCGGCCCCAACGGCCTTTGGCCCGAGTGCCACTGCGCCCGGTGTGGGGGATACCCCGTATCTCTACACCACGCCCACGGCCCCAGCAGATATTTCGAGTATCAGCTTTGGCGGAGCCACCAATTTGGCAAGTGTTTTGTTGCTGGGCAATGCGATCAATGCCTCAACCACCGCCGGGACCCCCACGGTGACCAGTGACAGCTACAGCGGCAGTTTTTCGGGCACCTCTCCCAATTTCACCTTAACAGGCAGCCAAACCCGTAATTTTGCGGCCACTTCTACCACCAATAGTTCGGGGGCCATTGGCAATACCACTGGCACGGGCTCTGCGATCAATTTGGACCTCACTTCTCTGCCGAGCAATGGCGTGGTGGCAGAGGTGGCCATTTCTCCGGCGATCTTGGGCCGCTTTGAAAACCGCGGTTTGGTTTTTCAAATTGGCGGCGAAGAGGGCAATACCCTGAGTTTTAATATCAACGAACTCACCGCTGACTCGTTGCATTTAGAGGGATTGAGTACCTTTCGCAGTGGCGACAGCGATGCGCTGGCGCGTTTGCGTGGCAATAATGCCCTGCGCACAGTGGATGCAGCCATTGAACAGAGCCTGGATGTGCTCAATCAGGTTGGCATTTACCAGCGACTTTTGGAATCCAATTTAGATTATCTTGGCAATAAACAAATTACCATGAGCCAATATCTCTCTGATATTCAAGATGCCGATGTGGCAGAAGAGACGATGAATCTGACCAAAGCCCAGGTGACGGCCCAAGTGGGGGCTGCGCTCTTTGCGCAAAATTCAGCCAATACCTCTTCGCTGTATGGGCTACTCTTTGGCTCCAGCGGCGGTTCTTTTGGCAGTTAGGTTTCAGGGCTGGGTTTGATGTCTGATTGATGTCTGACGTTGAGGGGTCCCGGGCGGTTGCGTTGCCTGGGGCGAATTTTCAGGCCTTGGCGCCACGTACGCCGGTAGTCTTTGAGCGTGTTTAAAATTTCGGCTATGCCTTGGGCATGGGTGCCACCCTGTCTGAATTCTCTGTGCAGGGCCTGAGCCAAATATTCATGACTGAGATAGAGATGTTGGTAGGCCTGTTCGTCGGAATGGCTAAAAATTGCCAATAAATGGGTCAAAATTTGGCTGGCCAAAGACAGCAATTGCCGGGATTGGCTGCCATTGACACTGCTCTGAGCCAAAGCCTGTTCGAGCAGAAGAATCAAGCGATCATAGAGCAGCAGAATGGCGCGGGGCACCGAGGCTGTGTCGACCAGCGCTCTGCGATAGGCCTCGTCAGACGGAGGCGTGGGCATAACGCCACCATTCGAAGGCTTGGGCTTCCCATTGATTGAGTTCCGCCTCGCGTTCGGGCTCCATTCTGACAAATCCCTGTTTCTCCAAAATGCGGCGAGAGGCATCATTTTGGGGGATAATGCGGGCCACAACTTCTTTGACAATCTGGGCATCGAGGGTCTCTAAGAGGGCCTGGATCAAGCGGCCGCCTGTGCCTTTGCCCCGCCATTCGGGATGAACCAAGAGACGCATCAGTTCAGCTTCTTCGCTGCCACTGGCCCAAGAGACTTCACCATAGGCAATGGCCTCTTCATTTTCAACCAAGAGATAGGGGTGAATATCGTGATCTATGTGCCATTGTTCAAATACCTGGGGTTCGAGTGGAAACTGTTTTTTGGCACACCAAAAAAAGTTCTCCTGAAAAGAACCGACCCAGGTCAAAAGGGCCTCTGCAAAAATCGGGTCAAAGGGATAGAGATTTTCAGCGAGGGAGGAGGATGTTTCTTCAGACGGTTCTTCAGACGATTTTTCAGACATGGACAGGCTCCTTTTAAGGCACAGCTTGTTCTTCAGTTTACCAGACATGCCGTAATAAAGCCCCTTCCTTCAGGTGGGGGATATAAGACATACTCAGCGAAGCTGGGTCATAACCTTTCAATTATTTTTATTTTATACTAGAAATTTCAGCGTAATATGCAGTATAATACCCTTATGTTAGTGTATGAATTTAAACTCAAAGGCAAGCCTCATCAGTATCAAGCGATAGATGAAGCCATTCGTGTAGTACAATTCATTAGAAACAAAGCTATACGGTATTGGATGGATAATCGAGGCTCTGGTAAGAATGACCTCTACAAACTTGCTGCTTCGCTTCCGAAAGAGTTTGAATTTTCAGATAAACTAAACTCAACAGCCCGACAACAAGCCACAGAAAGAGCTTGGAGTGCTATTTCCAAGTTCTTTGAAAATTGCAAGAAAAAGATTCCAGGTAAAAAAGGGTATCCCAAATTTCAAAAGGACAACCGTTCTGTTGAATACAAACAATCCGGTTGGAAACTGGTGGATGGCTGCAAACGCATCCATTTTTCAGACAAGTGTGGCATAGGCACTCTCAAGCTCATTGGGAAACAATGTCTGAATCAATTTCAAGACAAGATTAAACGGGTGCGTCTTGTGCGAAGGGCAGATGGATACTACGCCCAATTCTGTCTGGACATTGAGCGCAAAGAACATTTGACCAGCACAGGCTCAATTGTAGGCTTGGATATGGGCATCAGTCATCTTTGGACTGACAGCAATGGAGATACCCTTGAAAACCCCAGAACGCTGAAATGTGCGGAAAAAGCCCTGAAGCAGGCACAGCGCAGACTATCACGTAAACAAAAAGGTTCTTCTAACAGAAAGAAACAAATCAAGCGTTTGGCTAAAAAACATCTGAAAGTACAAAGACAACGCAAAGACTTCGCTATTAAAGCGGCGAGGGCGCTATACCATTCTCACGACTTGGTTGTTATTGAAAACCTTCAGATAAAAAACATGCTGAAAAACCACAATCTAGCAAAGGCTATCTCAGATGCAAGCTGGCAACAGCTTAAGCGATGGTTAGAATATTTCAGCCAAGTATTTTCCAAGGGCTTTGTCATTGTCTCCCCCCATCATACCAGCCAAGATTGTAGTGGTTGTTGTGAGCGGGTTGCCAAAAGTCTGAGTGAACGGGTGCATCACTGTGAATCATGTGGTCTGGAATTAGACCGTGACCACAACGCTGCACTGAATATACTCAGCAAAGGATTAGGCTTAATCGGTACTGTGGGGCACACAGGAACCGGACATCCTAGAGATGTTGAAACGCCTGAGGAGAGACAAGCCGCTGCTTGAATCTGGAAACAGAAGCAAGTAAGTTTGCTCGGTGAATCAGGAACCCCCGTCATTTTTGATGCCCTTTAGGGTACATGGCGGGGAGGATGTCAGGCTAAATTCTTCCGCTCAGACAGAGTGCCGGTCTGGGATATCTGCTTCTGATTCGTTGAATTTGCATGCTTCTTGGAGATCGAAAGATCGAAAGTGAGGAGCACACTCAATTCTCGGCTGCGTCTATGTTAGAATAACAGACAAAATAACATGTCTGAGAGAAGATGGGATGCCGCTCATGATGCGCTTGAAACACGTGATTTTGTCGGGGTTGATGTTTACTTTGACTTGGGGGGTTCTGGCCACTGACCTCGAAACCCATTATAACCAGGCCAATACCTGGTTGAGCAAAGGGGAGTTCGCCAAAGCGATTGAAGGCTATTCCCAAGTTATCAAACTCGACCCCAAACATGCAGATGCCTATTTTAATCGGGCAGGTGCTTATAGCCGACTTAAACGCTATCAAGAAGCCTTAAAAGACTATACCAGTGCCATTGAGCAGGTTCCCACCGATGGCGAGGCCTACGGCAATCGGGGCTTGATTTATACCCATCTGGGCAAGTTTGAATTGGCTTTGGAAGATTTGAACCTGGCTGTGCAGTTGATGCCCCAAGACGCCGTTCAGCTTCACAATCGGGGGGTGGTCTTTCAACATCTCAAAAAACAAACCGAAGCGATTCAGGATTTTGATGCAGCTTTAAAAATCGATCCAAAATATGTCAAAGCTTATACCAATCGAGCACTCAGTTATCTTGCCAATGGAAAATCGGATTTGGCCTTGGCGGATCTGGAACAGGCCTATAAATTGGCTCCCAAAGATCCCCAGATTTTTGCCCGCCGCGGCCGGATCTATTTTTCGCAACAGAAGTACACACTGGCCATCAAAGAATACACCCAGGCCCTGACCCTGGATCCCAGCCTGACTGCGGTCTGGTTTAGCCGTGGAACAGCCTGGATGATGCTCAAAAACTGTCCCAAGGCGCAGGCCGACTTTCAACAGGCCTGTAAACGGGGCGATAAACAGGCTTGTAAAGCCAAATGTGAATCTTGAAACCCTGCTTTCAAAGCCTGAATAATCCTGAATAATCTTGAATGATTAGGGTATAATAAGAGAACCAATCCGGGAGAGAAAGCTATGACATACCAAGACCGTCATTCCCAAGATCAGTATTCCCACGAGCGTCATTCCGAAAACGAAACCAGTTTTGAAGATTCCCAGCAGCGCCAGAGTGAGCCCGGCCCGAATTCAGAGTCCCATTTTGCCCCACGTGAAAGTGGCAATTACAACCGCGAGGGCGGCGGCAATTATAACCGTGACAATCGCTATCAGCCCCGCGAAGGTGGCAATTATAACCGCGAGAGTGGTGGCTATCAACAAGGTGGCAATTATAACCGCGAGGGCGGTGGCTATCAGCAAGGTAGCAATTACAATCGTGAGGGGGGCTACAACCGCTACCAACCTCGTGAAAGTGGCAATTATAACCGCGAAGGTGGCAATTACAACCGCGAGGGCGGCGGCTATAACCGCGACAATCGCTTCCAGCCCCGCGAAGGTGGCAATTACAACCGCGAGGGCGGCGGCAATTACAACCGTGACAATCGTTTTCAGCCCCGCGAAGGCAGCAATTACAACCGCGAGGGTGGTGGCTATCAGCAAGGCGGCAATTATAATCGCGAAGGTGGCTACAACCGCTATCAGCCCCGCGAAGGTGGCAATTATAACCGCGAAGGCGGCAATTACAACCGCGAGGGCGGCGGCTATAACCGCGACAATCGCTTCCAGCCCCGCGAAGGTGGCAATTACAACCGTGAAGGCGGTGGCAATTATAACCAGGGCGGCGGCTATAACCGCGACAACCGCTACCAACCCCGCGAAGGTGGCAATTATAACCGTGAAGGCGGCGGCTATAACCGCGATAATCGCTATCAGCCCCGTGAAGGTGGCGGCGGCGGTGGCTATAATCGCTATCAAAACCGCGAAGGCGGCGGTGGCTATAACCGCGATAACCGCTATCAAAGCCGCGAAGGTGGCGGTGGCTATAATCGCGACAACCGCTATCCCCGCAAAGATTTTGACCGCTCTCGGCCTCCCCGCCGTCAGAGTCCCACGATTGCAATTCAAGAGTCGCTCTTTCTTTTGCCAGAACACCCCCTTACCCAGGATTTTCAGCGTGCCATTGGCATGGCCAAAGGCACCATTGTTGAGGTGGACCCCCGCAAAAAGCGCGGCGTGATTGAAATCGAAGGCTTTAAATACAAATTTGAAGACGAACGCCGCCGCGATTTACAAAACAAGTATCCGATTCAGAAGTTTCTGGAGCGTGAGATTATGTTCGCTTTTTGGCCCACCTATTCACAAAAAGCGGCGCAGTATCGCCAGATTGATGAATCTCCCACGATTAAAATTGCCAATTTGCGCCGCACCCTGATCAAAGAAAATGCGGTGGAAATCATTGGACAGGTGCTGATGATCGAAGAGGCCCTCTTTGTCATGAGTGTTTTTAGTGCCAGCCAGAAGAAAAAGTACATGGTCACAATTTTGGGCAAATATCCTGGTGAAAATGGGGCGTTTATCCAAATGGTGGGCGAGCTTAAAAATGGCGGTATTCACTATCAGAGCCATCAGGTCTTAAAGCCTGAGGCAGAACCTGTCGCACAAGCGGATTGATTCCACGGGCGATTTTATTGTACGATAGAGAGATGTAACGTGGTTTTTTGTGTTTGATCCATTTTTTTGTTTTTTAACGCAAAAAACCAGACTCAAATCTGAATTTATTCGCCGGGAAAATGTCATTACCACAGGGAATTATTCCTTTAATCAAAGCTTATAAAGAGAATCAAATCTCTGTTGATGATTATTTGCACGGTTTGGGCCGTTCTGTCGAGATCTGCGAACATAAAAAAAACCAGCTAAAAACATCTTCTGTCAAAGCTGCGGATCGCGCTGAATGGGAAAAAATCATTTTACCAGGCTTATTGGCCTGTTTGGATGTCATGATTGGGGCTGCTCTCGAAGCCCGTGAATATGCCTATCGGCCCGAAGAGCAATTGTTGCACAATGTGGTGATGCTCTTTGCTCAAATTGATCAGGCGACTGCGCTTTTGCAGCAGCGTCTGGGTTTGGTTTCCGCCGAAACCCGCCATGTGGCTTCTGATGCGCTTGAGCATATGCAGGTGGATGCACTTGAAACTGTTTTGGTTCAGCAGGGGTCAGCGGAAGTGGTGGTCTCCTTGTTTGATTAAGTATGTATTTTTGAAGGGACGCGTTTTATGCAAAATGTAAATAATGTCGTTGGGGCCGGTAAGGTTCAAAAAACAGAGGAGAGCAGTACCTCTAAAACCTTGGACAGTTTGCGCACCTTGCGCAATGTGGCCTTGGGAACGGCGGCCGTTGGGGGCACAGCCATGGCTGCAGAAGCGGCAAGTATTGTGGCTTTGCCCGCGGTCATTCCCACGGGTGCTGTAACGGTGGGCGCTTTGGTGACTGCCGGCGCTGCTCACGCCGCCCTCAAATTGGGTGAGTGGATGGACGGCATTACCAGCCAAACCAACAAGGCCATGAAACAGGCCACCGGCGAGTAACTGAGATTATAAACCGTGCAAGACAGAGCAAGATCAACCTGACTGGCGCAGGTTATCTTGCTTGAGCTGTTTGCTGGCTGAGAGCCTGTAAAAGATTTCTGCTGGGTATTTTCGGACCATTTAACCAGTGGCGTGAATGGCGGTGATCACGTTTTGTAAGTGTTCCCGTTCGGCAGAGCGCAGAACATAGCCGGTATGGCCCATGACCGGATAAAAAATCTCAGCCATGGGTTGTTGGTGAATGAGTTCCCCTGAGTATTGCTGCAAAATATCTGCATGGTTCAATTGATAGTTTTTGCCATGTTTTCTGCCCACATAGGCCACATATTCACTGCGATTAGCGGGCTGTTTTAATTCGCCGCTTAAGAGCACCTCTGCATAGCCTTTGTAGAGATCCCAGTCTCGGGAAAAATTAAACAAATCCATCGATAATCCACCCGGTGGGCGGATATTGACTTCCAAAGCGACCCATTGGCCATTGGGTTTTTGAAAAAATTCAAAGTGAAAAAAGCGTTCGCAAATACCAAAGATTTTAACGACTTTTTGGCCGAGGGCTTCCAGTTCAGGAGGAATGTCGCGCAGGACCATGTGATAGAGATCCAGATCGTGGTTGACCACGGTCATGATGCCATTGCTGAAGTATTGAGAGAAAGCGGCCACAACTTCACCCTGGGCATTGGTGAGACCGTCGTAAGAATAGAGTTCGCCCTGGATAAACTCTTCCATCAGATAAGCGGTCTCTCCGGCCTGGTCGAGAAAATGAGTCAAATCAGCCTCTGATTCCAGTTTCCAGGTTTTGGCTGCCCCTACCCCGATATCTGGTTTGACTACGACAGGAAAGCCCACCTCCGCGATAAAACGGCGACAATCAGCCTCTCCCTGCACCACTTGGCCTGCCGCAACAGGGATTCCCCCGGCACGGTAGAGTTCTTTCATGCGCTCTTTGCTTTTGATATCGCGAATGCTTTCTTCTCGGGGGCCGGGTATGTCAAATTTAGAGCGCAGATAGGCCTCTGTTTCGAGCCAGTATTCATTGTGGGATTCGAGCCGATCAATCGGGCCGTAGCGATCAATAAAATGCTGGCAGGCAGCCTCCAATTGGGAGCGGTTGTGCATGTCTTCGACTTTATAATACTCGGTCAGCGCAGTTTTGATTTGTGGGCTGAGGTCTTCCCAGGCACAGTCAGCGATGCCCAAGACTTTTACCCCCGCTTCGTGTAGGCGTTGCCAGAAGAGTTGAAAATTTTCGGGGAAATGGGGAGAAAGACAGACAAACTGCATAGTGTTTCCTTTTTTTGTGCAATGTATTATTTCGTTTTTAAGGCTTGGGGGCCAAAACCCGGATTTCTTGAATAGAGCGAAAACCACCGCGACCAGAAAGTTCCAATACAATATAACGAGCTTTGGTTCCTTCGGGAAAGGTCATGACCTGATAATCATTTATCGCTTCTTGAATCAGTGGCGTGCTTGTTTTTTCGGGGCGCTCCCCTGCAAAAATTTTAAGATTGGCAGAAAAACCAGTGCTCGCCAGCACCAGGGTGCCAAGTGACTGTGATTTTCCCAGATCCACGCTCACGTCTATAGGTTGATCTGGGTTAAGATCCAAACTGTCTTTGAGCTCGGATTGGTAAAAACCGTCAAAAAACGGGGGTTTGTTTTGGCCAGCAATTTGCACAGACTGAATCGGCAAGACGGTATGTAAATCGCCTGTGCGAAAGGAGCGAACACTGCTTTTGGCCCGGTACTCAGGATAAACAGCGGTGACATCCCACGTATAGCTGCTCTGGTTTTCCAATAATTCCAAGGGCAGGGGGCGGCTTGGAAAGCCGTTCTGGGTCTTCTCGCTCCAAATCGTGCCGATACGGGCATGTCTGACAGATACCTGGAATTCCAGGTATCTGGCGTCAGGGTTGGGAGCAATTTCCCAGCCAAAACCAATCGGGACAGCCTTGTTGAGGGTGTGATTGTTTGGGGGACTGCTGAGGCCATTCCAAAAACGCATGGGGGGCAGTTCCTGTTCACTTTTGAACAGGGCTTTTGATTGGCTCACCTCACTGCCATCGGGGTGGCTGGCAGAAAATTGAATCTCTATTGCCTGGTCCAAACCCCCTTTGGTTTCAAAGCCCAATAAATCCAAGCGGAAGCGGCCTTGGGTATCTGTCTCGGGGGAATATGTTTCGCGCGCGGTGACGACTTTCACACGGCCCTGATAAGGCTGGCCTTCAGCGGTTTGGATTTGGCCACTGACCCGAACAGCTTCTTTGTCGGAAAAAGGGGAACTCTTGAAAATACCACAGCCCAATAATAGCTGAAAACTCAAGTAAAATGCACCAAAAGTCGGCAAATATCTCTTTTTCATCTTTTTTATCCTCTGGATTGGTCTGGGGTTGAAACGGGCAGGCGTGTGATCTTTGACGGGATAAAGAGATACAAATGTTCCCTCTATCTAAATGTTGTTGTTTTGTCACATGAATGTGCTGAAGTCCCGGTACAATAGGGTTCACAGCTAAGAACCTGGAGATCTTGTTTTCACTATGCCAAGAGCGACAAAAGTCCGCCCAACACTGTCCCCCGTCAATCTTGTTTCGGCCTCTGAATCGCCCCCGCCTGTCTGTGCCTGGGCGATTGGCAAACCCCAGCCTGCAATTGAAGCGCTCGCCAATCAAGAGCAGATCGTGGGTGATGTGTTGGATGTCGGATGTGGTCTGGGTGAAAATGCGCTGCTCTTGGCTTCCCGTGGCCATATGGTCTGGGGGATTGATTGGGATCAAACGCTGATTCAGCAGGCCCGTCAACAGGCCCAAAGTCAGGCTTTAGAGGCCACTTTTGTGGTCGGCAACGCCCTGGAATTGGATGTTCTGGGGGAAGGCTTTCATACGGTGATTGACAGCGGTCTCTTGCATTGTTTGAACGACAAAGAGCGCAAAAGATACCTTTCTGGGTTGGCCCATGTGATGTTTCCGGGCAGCCGTCTGTTTATCTTGTGCGTGAGCGAAAACGAGGCCTTGAGTGCCGCAGATGTCTACCCACTTTCACGCAAAGAGCTGGAAAAGTACTTTCAATCGGGCTGGCAAATCGAAAAAATCGAAGCCAGCCTTTATTGTCTGTGTGAGCAAATGGCCTCTGCCTGGCTAGTGAGTGTCTTAAAGCTCTAGCCCCAATTTGGCCGTTTTAGCCAGGATAAAAACCCAACTCTTGGATTTGAATGGCCGCTTTAAATTCCCGTTGACCCGCGACAATGCCAATCCGTGTCAGCCGCTCTAAATTCAAGGGGTGACTGGTGCTGACGGGATAAAACAATTCAAACGGAATTTGGTGAACGGCCCAGTCTGGGGTGGGAAAAAACACCGCCCGGTAATGTTGCCAGGGCATGCTCAATTCTCGGGTGCGCAGGTGCACAAACCAACCCTCGGGCTGATCTGCCCGGGCCATTAGGTGAATGCCCTGAAAGTGGCGCGCGTCAAATAGATAACGGGAGTGGACCAGGGGCAGGGCCAATTGAATAAACCCCCCTTGATGGGCCAAGCTGACATGGCCCCCCAACTCCAGACAATGCCCAGCGTCACTGCTCAGCCTCCGGGTATAGGCCTGGGACTCGCCCCCCATCACGGTATCTGAGAAGAGAATCCACTCTGTCCCAAACAGGGATACGCCGTCTTCATTGCTGAAGTCATCGAGTAAATAGGCCATGCCATTGCTCCGGTATTTTTGCACTTTAGCCATACTTTAGCATGGGAAGTCCTTCAATCCAAGCAGAATCAAGCTTTTTCTCCGATCTTAAACCCTCAAAATGGCCAAAATTTGTGTGAGTTGCTGGCTCAGGGTTGCGGCAAAGAGCCGACACAGGGAACGGGTCTGAGCCTGGAAATCCGCACGGGTGACCGCTTCGATTAAAAAGGGATCCATCACCACGGTCCGGATGAAAGCCAGACCCTTTTCTGTGCCCAAGCTGGCCAAGGGATTGCCAGAAAGCCGCCGCCAATAACCTTCCAATTGCGTCTGGTGATAGGTCCCCACTTCCAGTCGGGTCATGGAGACAATAAAATCTTGGGTCTCTTGGGGCTGGACTTCGCGTGCGAGTAAACGCTGATAGAGCGCTTCGACCAAAAAGTTTGTCTCTTTGAGAGTGAGTTCCTGACCTTGCCAATGGCCCGAAAAGCCATAACAGAGGATATTTAAATCTGGTTCAGGACAGAGAAAAACACAGTTGATTCCAGGCAATTCTTGGGCTATCACCGTTTTGAGCATTTCTTGTAAATAGACGCTGCCCACCAATGTGCCTGCGACCAGTCGCCCGTGGCCCTGCCGATTGAGGGGCACGGTCTGATGGGCCAACCAGATGGCCGCTGACGTTGCACCGGGACGGGAGCCTTCGAGGGTGTATTTGCCAGGATAAGGGGTGTTCCAGGCTTGGGTTTCAGTCACCGCTTCGCTGTTGAGATAAGGGGCCTCGCAGCGGATGAATTCCCGCGAGAGATAATCCCGATAGGCCACAGAGCCCGCCGGATAAGGCAAATAACCCAGTTTGTGTGGGTCGAGAGATATCGAGTCGGCCAGAGATAAAGCCCGAGAGACGTTTAACCACCGCTGGCATCGTTGCAGGTTCCAGGCCAAAAAGCCCTTTTCGTTGCTGCGGGCCTGGGCCGTTTTGGCCACGGATTGTAAAAATGTCTGTAAAGCGGCGGCAGGCTCCATTTCGGCTTCATTTTTGGGCTCGGTTTCACAGGGGGAATTGTTTTGGGCCAAGAGCGACAGCGCGTAACCCCCATAACAGGCATCGGCATGCAGCCAAAAAGAGGGCAGCCCTGCCTGTTCCCGTTTTTGGCGCAATTGGTCCAGGCCCTCAAAATCATCGATGGCCCCCTCTTCGGTGGAGCCATAGACCCCCACCACAGCCAATAAGAGATCGTTGTGATCCAATTGGTTTAAGACCCGTTCCAAGTCATTTAAATCCATGCGCAAATCTACGTCTAAGGCAATTTTTAAAGCGGCTTCTTCACCCAACCCCAAGAGTCCCAGACTTTTGCGCATCGAATAATGGGCGTTTTGACTATAAGCCACGCGTAAATTCCAGGCGGGGGCCCCCAATTCTGTTTGGCAGGCCCGCGCAAAAGACAGCAGCCCAAGATGAACCACCGAGTGTTGGTGAAGCAAACTGGCCAGATCGGGCTCTCCTGCCAGGGATTGATAGAGTTTGGCTTGCAGATCGAGGGTCGCTTGTACTGTTAAAAGCGCAGGGTTTTGCCAGGGAAAATCAACGTGATGGGTGTTGACCCACTGTCTCAGCCGTGTTTGCTCTGCGGGCTGGGCCCGCTGACAGGCCAATGCCACCTGCCAGGGAAAAAGCCGTACGTTGCGGGCCACCCAGAGGGCCTCCATATTGGCGACGGTGCCCCCCGAACAGAGATGGCCCCAAGCCTGATCTTCGCTGTATCCCAGCATGTTGACAATCGTCTTAAGGGCTTCGGCTTCAAAGCGGGTGGTGATGGTGGCCGACTCCTGGGTGATATTGTTTTGGTTGTAAAACATGGCGGCGATATAACCCAAGGTGCCTGGCATGAGCAAATCTTTGACCATATGGCCCAAATAACGCGGGCTAAAAAAAGGCATACTTTTTTTTAGTTGTGAGAGCATTTCAAAAAGGCGGTCGCTGAGCACCTCTTGGTAGTCTAAGAACTCAGGTTTTAAGCGGTCTTCAGAGCGGATATAAGCCTGGTCTTCGGGGTGAAAATTGCGACGCCAATAACAATAATCGCGAAAACTCTCCAAAAGGGTCCGTTCAAAAAATTCCTGGTTTTCGGCTTTGGGGCCCAAAAACCAGGCTTTGGGTGAGGGCAATTGTGGCATATAAGCTCCTGCATGATCAGATTCTGCAAGAGGTATAACACGCTTTTGGATTAAGGGCTTTGATACAGGTCAAACTCAGCGTATCAGCGGTTTAAAAAATCAGTGTAGGCTTCGATTTTGGCCATTAGGCGTTGGGCCAAAAAGGCATTGGCAAAGCCCAACTCATCATGAATCAAACGGGCTTCTGCTTGGTATTTGGCAATTTTGGCGCTGTCCCAATGGGGCGGTGGAGACTGCAAATTGGTGATGCGATCGGCCAGTTTGACCATGGCAATTTCCTTGGGTTGTGTTTTGATGCGCTGGAGTGAGTCGTTCATTTGTTCTGCTTTGGGCAGATGGGGGTTTTTGCTCAGGGCCTGTACCCCTTGGGCCACCTCTGGACCAAAGGTGGCTTCGAGGCTGGCATAAGGGGTGGGGGTGTCTTCAAGGCTGTCGTGTAAAAGCGCACATTGCAAGGCCAGATCCACGTTCCAGTCTCCGGGAGCGAGGGTCCAGGCGTATTGAATCTCCATGGCCACCTGGGCCAAATGAACCACATAAGCGGCTTCGGTGCCTGGAAAGTGCTGATCGGCATGGGCGATGCCTGCAAAGAGCATGGCCTTTTGGTAATGTTCGGGGTTCCACATGGTTTAAAGTCTTCCTTTGACAGCGTTTTGAATGATTTTTCCCAGGCTTTCAAAACAGTTTTTTCGGGGGGAACTTTTGCGGTAGATCAACCCGATCTGCCGAGATGGAGCGGGTTTTTCAAAGGGCAAATAACGCACCTGGGCGTTTTCGGGATCGGGGTTGAGAATCGCCAGACGCGGGATCAAGGTCACGCCATTGCCAGAGCTGACCATGTGTTTGAGGGTTTCCAGGCTGGTGCCGCGAAAATTGGCTTTTTCACGGGCCCCGGCCATGGTGCAGACATCCAAGGCCTGATCGCGCAGACAGTGGCCGTCATCCAAGAGCAAGATGCTCTCCTGGGCCAATTGCTGGACCTGAATTTGGGCTTGGGTGGCCAATTTATGGGCTTCGGGTACCGCCAACCAGAAATTTTCTTCAAATAAAATCCGACTTTGCATATGCTCTGCTTCAATAGGCAGAGCCAGCAGCCCCACATCGAGTTCGCCACTGGCCAATTTTTCCATCAACACGCCGGTCTGAATTTCGTGTAAATACAGTTCCAAACCGGGCAATCCCTGGCGAATGGCGGGAATGATCAGTGGCAGCAAATAGGGGCCCAGGGTGGGAATCAGACCAATGCGCAGGGGGCCACGCAAGGGGTCTCCCGCCAATTGGGCCAATTCTTGGATGTATTCCACATCTTGCATGATCTGTCGGGCTTTTTTGACCACTTCTGTTCCGACTGGGGTGAGAAAGACCTTGTGACGGGTGCGCTCGACCAATTGCACACCCAGTTCTTGTTCCAACTTTTTGAGCTGGCCACTGAGGGTGGGTTGGCTGACATAACACTTTTCCGCGGCTTTGCGAAAATGGCGCAATTCATCCAATGCAATTAAATATTCCAGATCGCGCAGATTCATAAAAGGGGCTCATTTGTTTTGATTATAATCATCTTTGTCTATCAAAAATTATAATCTAAATGTTGACGCTTATCAATTGAATCGAATCCAACGCGGGCTCAAGTGGGCTCAAGTGGGCTTGTGTCGCTTAGCCCAAGAGATTGAGTGCTGATTGGGGAGCGAGATTGGCCTGGGTCAAAATTGCGGTGCCGGCCTGTACCAAAATCTGGGCGCGGGTGAGGTTTGCGGTCTCGGCAGCGATATCTGCATCGCGGATGCGCGACTCGGAGGCGGCCAGGTTTTCTTTGGAGACCATCAGGTTTTGAATGGTGTATTCGAGTCGGTTCTGAAAGGCCCCGAGGCGGGAGCGGTTGGTATTGACATAGTCCAGGGCGGCATCAATGGCCCCCATCGCGTTTTGGGCCTTGAGACGGCTGTCCTCGTCGGTGGTGCCGAGAATATTGAGGGTCTCCATGCGCAGGGCCGATGCGCGCATGTCTTGCACGCCCATTTTGAGAAATTGGCCTTCGTTGGCCCCGACATGAAAGGTGAGTGAACTGTCGGTGGTGACAGGGTTGCGTTGGGGGGTAATCTGAATCACAGCGGTTTTGCCAATATCCGATACTGTCAGTTGTGTGGGAATTTGAACCATGACATAGCCGAGACTATTGCCATTGGGCACAGCCCCACTGGGCGGGCGCATAGAAAGTGCCAGACGCAGTTGACTGCCTTCAAAAGCGGCTTCGGTGCCGCCTTGGTCGGTAAAAGTGGTTGCGTTGGTGGGATCGAGCGAATAGAGAAAGCCATTCACCGAGTTTGAGACTTGGATGGCCACGCTGACAGGTGCTGAGGCACTTGTTTGGTAACTGACAATTTTGTATTGAAAGGCCACATCCAGAGTGGGAACATATTCATCAAATGGCACAGAATCGCGGTTGACCAAGGCGACTTTTTGATCGGCCTTAAGTGTCTTTGCTCCCATGGTTGCGGGGTTAACGGTGCCAAAGAATTCATTCAGTTGGGGGAGCGTGGTCGCTCCACCACGAAAACTCTGTTTGACCTTGGCATCCATTTCTTCCCGCCCGGTTGACTGTGAGATACTTCCATCGAGCAAAGTACGGGTATTGAATTCGGTGGTTTCAGCAATGCGGGTCAGTTCGAGGCGAAGCTGGCTGATCTCCTCTTGGATTTTGGCGCGGTCGGTATTGACCAAGGTATCGTTGGCGGATTGAATGGAGAGTTCGCGCATGCGCTGCAAAATCTGCGAGGTTTGGTCGAGTCCCGATTCTGCGGTGGCAATCAGATTAATGGCATCTTGAGCATTGGCAGTGGCCTGGGTAAAGCCTTTGATCTGGGTGCGCAGTTTTTCGGAGACAGCCAGCCCGGCAGCATCATCGGCAGCGCGGTTGATGCGCAGTCCCGAAGACAGGCGTTCGAGGGTTTTGTTGAGTTGTTGGTTGCTGCTGGTCAGATTGCGCTGCGCGCCGAGCGAAGCCAAATTGGTATTAATCCGAATCGCCATATGTTTAACCTCTCAAAAGATTAAGTGCTGACTGTGGTGCGATATTTGCTTGGCTGAGAATCGAGGTGCCAGCTTGCACCAAAATCTGGGCGCGGGTGAGGTTGGCGGTCTCAGCGGCGATGTCTGCATCGCGAATGCGCGACTCGGAAGCGGTGAGGTTTTCTTTGGAGACCATCAGGTTTTGAATGGTGTATTCGAGGCGGTTTTGAAAGGCCCCGAGGCGGGAGCGGTTGGTGTTGACATAGTCCAGGGCGGCGTCAATCGCGCCCATCGCGTTTTGGGCCTTGAGGCGGCTGTCTTGATCCGTTGTGCCGAGAATATTGAGGGTTTCCATGCGCAGGGCCGAAGCGCGCATGTCTTGCACGCCCATTTTCAGGAATTGGCCTTCGTTGGCCCCGACATGAAAAGTGAGTGCGCTGTCGGTGGTCACCGCATCGCGGCGGGGGGT